>NZ_JBEYYC010000056.1:0-20380 GCF_040645355.1 Streptomyces sp. NPDC046805 | reverse complement strand
GAGATCGCCGGCAGCCTCCATCTGTCCACCGGGACCATCCGGAACTACATGGCGGCCATCACCCGCAAGACCGGCGCCCGCAACCGGATCGACGCCATCCGGATCTGTCTGGGCGAAGGCTGGGTATGACCCATCCGCCCAACTCCCCGCCAGATCACGGTAGAGCGGCGAGCGCACGAGCAGCTCCTCATGCGTGCCGCAGTCGGTGTGCGTGCCGTCCATCACCAGGACGCGGTCGGCACGGCGGGCCGAACTGATGCGGTGCGCAACGACGACCAGGGCGCCCCCCGGCCGCCCGCGCGCCCGCCCGGCGAAGGCTCGCTCCGCGCGGGCCTCGCCGGCCGGATCGAGGTGGCAGGTCGCCTCGTCGAGCAGGACGAGGGGTGCGGGCGCGAGATGCGCCCGCGCCAGCGCCAGCAACTGCCGTTCCCCGGTGGACAGGGACTGGGGATCGACCTGCCCGTCCGGGCCGCCCAGCCGCCAGACCAGCCCGTCCGCCCCGACGGCGGCACACGAGGCCAGGACAGCGGCGTCGCTAGGCGGGGCGGGGCACAGATACGTGACGTTCTCGCGCACCGTCCCCGTGAACACATACGCCTCCTGCGGCACGAGCGCCCGCAGAGCCGCCAGCTCCCCCGGCCTCTGCCCGCGTACCGGCTCGCCCCACAGCCGCACCTCGCCCCCGTCCGGCACCAGCACTCCGGCGATCAGCGCGGCCAGCGTGGACTTCCCGATCCCGCTGGGCCCGGCCACCGCGAGATGCCCTCCCGGGGCGAGGTCGAGGTCCAGGCCGCGCAGCACGGGTTCGGCGTGGGGCCCGTAAGCGAAGGTGAGACCGCGCAACGAGACGACGGACGGGGGCACTGTGGATGGGGGCACTGTGGAACCAGGCGTACGCCACGTCGGCGAAACCCCGGGCTCTGGGTGCGGGGGCTCGGATGTCTTGGCGCCGGCCCGCCGGTCCGGTCCGGGGCCGGCGGCGGTGCGCGTGGTCTCGGCCGGCAGCCGGTGCGGGACGGCGGCGGTGGACGGCCGCGCCTCCTGGGCCGGCCCTGGCCCCGGGGCTACCGGGTCCGTGTCCTCGAGCGGGTCCGTGCCCTCGGGGGTGAGGCGGCGCAGGACCACCGCGAGGCGGGCGGTGGTGGTGCCCAGGGAGAGGATGAGGCTCTCGAGGGCGGGGAGCAGGGACTGGGTGAGGTAGGCGAGGGCCGCGACGAGGGCACCGGGGGTGACGCCGTGGCCGAGCAGCCAGGGGGCGCAGGCCAGCAGGAGGATGACGGGCAGGTGGCCCGCGACACCGACGGCCAGATCCCGCAGCATGCCCCAGCGGGCCAGGGCGCGAGCCGCCCGCAGCTCCGCGTCGATCCGGACGGCGGCATCGGCCACCACCCGGGGCTGGGCACCGCAGGCCGCGATGTCCCGCAACCCCGCCACCACGCTGCCCAGATCGGCCGCGAGGGCCTCGTCGGCGGCGAGGAACGTCTCCTGGCGCCGGGCCAGCGGCCGCAGACTCGCCACGAACAGGGCAAGCCCGGCCAGCAGCGGCGGCAGGACGACCAGCAGCAGGACAGGCGCCAGCGCGAGCAGGCCCACCAGTGCCGCACCCGCCGAGAGCACGAAAGTGCGAGACACCAGCAGCAGATTCGCGAAGGTGTCACGGCCGATCTCCGTCTGATACGTCAGCTGCGACACCGCCGCCCCGTCCGCGCCGTGCAGCGCGCGGTGCACGATCCCACGGACGAGCGCGTCACGCATCGGCTCCACGATTCCCGCGAGCGCCAGGTGCACCCGGCCCAGCCCGAACGCCCCGAGCACCACCGCGATCCCGGCCGCCGCGAGCCACCCCATTCCGGTACCGGTCTCACCGCGCAGAAACCCGTCGTCGAGCGCGCGGGCAAGCGCGTACCCGAGGAGGAACGTCTGACCCATCTCCAGCACCGACCAAGCGAGCAGCCCAACGACAGCGCGGAGCGTCCGGCGCAGATGCGGAAGCACAGCCCGGACCGTCTCCGGCATCCACGGCTTCCCCTTCGCCTCAGCCATCGGTGGTCTCCCCGGCGAACGCCGCCCGGTAGGACGGGAGTTGGCACAGGTCCGTGTGCCGTCCCGTCGCACGGACCTGCCCGTCCTCCAGCCACACCACCAGCTCGGCGCGGGCTGCCGTGGAGCCGCGATGGGCGATGATCAGGCAGGTGCGGGCGGCGCTGTCGTGCAGGAGGGCGCGGGAGACCTTCCGTTCGGTGACGGCGTCGAGGCTGGAGGTGGCGTCGTCGAGGACGAGCAGCCGGCCGGCATGGGCGAAAGCCCGTGCCAGGCCCAGGCGTTGGATCTCCCCGCCGGACAGCGGCGCGTTTGTGCACGCCGTGTCGTAGCCGTGGGGCAGCCGGCGCACGAAGTCGTCGGCGCAGGCGGCGCGGGCCGCGTCGGTGACGGCCGCCTCGCCGGGGTCGTACGCGCCGAAGGCGATCGTGCCGCCCAGGGTGTGGCCGAGCAGCGCGGGCCGCTCGAAGGCGTACCCGGCCGCGCGGCGCAGCGCCTCGCGGGTGAGTGAGGCGAGCGGGACGCCGTCGAGGAGGACCGTGCCCGTGTCCGGGTCCGTACGCCGCCCGGCCAAGGCGGCCAGCGCCGACTTGCCACTGCCGGAGCGCCCGACGACGGCGATCGCCACGCCGCCCGGCAGCCGCAGATCGATGCCGCGTAACACCTCCCGGCCCGCGCGCCTCAGCGTGACGCCCCGAAACTCCACCATGCCGCTGCCGGGCGGGAGTTCATCGACCGGCCCGTACAGGGTGACAGGTTCGGCGAGCACCTCGCCGAGCCGCACCGCCGCGTTACGACCGCGCACCAGAGCGCTGATCTGGCCGACGAGCCCTGCGGCGCCGGTGGCCAGACCGGCGTAGCGCCAAGCGGCCAGCAGCCCGCCCACGCTCAACTCCCCCGCCGCGACCCGCAGCCCGGCGACAACCAGCACAGCGACCTGCAACAGGGGCAGCAGCGCGGCGGACTGCGCGGTGGAACGGCCCATGATCCGCCACAAGAGGTGCGCCTGCCGGGACAGTTCGGCCAGCGGCGCCAGAATGCGGGCCGCTTCCCGCTCATGGGTATGAGCGGCAGCGATGGTCCGGGCCCCGCGCAAGGCCTCCGTCAGACGCCCCGCGATCTCCCCCTGAGCACGCAGATACGCGGCACCACTGTCACCGAAAGCACGGACAAACACCTTGAGGAACAAAGCGAGCAGAGGCATCCCCGCGAGCACGACGAGCGCGGTCCACACATCGGTGAGAGCCAGGGCGACCAGCCCGCCCACCGGCATGAGAACAGCTGCGAACAGAGCGGAGAGCGCCACCGGCACCGTCCCCGCCTGAGCAGCATTCCCGACCAGCCGCGCCACAAGATCGCCGTGCGCGAACCGTTCACCCGCCCGCGGCCCGCAATCCAGCAGATGCCCCAACACTCTGCCGCGGATACGGGCCGTGGCACGTGCGGTGCCCTCAGCCCTGGCCACGTCGTCGAGTGCTCCCAGCACCACGCAGGCCACCGTGAGGGCGGCACACAGCACCAGCCACGACCCCGCCTCCCCCTGCCGCCCGGACAACAGCAGATCGAGCGTCCGCCCGAACACAGCGGGCAGCGCCAGCTCGGTGGCAGCCAGCAGCACACTGACCACCAGGACGACCGCGGCGGGCGCGGCACTACGGCGCACCGTGTCCCGCAGAAACTGCCGTGCCACGGTTGGGGCTTCGGGCATGAGGGAGTCTTCCTGATCCACTTGGTCGGCCGGCCCCACACGACACCGGCCCCGGACGGCGAACGGAGCCGTCCGGGGCCGGCGGGGCAAATACCCCGGTGTCACTGGGTGGGCCCGCTCAGACGCACAGCAGCAGGCTGAGCGCGCTGTTGCCACACCCCTTGCTGGCAGCGCTCTGGGCGCCCAGGTCGTCGTCTTCAGGGACGTCGAGGGTCTGGAGGTCGAGAAGTGCCATGTCGATCATCCTTTCCGTCATTCCGTGGGGACGGGTTGATTTTCTGTCACGACCCTGGTCGGGCCGGTCTGTGGGCCGCCGCCGAACGCCTGCAGCGGGCTGTGAAGCAAGGCCGGAAGCGGCGGCAGGAAGGGCAGCGACGCCGGATGCCCGGCGTCAGCCGCGCCGAGAGCGAGCAGACAGCCCGCGGTGCCGGTGGCAAGATCCATCGAGAGCCGCATCATCTGATCGCCGGGGAAGGCGATCTCGCCCTCGTAGGGCACGGCGTACCAGCCGAGCGCGGCGACCTGCGCCTCCACCTCGACACGCGGCGCCCCCACACGAGCAAGGTGCAGGATCATGCCGGCACGCCCCTCGAAAAGGCCGGGCTCCGCGTAGTACCGCGACCGGGCCAACGGCGCGATGGCGTCCCTGGCCCGCGCGAACTCCTCGTCGCCCGGGCAGTGGACGAGGTAGTCCTCGATAACCGTGCCGATCCCGACACTGCCCGAGCCGAGATACGGCATCGTACGGAAACCCTCATCCACGGCGAGCGCGCCGCTGCCGTCTAGGACGCACCGCGCCAGATCGGCACGCAGCGCAGACGCCGCGTAATCGAGAAGCGCGGGCTCGCCGGTGGACCCGTACAACCGCAGAAAAAGCAATGCCGGGCCGGTCGCGCCCCGGAGCAGCCCCGCGCGCTTGCCCGCTGCAGGGTCCTTCTGGGCGAGGATGCGCGCCGCTGTCAGCGCGTGCTCGCGCAGCCCCGACTCCCCCGTCGTCCGGGCGAGATGGTCGAGAGCGAGCCCGAGGCCCGCGAGCCCGCCGTGAAGGTCCGGGCCGAGGATCTGCCAATTCTCGTCCAGGACACGGCCCATGAGGTCGAGGGCGCGGCCGGTGTGTCCGAGCCGGTCGAGGAGATACGCCACCCCGGCAAGGCCGTCGTAGAAGCCCAGCCGTGTCCCGTCGGGCGGCGGATCGGTGTGATCCAGGAGCCATTCCTCGCCCTGCTCCCAGCGCCCGCTGCCCGACTCCTCCAGGGCATAGAGGACACCGGCAGCACCGTACGCCATACCGAGACCGCCACCGTCCTCGAACTGAGCGATATCACCGGGAAAGAGCCGGTCGTTGCGGCCGGGCGTCGCGGAACGCAGGATCGCCCGGGCCATCGAGGCAGGGCCCTCGGGCCGGTTTGCCGGATCAACAGGCAGGTAAGGCGCCACGCCGGGCTTTTGGTCGCCCGTGATGACCCGTACCGCCTCGTCGAGGAACGATGGCGGCAGGTCAGGAAACTGTCCGGCCGTGATCTCAGCGAGGTGGGCGGCCTTGTCCCGGTCGACGGCCAGGAGCGTCGTCAGCGGCAGGAACAGCGCGATCCGCAGACAGGCCAGGGCATAGTGGTCGACGTCGTAGCCCTCGCGATCGGCCGGGGCGACGAAACCGGGGTGGGCCATGATCTGGCCGCGGTGTTCGCCGACGGGCGTGGCCGCCTCGAAGTCGACCAGCCACACGGTCCGTTCGTCCGGCGCGAGCATGATGTTGAACATGTGCAGGTCGTTGCAGACCAGCCCCCGCGAATGCACAGCCGCCACCGCAGCCTCGACGGCGCGATGCACCTCCAGCGCCCAGCGGGTGTACTCGGCGACCGCGTCCGGGTCCGGCTCGGGCGTCAGCAGGGGATGACGCCGCGCGAAGAAGGAGTTGAGGGGGCGGCCGTCCAGGAACTCCATGACGAGGAAGCAGTGCTCGCCGAGAGTGAACCAGTCCCGCACCTCCGGCGCGACACCCAGACCGGCGAGCCGCTCCAGAGCGGCCCGCTCCCGCTCCAGCCGGGTCACGGCATCCGCCCCGTCCCCCGCGAGTCCCGCATACGGCCGGGCCTCCTTCAGGACGACCTTCTCACCGGTCCGCGTATCGGTGCCCTCGTAGACCCCACCACCATTGGAGAAGTGCAGCGCCCGCTCGATCCGGTACGGCAAGTCCTCGGTGCTGACGGCACTCCGCGCCTCGAGATGCGGGCGCAGGAACTCCGGGAGCGTCACCCACTCCGGCGGCTGGAAGGCCGGGCCCCGGCGATCGGGAACGAGCCGGCCGTCCGGGTCCTCGATCGCGGGGACCACGACACCGTTCTCATCCACGCAATTGCGTATAGCGAAGCCGCCGTAACGCACATACAACGGACCCTTGTTCCAGCGCAGATCACTGAGAATGTACGGCCCCACCTCACCGTCCAGCAGTGCGCCCAACTCCTCCAGGATCCGGCGCAGCTCGCTCTCGTTGGCTGGATAGAGGGTGGCGAACTTACCGCTGTAACCACGGCGCGCATACTTCGAATTACGCAAGTACAGCAGCGGGACACTGGGCACGAACTTGAACGGGATACCCCGCGGCACGCAGTAATCCCACACGTGCGCGGCGGTCTTCTCCGCGTTGTCGAGACACGCCGAGACATGAATCTTCCAGCCCTGCCGCGGCAGCCCCGCACGCGGCTCGCCCTGCTCGTCGACCGGCGTGAAATGCAGCCAGTCCCCCACCACGGAGCTCCGCCACGCTTCGGGGACCGGCCGCTGCGCCGCCTCGAAGCGGGCAGCGGCGGATTTGCCGCCAACAGCGAACACATGGTCCAAACGGTCCGGCGTCTCGTAGAAGACGCGGTCGACCAGACAGTAGACCTCGTACCGCTTGTCCATCGTCCCTCCCCCTCGAGGCAGCACGGTCGAGAGTTCCACCCCACCCGGGGAAGCGGACAGTCATACACGTCATGAACCCACCGTGCAAAACGCACAAGTCAACCTATGTTCCCCCGCGTTCGACCAGCGAACGGCGACCCCTGCGGACAGGAGACGACCTCCTCGCTCTCCAGCACCCCGAACATGACCGCCACCGCGTGCCCCGGCCCGTCCCCCGAGCCGGGGCACGGCCCCGGCCAGCAGGCCGCGCACCGCGCTGCGGCCGACCAGAGGTTCCCCTGGGCGCGCCACTTCCGTCCTCCCCGTACGGACGCACTACGGACACCTCGCCGCCCGCGGCACTCGCCCGCACCGACAACCAAAGGACGCGCGGAGCGCGGGCGCGTTCAGCAGGGCGGGGGGAAATGGGCAGGTCGTAGGGGAAAGTTCCAGTTCCGTCACACGTACGGAAACCACCCGCGCGGTCCGGCCCATCAGGCCCGTCAGGGGCCAGCCCGTTCGCGTACCGGCGGCGGACTCGACACCACCACGCCCTCGATCACACCCCCCAGGGGTGCACAGCGGCGAGAGACGCGCCAGAGCCGCGACCCCGGCGAAAAAGGCCGCCGCGGGATCGAACGCGACGCCCGGCATGCGGGGTGCCGGCGAGGCCCGGCCCAGCAGCCCGCGGGGGACGACCTACTGCCGCAAAGTGAACCAGACGACCACATTGATGGAGCCAAGCGCCTAGAGCAGGCCCCAAACGACACCGAAGGCCAGCGGGGCACGCAGCGGGATCAGGAGCAGGGCAGCGAGGCCCACCACGGCGGTGGTCGTGATCAGGACGCAGCCCGGGACACAGCGCTGCACGAGGCAGCCGCCGACGGCCACACTCACAGAAACGATTATGGACAGTGAGCCAGAAGCCGAACCCAGCAGGCATCACCCGCCACCGCCCGCCCGTCCTGAACCGCCAGATCACGCCCTCGAACTGCTGGTGCAGCCGCTCGGGATACGGGCCGTATCTGCCAATCGGCAGATACGGCCCGATGACTCCCCCTCTGCAGACGTCCGTTGCACCGGCGTCATGGAAGACGATCTATCAAGACGCCTGGCACCGCCGCGGGAAGGTCCCACAGACCGATCACGACTCGATACGCGCCCTAGGTGTATTGACCCGCAGCACCATCGAAGCGTCCAAGCGGTCCAGCAGGCAGCGCGCGTAGCCGAGTTCACGGTCGCATCCGGGCCGAAGACTGCGCTGAGGACCGCGCGGGTGCCGCACTCGACCAGCGCCGCCAGGCGCAGAAGGGGGTAGCCGAACTCCTACACCTCGCCGATGTGTTTGCGGTACTCCCGGGTCACCGCCTCCTCGTCCGGGACACATAGGGTCGTACCGTCCACGGCGTCCACGGCGTCCACCCGCAGCTTGCTGTAGAAAGACTCGGCCTGCGTCGGAGTGGCCACGGGGCCTGCCAAGATTTCGAACATGCGGCGCAGCGGTGCACTGCCCAGTCGGCGCCGAGCCCGCGAGAGCGACCAGGCGCAGGGGAGCGGTACAGCGCCCGCGAGTGCTTGGCGAGGAGCATGTTCCCCGACGCCATCGCCAAGCTGCGCGAGCGCAGGAGTGATCTGCGCTCACCAGGCGACAGAAGATGGCTTGGATAGCGAGAAGGGTGTCTCGCCGGGCTGACGGTGGGGCCGCCGGGAGCGCCCCTGCCGAAGCTGGTACACGTCGCGACCGGCTGGGGCTGCGCCCTTACGGCATTCTCAGGGGCGAGATTGCGCCGCTGGTCGCGACGTCGATGACAACCCGTCACGCCGGCATCGTGGCCAGCATCCTCCTCGCGGCCCTGTGCGCGATCGGGGTCGTCCGCGTTCGGGTATGGGCATCGAGGCCAACGCATGCTCCCAACCGGCAGGGCTACGACCGCGTCTCGCTCGCTGCGCGGGGCGCTGTGGAGCGCTTGTCCGGGCCGTGAACGTGCGTGCGAAGACCGGACTGTCAGTGCGCAGAGCGCAGGCGAACCGGTGGACAGCGGTTTGCGCGTTTGCGGTGCTCTCCGGTTCAGCCTTGTTCTACATATCCCGATTCCCGGGCCCTGATGAGATCGGCGACCGTCCGGGTGACGGGAGTGGCAACCCCGTACCTCTCTCCCAAGACGGCGACCTGTCCGACGATCGCGTCGACTTCGCCACGCCGCTTGAGAATGTAGTCCAGTAGCATGGACGGCCTGGCATTCGGGATCTTGGAACCGAGTGTCCGTACGTACTCGATCGGGTCGCCGACGCCGAGGGTGATCCCGGCGGCTTTGGCAACCGCGACAGCTTCCCGAGCGCTGGCCTCCGCCACGGCCCAGGCGGACGGATTGTCCATGACCTGGCCGATCGTCAACTCTGTCGCGCATGTAGTGCCGGAGAACGCAACGTTCACAATGAATTTCTCCCACACCATCTGGTCGGTGTCGCCGAAGAGCTTCACGGTGAATCCGGCAGACCGCCAGATCTCAGCGGAGGCTTCGAGTGCGGGACGAGGGAGGTCCTGGAAGGCGCCGAAGCGGATCATCTCCATGCCGTTGTGGTGGGCGACGCCCGGCGACGGCACCGATGCGCCGAAGCCGCCGACGACCCCGATTGCGAGGCGCTCTGTGCCCAGGATGCCCGCGACGCGTTCAGGCGAGCCGAGGCCGTTCTGGATGGTTTGGATCACAGTGTCCGACCCGACGATGGAACGCACGGATTCGGCTGCGGCTTCGACGTCGAACGCCTTGGTGGCGATGATGACCAAGTCGCAGACGCCGATCCCGTCGGTGCTCGTGCCCATGAAGGCGAGGTTCACCGTGTGGTCACCGCTCGCGCCGTGCACTCGCAGGCCATTGGCGTTGACTGCGGCCACGTGGTCCGGCCAGAGACACACGCCGTGGACCTCGTGGCCGGCTCGTTGCATGAGGCCCGCGTAGACGGAGCCCATGGCGCCGCAGCCAACGACGGCGATTTTCGACATGCTTGGCTTCCTTCCAGGGAACACGCTGTGACGGCAGGTCGGAACGCACGCGTTGGTCAGTGCATCGACGACGGCGGTGGTGACCTCGGCGGTCGATCCGGTGCCGCCGAGGTCAGGCGTCGTGGGGCCACATGCCCAAGTTCAACTACAACACTCAGCAGCAGGTTGTGCAGTTGGTGCACCGGGGTTACGGCTCCGGCCCAGCCAACGGGCGATCTGGGCCTCAGACACCGTTACACAGGGCGGCCCGCACCGTGCCGAGGCGTCGAACCCGGTCCCCTCGAGCGGCTCGAGAGGCTCAGAACTCCATTGCTCTGGGTGTGGGGCAAGCTGTGGTCAGTGCAGCGATCGACCACCGTCGACGACGAGGGTCGATCCGGTGAGGTAGCCATTGGTCCCGGCCAGCATCACAGCGTCGGCGATCTCCTCGGCCGTGCCTTCTCTTCCGATCAGGTAGCCTCGCCGCTCGGCGACGTTCGCGCGTTCGGCCGACGAGCGCTGCTTCTGGGTAGTCCTGGCCAGGGGGGTGTCGACCAGGCCAGGACACACGCAGTTCACCCGGATGCCCCGCGGGGCGAGGTCCAGGGCCATCGAGCGACTCAGCCCCACCGCTGCGGACTTGGACGCGACGTAAGCGGCCATCTCGGGAATCGGCCGCACCCCGGCGGCGGATGAGACGACCACGATCGCCCCGCCTTCGCCCATCAGAGGCAGCAACGCTCGGCTGACCGTCCACACCCCCGTCACGTTGACGGAGAAGACCCGATGCCAGTCCTCCTCCGCCGTCTCGATGTCGGTGTCGACCGCTCCGACGGCGACGGCCCCGGCGCAGTGCACCAGCAGATCAAGGTGCCCGTGGGCGGCGGCGACCCGTTCGGCGAGTGCCTGGACGGACGTGCCGTCGGTGACGTCCACCTGCTCTTCCCCCATGCCTGGGACAAGGTCCGCCACCACCACAGCGGTGCCACTGGCCCGCAGCCGAGCGACCACGGCAGCGCCGATCCCGCTGGCGCCCCCTGTGACGACTGCGACGCTTGGACGGACGTCGGTGCTCACTTGCCCTCCCGCGCAGCGAGGAGCGTCGGGCGGACCCGCTCGGCGTAGTCGGCACAGGACAGGAACTCCGCGCGCCCGGAGGCGAGCGCGTGCCGGATCGTCTGCTCCAGAACCCACATGCGGGACGGCCGGCCGATGATCTGCGGGTGCATGCCGAGCATGAAGTGCGTGCCCGGTTCCTCGAGCAGGCCGTCGAACTCCCGGGTCCAGGTCTCGAGCACCGCCGAGGGCGCCGACATCACCCGCCCGGTCACGCGGTTGGTGTACATGAAGACCGGGGTGTCGACAAGGGCCCAGGCGAACGGGAGCTCGACGATGTCCGTAGTGCGGTCATGAGTGTCGAGCAGGTGGGCCGAGTCGGAATCGAAGAGATTGGAGGAGAACCGCATGCCGTGCTTCTCCATCAGCTTCACCGAGTGCGGGGTCAGCTCCGCGGCGGGTGAGCGCCAGCCCTGGGGCGCGCGGCCCGTTGCCTTCACGATGGCGTCCGCAGCAAGCTGAAACTCCTCGGCCTCCTGCTCCTCGCTGAGGTTCTCCGACCAGGCATGGGTGTGGCTGTGGTGCTCGATGGTCAGTCCGGCCTCCAAGATCGCCTCGATCTGGGCGGGGTAGCGCTCCACAACCTGGCCAGGGACGAAGAAGGTGGCCGCGATGTCGTAGCGGCGCAGCAGGGCGAGGATCCGGGGCAGCCCCACATTCGGGCCGTAGTGCCCCTGGGACACCCAGACCGGCTTGTTCGCCCCGGCGGGGTCGCGGGCCGTCCAAAGGAGCTCGGCGTCCATGTCGAAGGTCAGCAGGACGGGCGTAGTCATCGTTGTGCTCCAGACGGGATTTTCACGGGACGCTGTCCGTCGGTGTGGTCTGACCAGATGCTAGGTTGAGTGAGTGGTTGTGTCGGGCGCAACTTGGGGGATGGGACTGGGGAGCGATGTTCACACCGGTAGACAAGAAGCGGGCCTTCGAGGCGGTCGTCCAGCAGATCGAGTCTGCGATCTACTCCGGGGAGTACGCCCCGGGGGACTTCCTTCCGCCTGAGCGGACGCTGGTCGAGGACTTTGGGGTGGGTCGGTCCACGGTCCGCGAAGCGCTGCGGATTCTGGAGAGCATGGGGCTCGTGAGGACCAGCCCCGGCAGCCGAAGCGGGCCCGAGGTCTGCGGCTCGGTGACCCCGGGCCTGACCAGGATGCTGCGGGGCGCGGTGCGGATGGAGGAGATACCGGTCGTTGAGCTCGTCCAGTACCGGATTATCGCCGGCGCGGCCGCCAACAGGCTCGCGGCTCACTTGCGGACGGACGAGCACCTCGAGCGGATGGAGGCGGCGATCGAGGCGATGGAGGCCGCCACCGACGCCCCCAGCTTCGCTGCGGCGGACGACGATTTCCATGCGGTTGTCCGGGAGGCGGCAGGGAACCGCCTGCTCGGCATCGTCGGCGGCGTGATCCGAGATGCGACCCTCGATCTGGTGGCCGGGGCCGTCGGTCCCTCGGCCGGTGCGCAGCAGGCACAGCGCGAGTTCATCGCGGAGCACCGCCGCATCTTCGCCGCGATCGCCGAGCGCGACGGCGACACCGCGGCTCGTTTGGCCGGCCAGACCCTCTACGAGGGCTACTCCGGCGCCCTCGACGAGGACGAGCGGCACCGACTTGCGGTGCTGCTGGAGCCGGACGCGTGAAACCCGCACGACCTCACCTGCCTGTAGCCGGACTCGCCGGCCACGGTGCGGGGCGGGGTGGGAATACGTGCTCTTGAACCGCGTCGGCCACGTCCAGGAGCCGGTCCTCCGCTCCGGGACGGCCCAGTACCTGCAGCCCCACCGGCATTCCCGCCACGCTCCCGCACGGCACCGTGATCGCTGGGTAGCCGGTGTAGTTGGCCAGGAAGGTGTAGGCGACCAGCTCGCGGCGGGCGTCCTCGGGTAGGGCGTCAATCGGACCGCCCGCGCCCTCCGGCGCGATCACACCGGTGGTGGGCGTTACCAGGAAGTCGACGCCGTCGAGCAGCATGTCGAGGTGGTCTGCGGCGGCGTCCCCGCAGCCCAGCGATTGCGAGTACTGCGTGCCACTGACGGCGGCGGCCCGCTTGAAATGGTGGCGTGTGTAGCTGGAGAGGAGATCGCGCGAGGCTGCGTCGGTCATCATCCGGTCCCCTCCGGTGGCCAGTCGGTCGGCCATCATGGCGTCGTAGAAGGGATCGGCGAACCGGGGGGTGTCCAGGCCGAGCCGGCTGTCGTCGACCTCTACGCCGTCGAGGAGGGCGAGGCGTCCCACCGCGAAGCGGACTGCGTCGACCACCTCACAGGTGGCGTCCCGGCCGCTGTCAGCGACCCAGCGCAGACGCCAGCCGTGACGCCCGGAACGGAGCGCGGCGTCGCGGTCGACGAAGGTGCGGGTGCTCCGCTCGGCGTCGACCGGCCCCCGCATGGCGTGCCACATCGCGCGAGCGTCCTCGACCCGCAAGGCCAGCGGGCCGGGGACGGAGAATCGGCGGGTACCGATGAACCCGCCACCGGCCGGTGTCGCGCCGCGGGACGGCTTGAGTCCGACGACACCGCACAGGGCCGCGGGGATGCGCACCGATCCCCCGCCGTCACTTCCCAGCGCGACTGGGGTCAGGCCGGCGGCCACGGAGGCTGCGGCACCACCGCTGGACCCGCCGCAGATCCGGGTCGGGTCCCACGGGTTGAGCGTCTCCGGCTGCAGTTCGTTGACCGTGCGGATGTAGATCGCAAACTCGGGGGTGTTGGTCTTGCCGACCATGATTCCCCCCGCGCGCCGGATACGGGCTACCACGGGAGCGTCCTGCACCGGAACGTGATCGGAGAACACCGCGGAACCGAATGTGGTGCGGACGTGGCGGGTCGCGTAGGTGTCCTTGACCGAGAAGGGGATGCCGTGCATCGGCCCCAGGCGCTCTGGCGCTCCGTCGACTGCTTCGGCATCGGCGAGCGCCTGCTCGGGGCAGATCGTGAGGAAGGCATGCAGTTCGGGATCACGGTCGCGGATCCGGTTCAGGCTGTGTTGAGCTGCCGTCACGGCAGTGCGGTTGGGCCCCGCCTGCTGGACGTCCATGGCGACCGACAAGGTATTCACTCCGATCGCGGTTCGGGGATGCTGGTGACGGTCACGACCACCCTCCGTAGATCGACCAGCCGCCATCGACGGCGAGGGTCTGGCCAGTGACGTAGGAGGCATCGGCCGACAGCAGGAAGCGCACGACGGAGGCGACCTCGCTGGGCGCCCCGAGACGGCGCATCGGAGTACGTCCCAGTACGCCCTGCTCGTCGAGCAGGCCGCGCGAGAGGTTGCGCTCTACCAGCGGCGTACGGATCGTGCCCGGGGCCACCGCGTTCACCCGGATCCCGGCCTCGGCCCACTCGGCGGCGAGCTGGCGAACGAGCCCCTCGAGTCCCGCCTTCACCGCGCCATAGCCCGTCCGGCCGCTCAACGCGCGGCCTGCGGCCAGGCTCGATATCCCCACCACTGCTCCCCCGCGGACGGCCAGCATCGGATGGGCGGTGCGCAGCAGTCGGGCCGCCGCCGCGAGGTGCACTGCCCATAGCTCGTGCCACCCCGAGTCGTCGAGGTCGAGGAACGAGCGGGTCATGCCGGTGCCCGCGTTACTGACCACCCCGTCGATGCGTCCAAAGGCCGACTGGGCGGCCTCGACGAGTGCCCGGGTGGTCGCTGGATCGGCGACATCGCCCGCCACCGCGATGCAACCGCGACCCTCGGCTCGCACGTGTGACTCGGTTTGCGCCAGGTCGTCGCCTGCGTCGAGGCCATGGACAACCACATCCCAGCCGCTGCGTGCGAGGTCCACAGCGCACGCCCGCCCGATCCCTGACGACGATCCGGTCACCACCGCGGCGGGGCGTCCGTTCCCGGCGCTCATCGATCCTGCAGTGGCTCGAAGGCGGTCTCGCGCATCCGCAGGTAGACGATCACCGTCGGGATTGCGGCAGCCATCGCCCAGAACGCAGGTGCGAGCGGCGTCCCGAGCCACGCGATCAGCGCCGTCGCGATGAAGGGCGCGGTCCCGCCGAACAGTGCCGAGCTGAGGTTGTACGGCAGCGCCATGCCGGAGTACCGGAGCCGGGTCGGGAACAATTCGGTCAGCCCGGCCGTGCCCGGACCCGAATAGCACGCCATGATCATCATCGCCGGGAACTGGGCCACCACAGCGACCCAGAAGGAGCCACTTGACATCAGCAGATAGATGGGGACCGCCGATATGAAGAATGCGACGGCGTGGGTGATCAGGATCGGCCGCCTGCCCACCTTGTCCGACACGCGGCCGACGACCAGGGTCAGCAACGCGTAGGTGATCATTCCGACGACATTGACCACATAGGCATCGCCGAGGCTCAGGCCTGCCTCGTTGCGCAGGAACGTCGGGGTGTAGGTGAGGAACGTGTAGAAGCCGATGTTGGGCAAAGCGGTGAAGAAGAACGCAGTCAGCATGGCACCGCGTTGGGTCCGCACCGCCTCAGCAGTCGGTCGCTCGGCGATCTCGTCGGCATCCCGCAGGGCCTGGAAGTGGGGCGTGTCCTCCATCCGGAACCGGATGTAGAAGCCGATGGCACCCAGCGGCAGCGCGACCAGGAACGGGATGCGCCAGCCGCCGCTCTCCAGCATCCCGGCCGATCCGAAATTGGTGATTGCGGTGACGACCAGGACGCCGGCCAGCGTCCCCGCGATGACGCTGAACTGCTGCCAACTCGACACCCGGCCGCGGCGCCCCGTCGGGGCATTCTCGATCATCAGTGTGGCCGAGCCGGTGAACTCCCCACCGGCCGAGAAACCCTGAATCAGACGCAACAGCAGGAGCAGCAACGGTGCCGCGAGCCCGGCACCCGCGTACGTGGGCAGCAGCCCCATGCCGAGGGTGCTCGCCGAGACCAGGATCAAAGCCAACCCCAGCGCGGTCCGCCGGCCACGCCGGTCGCCGAGTTGACCGAAGAACAGTCCGCCCAGCGGGCGTACCACGAAGCCGACGCCGAACACCGCGAACGTCGCCAGCGTCGAGGCCACGGTGCTCTCGTTCGGGAAGAACAACGACGAGATCACTGGGCTGAGGGCGGCGTAAACGCCGTAGTCGTACCACTCGATGAAGTTGCCAATGCCGCCGGCGACAACCGCACGGCGTGAACTCGGAACAGACGGTACGGCACGCGTCGACGCCGCGTCTGGCGGTCGGGCAGTTGCGGTCACGAGATCCTCCGTGAAAGCTGCTTCGCTGAACTACCTGGCTACTGGTCAGACCAAATGGACAGTAGACTGACGTCCATAGGATGTCCAGAGTTACGGGGTTATTGGGCTTCGCTAACTTGAACTGCCCGATGGCAGGGTCCCAGCTGTACTGGCCGGTGAGGCACGGAACCGCGCTGGCCGTCTCGTGAACAGCGGAAACCGTCACGACGTCGCACAACCGATGCCCCTGCTGGACGCGATACCCCAAATCCGCCGGGTGCGCGAACGGTCGCGGTACCGGCCGCGCCGGCTGTTCTCCGACCGTGGCTACGACCACGACAAGTACCGCCACCTGCTCCGGGCACGTGGCACCGAAGATGGCCCGCAAAGGCACACCACCAAGGCCGGCCTGGGAAAGATCCGCTGCCTCGTCCAGCGCACCTAATTCGCCTGGCTCCACGAGTTCACATGCATACGGATCCGCTACGAGCGCGGTCGGCCCCCAGTCCAACTCGCCTGCGTCGGCAGTGAGTTCGATGGGCACGGTCCGGTCCGTTTCTGACTCGCGCGGGCGGAGCCGAGCCTGGGCCAGCAGCTCGCGGCCCATGTAGCGCCAGGCTTCGGGCATGCGCTGTTGTGGTGGCCGATCCGGTCTTCGGTCAGGACACGTCGGTCTCGATTGTGTGGGCGTCAACGACAGCCGTGAGACGGCGCAGACGTTCGAGGAGAAGATCTGCTTGCTGCGTGGTGAGGACGACTGTCGCCCGGATCTCGCTGACGACGCTGCCCTCGCGGACGTCGACCACGAGGTCCCGGACGCTGTACCTGCGACTGCGCAGCACCATGGCAACTCGCAGGACGCCGTCGAGGCCGCCGGTGACATGGGCGATCACGCTGCGATGCGTCGGGGAATCCGCGGGCCGAGCGTCATCGTTCGAAGTCGAAGCGGCAGCGACGCTCGGCACGGTATGGCGATCGGCACTGGCAAGGCTGTGGGGACGTTGTCAAAGACGTGCTGGCAACCAGCGCACACGGAGACCACAAAGCGCGCGGCCCCGGCCGGAACGACGCCAGCGCCCTCGAACGCGGCAGCCTCCTGCCGGCACCGGAAAAGCGTTCGCCACTCGGCCCGGAACGGGCCATGATCCGCTCGCGACTACGCCGAAGCCGTTCATGCTCCAGGCTGCCGCCCGTAACAACGCCGAGTGGTGCGCAGCGATGAACCGATCGCATGGCCTGGTGAGCGAGTTCGGCCTGGAGGCTTGGGCGGCCCCGGCCCGCACGCCGCGGTACTACCCCGACGCAGTGACGCTCGTGCCGGGGGTCGACCCGGCCGTGCTGGCGGCACGTATCGACACCACTGCGCCCGGCGCCTCGGTCAAGGACAGCTTCGCCGACCTCGACCTGACCGCGGCCGGCTTCCAGGTCCTGGTCGAGGCGCAGTGGATCCATCGCCCGGCGAGTGCACCCGCCATCGCATCCGATCTTGCCTGGGACGTGGCCGACACACCGGACACGCTGCGCGCCTGGGCACTGGCCTGGGACGACGGGGACGGCCACGCGGACCTCTTCCAGCCCGAACTGCTCGATGACCCGGCCACCTTCGTGCTCGCCGCACGGTCCGCGAGCGGCCGGGTGGTCGCCGGAGCGGTGGCGAGCCGCAGCGACCAGGTGGTCGGAATCTCCAACGCCTTCGCATCGGACGGCGGCCCTGACGCGACCTGGCCGGTCGTACTGAAAGCAGTACACCGGCTGTTCCCGAGCTTGCCGGTGGTCGGCTACGAACACGGCGATCACCTGGCGGCTGCCATCCGCCACGGCTTCGAGGCGGTCGGTCCACTGCGGATCTGGCTACACGGATAAACCGGCTTCAAAGCCGTCCGAGCCCGCCGTTCGCAACTACCGCACCGATCTACGCCACTCCCCTACTCGGGTGGTGCGGTCGGGAGTTGTGGGCGAGGCAGCGGCCGCAGCTGGTTGCCTACCGTGGGGGGCGTGACGCCTTCCGACAGCGAAGACCTGTGAGCACCACCAGGTCCAGCAACTCATCGAGGGCGGCCTGCACCGCACATTGGTCTGTGGTGGTGGTCGGCGGACGCACTCACATTCGTTCCGGTGCTGAGACACCGAGCATCTGCAGTCCGTTGCGCAGCACCAGCCTGCTGGCCTCCGTCAGCCACAACCGGGCCCGGCTGCGGTCGTCCGGGTCTTCGCCAGCCCGTGGCAGGACCCGGCAAGCGTCGTAGAAGCGGTGGTACGTGCCGGCCAGCTGCTCCAGGTAGTGCGGTACCCGGTGCGGTTCGCGCAGCGTGGCGGCGGTCGCGACGACCTGCGGGAACTCGGCCAGCATGCGCAGGAGGTCGGCCTCCCGCTCGTGGGTGAGCAGAGAGGGGTCGAAGTCCTGCGGCGCACCCTTATCGATCCCGGCTTCCTCCGCCCTGCGCTGCACGGCGCACGGCCGCGTGTGCGCGTACTGGACGTAGTAGACGGGGTTGTCGTTCGACTGCCGGGTGAGCAGGTCGATGTCGAGGTCGATCATCGCATCCACGCTGGCCCGTGCGAGCGCGTACCGCGCGGCGTCAACGCCGACCGCTTCGACCAGGTCGTCGAGGGTGAGGACCGTGCCCGCCCGCTTGCTCATCCGGACCGGCTCCCCCTCCTGGACCAGGTTGACCAGCTGGCCGATCAGGATCTCCAGGTGCGTGTCCGGGTCGTCACCGAAGCAGGCCGCCATGGCCCGCATCCGGCCCACATAACCCGCGTGGTCGGCGCCGAGCATGATGACGACCCGCTCGAAGCCCCGGGACCGCTTGTTGAGGTAGTACGCGCAGTCCGCGGTGAAGTACGTCCAGGAACCGTCGCTCTTCACCAGGACCCGGTCCTTGTCGTCACCGAAATCCGTGGTGCGCAGCCAGACCGCGCCCTCATCCTCGAAAACGTGACCTCCTTCCCGCAGGCGGGCGACAGCGGCGTCCAGGTCGCCCTGGTCGTGCAGGTCCTTCTCGTTGAAGTAGACGTCGAAGCGGGTACCGAACGCGGCGAGGGACGTCTTGATCTCGTCGAACATCAGCGCTGTGCCCTCTGTTCGGAAGGCTGCGAGGGCATCGGCCGCCGGCAGTTCCAGGGCCCTGGGCTGCCGACGCAGGACCGCAGCGACAATGTCCTCGATGTACGCGCCGCTGTAACCGTCCTCGGGCACCGGAGAGCCCTGCGCCGTGGCGAGCAGCGAGCGGGCGAAACGGTCGATCTGCACACCGGCATCGTTGAAGTAGTACTCCCGCGACACATCCGCACCCGCCGCCTCGAGCAGCCGGGCGAGCACGTCGCCGACGACCGCCCACCGGGCCCCTCCGATGTGCACCGGCCCGGTGGGGTTCGCCGAGACGAACTCCAAATTGAGCCGGAGGCCGCCGAGCCGGTCTGTACGCCCATAGGCGTCACCGGCCAGGACGATGTCGCGCGCGAGGGCACCGATCGCTGCGCTTTCCAGCGTGATGTTGAGGAATCCGGGGCCCGCGACCTCGGCCTTCGCGACTCCGTTGGCCGCGCTCACCAGCGGGGCCAGCACTTCGGCGACGGCGCGGGCGGGCAGGCCGGCGGACTTGGCGAGTTGCATGGCGATGTTGGTCGAGTAGTCGCCGTGGCTGCGGTGGCGGGGGCGCTCCACGCGGATCTCCTCGGGCACCTCTGCTGAGATGCGTCCGGACTGGATGGCCGTGTGTACGCCGTCAGTGATGACGGCTGCGAGATCTGCTGGAGTCACGGCGGCGACGCTACCGGGGCGGTCGCCGCTGCAGACACCGATTAATCAGGCAGTCAAGGCCGACGTGGTTCTCATCGAACGCCGGAGCCCAGTCATCGGCTGAGCCAGCGGGCTACCTCACTTCAACACGCTGAACATGACAGAGAAGTCATCGGTAAGACGTTGGCGGCAGTGATCCAAGAACGAGAACGCGTCCGACGCCTGGCGCCGCTGCCCGGGCGTCTTCTCCCCGTTTAGGTAGTCCCGGATCGTCTGCCCCACCCGGATCAGCAGCATCGTCCGCGCCGTCCTCGCCCTGCATCTCGCCAGGTCAGACTGAGAGTGGGAAAGGCTCATATTGCCAGGGGGTGACGGTGCTCGGCGACGGCGCCCACATCAACACCGGCCTCATCGTCCCGCACCCCAAACGGCCCGGACGAGCTCTACTCTGCCCACCGCAAGGTCCGCGCTCGCGTCGAGCACGTCTTCTCCCGGATGAAGAACTACAAGATCCTGCGTGACTGCCGGCAGCACGGCGACGGTCTCCACCACGCGGTCCAGGCCGTCGCCCACATGCACAACGTCGCCCTCGCGTCGTGAGCAGAAGAGCCCGTCACCCGCTCTGACCTGCCCGCACTCAGCCTTGTGCAACGCCCTTTAGGGCCAATGCCGTTGCGTTATGGGCCTGTGGGTTGGGGTCTTGTGATGAGGATGGCTTGTGCGCCGGTGCGGGTGGGTTGTGGCCAGTCTCGGTGTTC
>NZ_JBEYYC010000055.1:0-20444 GCF_040645355.1 Streptomyces sp. NPDC046805 | reverse complement strand
GGCCCAGACACCGGCCCGACGCGCTGCTTGCCGACCGCGGCTACGACCACGACAAGTACCGGCGACTGCTGTGGCAGCGCGGTATCCGCCCGGTCATTGCCGAACGAGGCGTGGAGCACGGCTCTGGCCTGGGCATCTTCCGTTGGGTGGTCGAGCGCACCATCGCCTGGCTACACGGATTTCGCCGCCTGCGGATTCGATGGGAGCGACGTGACGACATGCATGAGGCCTTCCTCGGCCTCGCGACCTGCCTGATCACCCACCGACATGTCCAACGCCTTTGTTAGGAGCTCTAAGCGCTGTGCCCGGGTGGCGCACATGAAAAGACCCGGTTGCTGGCGACGGGGGATGCACCAGCAACCGGGCTATTGGAACCGTAACAAGAGATCCGCGGTTCGCAAATTCGATCTCGGTCACAACTCGGCTATTCAGACACGGACTTGGCCGGCCGGGCGCCAGCTGTGACAGGTGTCACCCGGATCGGCGGCGCCGCTGAAGCTGACCGGCCGGTCAGCTTCAGCCCGTGCGCTCCGCGCCCGTCAGCTGAGCGTGACCTGCCGGTTGGTCAGGCCGCCGCGGGCCCGGCGCTCCTCGGCGGTCAGCGGCGCGTCCGAGGCCAGGGCGGCGGTGAGGCGCTCCGCGAACTCGGCGGCGGGCTTCTCCATGTCCTCGGCGGTGACGCCGCTCGGCAGGTCCCAGACCGGCACGGTGAGCCCGTGAGCACGGAAGGAACCGACCAGACGGGTCCCCTCGCCGAGGCTCGACCGGCCCGCCGCGTGCAGCCGGGCCAGAGCGTCCAGAAGCTGCTCCTCCGGGTACGGCATGACCCAGCGCAGGTGGTTCTTCTCCGGGGTCTCGCACCAGTACGCGGCGTCGACGCCGATCAGCCTCACCGTGGGGATGGCCGCGGCGTTGGCCCGCTCCAGGGAGGCGGACACCTCCGGCGTGGTGTTCTCCGTGTCCGGGATCCAGAACTCGAAGCCGCTGTGCACCGCAGGCTCGAACGTGGCGTCGGGGTCGAGGAGGTCCTGCAGTCGCGGACCGTCGGCCGGGGCGCGGCGGCCCTTTACCGGCGTGCCGGGCTCCGCGGTGAGCGCGCGCCGGAGCGTGTCGGCGAGGTCGCGGCTGATGTCGCCGGACGCCGTGTCGTTCTGCAGGCCCAGCAGGACCGAGCCGTCGTCGCGGCGCAGGGCCGGCCAGGCCATCGGCAGCACCGTGGCGAGCGTGACCGAGGGGACGTCCTCGGGCAGGCCGTCCTTGAGGGTCAGTTCGGCCGTGGCGGCGGGCACCAGTTCGCGCAGCGCCACCCAGTCGCCCTCGCCGGGCAGGCCCTCGAAGGGGCGCTGGACCAGCTCGGTCGCGGCGTGCGCGGCGGCCCGGCCGTGGCAGGCCTTGTAGCGGCGGCCGCTGCCGCAGGGGCAGGGCTCGCGGGCGCCGACCACCGGGATCTCGGCGTCGCTGAGCTGCGGGCGCTCGGCCTTCGTCTGGGGGCGCTTCTTGGCCATCGTGGGTGTCTCCCGGTTACGGCTCGTCTCGTACGGGCGGGAGCCTAGCCGTTCACGCCTCGGCCGACGGGGACCTGTGGACAACGTGAACGCGCGGTCGACGGAAAACCCGTCGGCGGACGCATGACCACGGACCACGCGGCCCGTGCCGCCCGCTCCTCAGTCCAGGCCGTCGAACACGCCCCCGAAGTCCAGGTCGGCCAGCGCCGGGAACGCGGGTGCGACGACGCGCGTGGCGAAGCCGCGAGGGTGGTCTCCGGCATCGGGGTCGTGCACGTCCGCGTGGACGACGACCCACACCGTGACCTCGCCCCGGGCGTCGTCCCGCACGCCCCAGTCGTCGGCCAGTGCCGTGATGATGTTCAGCCCCCGGCCGCCGTGCGCGGTGACCGACGGGGTGGCCGGAGCCGGGCGGGTCGGACCGCCCCCGTCCGTGACCTCGACGATGAGCCGGCCGCGCGGGTCCACGCGCCACGCGGCCCGGACGTCGCCGTCCCCGGCCAGCGCGTCGCCCAGCGGGCGGCCGTGTTTGCACGCATTGCTCAGTAGTTCCGAAAGGATCAGTACGGCATCGTCGATGACCGATTCCGGCACGCCGCCGCCGCGCAGCTGAGCGCGCATCCGGCGCCTTGCCTCCCCCACGCCCGCAGGGCCATGGGGTACAGCCATGCTCGACGACGTGGGCACCTCCTGTGCCACCACCAACGCCACCCCCGAGACCTCCTTCTCCCCACGCCACGGTGTGGATGCCCCATCGGTCGGCGTTGGAAACCGGCCAGTCGCGTTCCGGTGACGCACTCGACACGTTCGAACACGTACCGAACGCGCCGGAGCACTCCCTGTGAGGGAGTGCTTGCGTTCAGCGGCCGAGCCGGTGCAGTACCGCGCGCGGGCGGTTGGTGATGATGGCGTCGACGCCCAGTTCGGCGCAGAGATCGATGTCCTCGGGCTCGTTCACGGTCCACACGTGCACCTGGTGACCGGCTCGTTTCAGCCGCTCGACGTATGCCGGGTGGTTGCGCACGATCCGGATCGAGGGGCCCGCGATCCGTACACCGGCGGGCAGCCGGCCGTCGCGCAGCCGGGGCGAGACGAACTGCATCAGGTAGACCGTCGGCAGCGTCGGCGAGGCCGCCTGCACCCGGTGCAGCGAGCGCGCCGAGAAGCTCATGATCCGGACCGGCGACTCGTCGGCGGAGGCGGTGGCGTCGAGCCCGAACCGCTTCAGGAGCGTCAGCAGCCGCTCCTCCACCTGTCCGGCCCAGCGCGTGGGATGTTTCGTCTCGATGGCCAGTTCCACCCGCCGCCCGGCGTCCGCGACCAGCTCCAGCAGCCGCTCCAGGGTGAGGACGGAGGTGTCCGCGCGGTCCGCCGGATGGAATTCCCAGTCGGGCTCCTCGTCCCGGCCGCGCCAGGTCTCGCGCGTCTTCCAGGCGCCGAAGTCCAGGGCGGCCAGCTCGGCGAGCTCCAGGGCCGACACCGCGCCCCGGCCGTTGGACGTACGGTTGACGCGCCGGTCGTGCACACAGACGAGATGGCCGTCCGCGGTCAGCCGTACGTCGCACTCGAGGGCGTCCGCACCGTCCTCGATCGCCTTCCGGTACGCGGCGAGAGTGTGCTCGGGGGCGTCATCCGAGGCTCCCCGGTGGGCGACCACCTGGATGTGGTGCTGTCGTGCGTGGGTCACCGCGTCATGGTCCCACCGCGACGGGGTACGTGGGGCGGCACGGGCTCGTCCATGGTCGAACGGAGACATGGTCACCGGTCCGGAAATGAATTTTTGTCGGAAAAGCACTATGTAAAGAATGTCCCCGGACCCACAGCCACCGCTTATGGTGCTCTGACGGCCCGTGGGAAAAGCTGAGCTGAGACAAAAGCACATCCACCACTGAATCGCGCCGAACCGCGCGCGAGCGTGAATGGGCGTGAGCGAGTGCGACCGAGAACAACAGCCGTGGATCGAGGAGAAGAGCTGTGAGCACCGAGAACGAGGGCGCCGCGGTACCCCCGGCCCCGTCCGCACCTCCCGTGCCGGTGGCATCTCCTGCCGCTCCCCCGCAGGCCGCCGCACCCGACCAAGGCGCGCCGACGGCCCCGATCCCGCCGGTCCCCGCGGGCGCGCCGGCGTCCGCCGCGCAGGACTCCGCCGGACCGTCCGACGGGCCGCACGCCGCCGGCCCCGCCCCGGACGGCTCCTGGCCGCCCCCGCCCCCCGTCACGCCGTCCTACGCGGACGGCGGCGGTGCGGGCGCCGGCTGGGGCGCGTCGTACCAGCAGCAGCCCGCGCCGAAGCCCGGCGGCGGCCGGGGCGGACTGGTCGCCGCGGTCCTGGTGGCCGCGCTGGTGGCCGGCGGCCTGGGCGGCGGCCTCGGCTACACCCTGGCCCGGGACAACGACAGCAGCGGTTCGACCACCGTCTCCGCCTCCGACACCGGCGCCTCGCAGATCAAGCGCGACCCGGGCACCATCGCGGGCGTCGCCTCCAAGGCGCTGCCCAGCACGGTCACCATCGAGGCCGAGTCCACCAGCGGCGAGGGCGGCACCGGCACCGGTTTCGTCTTCGACACCCAGGGCCACATCGTCACCAACAACCACGTGGTGGCGGACGCCGTCGACGGCGGCAAGCTGACCGCGACCTTCCCCGACGGCAGGAAGTACGACGCCGAGATCGTCGGCCACGCCCAGGGCTACGACGTCGCGGTCATCAAGCTCAAGAACGCCCCCTCGAACCTCAAGCCGCTCGCCCTCGGCAACTCCGACAAGGTGGCGGTCGGCGACGAGACGATCGCGATCGGCGCCCCGTTCGGCCTGTCCAACACGGTGACGACCGGCATCATCAGCGCCAAGAACCGCCCGGTCGCCTCCAGCGACGGCAGCGCGTCCAGCAAGGCGTCCTACATGAGCGCCCTGCAGACCGACGCCTCCATCAACCCGGGCAACTCCGGCGGCCCGCTGCTCGACGCCAACGGGTCCGTGATCGGCATCAACTCCGCGATCCAGTCCAGCAGTAGCGGCGGCCTGGGCGGCTCCGGCCAGTCCGGCTCGATCGGCCTCGGCTTCGCCATCCCGATCAACCAGGCCAAGTACGTCGCCCAGCAGCTGATCAAGACCGGCAAGCCGGTCTACGCCAAGATCGGCGCGTCCGTCTCCCTGGAGGACTCCTCGAACGGCGCGACGATCACCGACCAGGGCGCGGGCGGCTCCGCCGCGGTCGAGTCGGGCGGCCCGGCAGCCCAGGCGGGCCTCAAGCCCGGCGACGTCATCACCAGGCTCGACGACCGGGTGATCGACAGCGGCCCCACCCTGATCGGCGAGATCTGGACCCACAAGCCGGGCGACAAGCTCACGGTCACCTACAAGCGCGGCGGCCAGGAGCACACCACCCAACTCACCCTGGGCTCCCGCGTCGGCGACAGCTGAGCCGCACGCGCGCGTGCCCACCCGTTACTCTTGTCCCGCGTCGCCGATCAGGTGACGCGGGGAGGCGTGCCCGAGCGGCCGAAGGGAACGGTCTTGAAAACCGTCGTGGCAGCGATGTCACCGTGGGTTCAAATCCCACCGCCTCCGCACAGGCCGTAGATGTGCTGGTCAGAAGGGGTGCCTCTCGCTGAGGGGCACCCCTTCTGCATGGCCTTGTCTCACCTTGATCCGGCTCTGTCGCGTTGTGGATCACTGTGTGTGGACCAGGCGTGGACCAGATTGCTGGCCGCATCAGGTCTCTCACCAGGCGTTTTGAACCGTGGGACAGCTCGCCTACTGGCTGCGCGGGGACGCAGCTTGGTGGAGTCGCTGAGCGACTCCTCGAAGGAAAGCCCCGATTTCATGTCGGTCCCTGCCCCGGGTCTTGAGCGCATGGCAGTTGGGGCACAGGGCGATTGTGTTGCTGCCGTGATCTCGGCCGCCTTTCGCGTGCTCGACAACGTGATCGACCTCCAGGATGGGATCACCGTTGTCGGTGTAGCCGACGGGCTCAGGGTTCAGGCATCGCGGGTTCTCGCAGCGCCCCTTGGAGCGCTTCAGCACAGCTTTGCGCACGAGAGGATTGCGGACTCTGTGAACGGTGGTGCTTTCGGCACGCCTCTGATCGCGTCCCGTGCGCTCCCATTCCTCAGCCTGCCTCATCCACTTCGCGTACAGCTTGGCATCGCTTGGAACGCGAAGCCGACGCGGCTGGAACGGTAGGGCTACTAACTTGGAGGGAGCCAGCGGCTGTCCTAGCTGCCGAAAAGCTGTTGCTGATCTGGTGTTGCCCTCTCGGATCACCAGACGGTGGACTTCATCGATCAGCACGAGAGGCTTGGCCTGGTCTTCGCGTAGCCAGCGGTCGTACGTCGCGAGAAAGGCACGTGTCTTACCCGCGCCTGTGGCCATTTGGATCATGGCACGACTGGGGAAAGCTGGCTGACAGGCGCTTGAGGCTAACAGCAGGTCGTCTTGGGCGGGGCGGGGAGCGCTACCTATGGCCCATGGGGGCAGGCCCTCTGGGAAGCGGAAATCATCGGTCACAGGGTCATCACCTCGCGGTGACTGTGCCACGAGGGTCTGACATCCGTGGCGCACGCATGGGCGCCGCCCTGCCGAAGTGGGCAGAGCGGCGCCGTTGTTCGGTAGGAGGCGTGGTTACTGCTCGTCGGCATCGTCAAGAGCGCGCTCGATCTGTTCGTTCGAGCGCTGCTGGTTGCGGTGAATCGCCTTGGCGTAGAAGCGGAACAGGACCGCGATGCTGTGGCCTGCCCGGCGTGCAACCTCGGCCGGGGAGACGCCAGACTCGAGCCACAGCGACACGCCCGCGTGGCGGAGGGAGTAGGGCACGTCAGCCAGAGGCGAGGCCGCTTCAGACTCCGTCAGCATCGCGAGGCGGGCCGCCTTCCATACCTCCCCGTACTCCTTGGACAGGAGGTGGCCACCCTGGGCCGCACGGAACAGCCGGCCGTCGTCGGCGGTGCCGAACTCCTTGATGTGCTCACGGACCAGGCGCACGAGGACCGGCGGAATCGGCACCGGCCGGGTGGCCTTACGAGCCCGCTTCTTCAAGCCGCGTGTATCGAACGACTCGCCTGTGTCTGTCCATCCCGAGCCGACTCGGGGCATGCTCACGGAGAGCAGGACTTCACCCCAGCCCTCATCGGAGAGGGTGAAGTCGTCCTTACGGAGACTGACTGCCTCACCGGGGCGGTTGGCCGCGTAGTAGAGGCAGCCGAAGAACGCCTGAAGGTGTCGCCCCCGTTCGCCTTGCTCGCCGACCGCGTTGATCAGCGTCTTCGCCAACTTGGGGCCGGGGACGAACCGGAAGTCGATCTCGTCGTCGGTCTCGGGTGGGGTCCAGTCGACCTTGTTCAGGGGCAGGGTCGTCAACAACTCTCGCTCTACCGCGTACCGGAGGCAGTTGCTGAAGACAGTCCGCTTGCGGTTCACCGTGTTCTCGGCGGCGGCCGTGCCGTCCTGCTTGAGCGCCAGGGAGTCGAGCGCCGTACGGACCACTGCAGGAGCATTGAGATCGGTGACGTCCACGGACTTCCGACCGATCCAGTCCAGCGCTGCCACGATGTCGGCGGGCGGCTCCTCGACGTCGAGACGCGGCCTCAGCGTTCCGTCATCACCGAGGACGAATCGGTAGACCCATGAATAGAGCGCGATCCGGAGCACCTTCGGAGCCGGAGCGCCACGGTTGTCCTTGACCAGCTTCGGCGTGATGGTGGCGAGCGTGTCAGCGATGCTTGCGCGGTGCTTGGCCGAGGCGCCCAGCCACTTCATCTCGGCGTAGGCGCGGGTATGGGCGTACCAGGTAGAGGAGTTGAGCGCCTGGACCTCAGAGGCTGGCAGGCCGGTTTCCGTGTCGAACTGCTCGCGGTTGCGCAGGGCGGTCAGCAGCTCCGCGCGCCGGCCGTCGGCCTGGGCCTTGATCTTGTAGCTCTTGGAGAAGGGGCGGGGACCGACCCGCCAGCGGAGCTGGAAGGCCGCCGCACGGTTCGGCCGCTTGCGGATGCCCCAGATCTGAACGTCGTAGGTCAGCACGCTTCCTGCACCTCGCAGGAGTCGAACCATGCGTCAAGGTCGGCCCGGCGTATGCGGATCTGCCCATTGGGCAGCTTCAGGTGCCTAGGCGCCTGGCCCCGAGCGCGCATCCGGTAGAAGGCGGCGCGGGACACCCCGATCTCGTCCAGAGCTTCGACCAGCTTCAGCGTCTGCCTTCCGGTCTTGGTCGGAGTAGTCACAGCCAGGGCTCTCCTTCGGACTTGGTTTGTTCGGCAAGTGCGATGTCATGGCGGACTTGGGCGGCGAGGAGTTCTTCACCAGGGCGGTAGCCGCTGCTGAGGTAGGTCCAGGCGGAGGCGGTGACGAGGGTGGTGTTCTCGTCATTCACGGGGAGGCCGGTGCGGATGCGGTCGGCTTCGGCCTGGGCGACGCGCCAGGCGCGGCGTACGTCGCGGAGTGCGCCGAGCGTGGTCGAGTAGGCGCGCGACTTGGTGGAGAAGTGGCCGCGGAAGCCGAGCATGTGAGCCCACTTCCAGAGCTTGAGATCGGCGAACTCCGGCAGCTCTCCGAGGGCCCAGGCGGTGCGGATCATCTGCCTTACGTGTTGCTGAATGGGCAGGGCCTGGATGGCCTCGGCCTGTCCGGTGCCGTGACAGTTGGTACAGCCGACGGCGAGGGGGCCCGAGCCGCGTACGTACCCGCGTCCGGCGCAGGGGCGGCACAGGAGGGTGCGGTCCACGGTGCCCGCGCCTTCGGCGTTTTTTGTTGCGTACTTGGCGATGTACCCGGCGACTTTGGCGTCGGTGTACTCAGCGACCCTGGCATCAGTGAGTTCGCCGTCACCCAGAGCCCTGATGGGATCCACCTTGAACCTGCCGCCCCAGGCGATGACGCGTTCACCGATGGCATCGGACTCGACGATGAGACGTGCGCGCTCGACGGCCAGGCCCACGGCGACGCGGAGAGCGTCGAAGGTGGCCCAGTGCGGGGGTGGTGTGGTGTGGCCGTCGGGTCCGTCGAAGCGGATTACGGCGTGGAAGTGGACCAGGCCGCGCTTCTGGTACTCGGCGACCTTGGCGAAGGAGACGCGTAGTGCGGCGTTCAGCTCCTTCTGCGTCATGCCGAGGTGCTTGGCCAGGGCACGGCGCAGGTAGGTGGTGAAGCGTGCCCACAACTGTCCGGCGTGGGCGTTCCACAGCACGGCGCCGGTGTAGTCGTAGTTGGCCGGGTCCTGCGGCGTGCCCAACGCCGGGTCATCCTCAGCGTGGTGGGCACCGCAGGCGCAGGGGCGGGGCTTGCCCGCAGCGTCTGTCTTGCGGTTGTGGACGGGGCCGAAAGAAGGGGCGGTGAGGGTGACGAAGGCGCGGGGGTGGTCGCGGACGGTTTCCGCGACGTTCTTGCCTCCGGACAGTCCGGCCTTGATGAGGTGGTAGGTGTCGGCGGCGTAGACACGAGAACAGGCAGGGCACCGGGTGGAGCGACGGTTGCCGCAGGTGGTCAACAGCCGTCCGGAGGGTTCGTCTTCGGAACGGTAGGAGCGGACCACTTCCTTGGTGGTCTGGTCGGTGGTGAGGGTCCAGCCGTGGAGGTTGACGGGGCTGGTGCAGCCGCGCAGGTCGCGGACCTGTTCGGTGACGCGGTCGAAGTCGTGGGTGTTGGCCAGTTCGATCAGGTCCCGCATGCCAGGGCTGATCACGTGGCGCAGGTCGAGGGGGCGGCGCATGGGTGGCGGGGTCTCCTTTCTGGCGTGAGGGTGGGCCTGCAGGCAGCAGCGATTCAGTGCGCTCGGGCTGCTGCCCGCAGGCATGACAGGTCGGCCCCAGGGGCGGGGACGGTGGGAAGTGCAGGAAGGTGCGGCTCTACAGAACTGCGTGGAGGGCGGTGGCCATGAGCAGGCCGATGCCGAGCCGCCTCTTGAGCTGGGCCGCCGTGATGGGTTCGCCGTGCTCGGTGTGGTGGGACGCGGCGATGGAGCGTGCTTCTCTCAGCAGAGGCTCGGGCACCTTGACCGCAGGTGTTGGCGCAGGCGTTGCGCGGGCCGCGACGGCGAGCGGAGCGATCGGGGCCGCGGTAGGGCCTGCTTCGGCTGTGGCGGGCGGAGCAGGAACCCGGTCGGCTTCCGGATCGCTGGAGGCCGGAGCAGGGGCTTTGGCCGGTTCCGTACCGGCATCCGTGGCAGGGGCGGGGGCGGGGGCGGGGGCGGGGGCGTTGGTGGCGACCGCGTGGAAGGAGCGCAGGAGCTGTGGGCCGACCGCTCCCCAGCCGAGCAGGAGCAGGGGTGCCACGGCGTCGACGGCAGCGCGGCCGTAGCGTCCGGCGGCGATGGGTTCTGCGATGTTGAGAGCCAAAGTCAGCAGCCCGGAGAAGTGCATGAGCCGGGTGGCGGCCTTCATGTGCTGGCGTGGGACTCCGCGCAGGGATAGGTAGCGCAGGGCGACTAGGAGCCCGACCACGGAGAGATCGACCATGGGGGCGATCAGCGGTGCGATGGGGGCGGGGACGCCCAAGCGCAGAGCCAGGGCCCAGACGTTGCCGAAGGAGAAGACGAACGCCAGGAGGGCGATGATGCCCATGACCACGGTCACGGTGCGCTGGGTGATCCGGTCCTCAGACATTGGGTGTTCACCTCCTTTCGTAGGTGAAGGGGCGTTGGCCGCCAGGTGGTCAGTGCTTTCGGCCTATGATCTTGGCCGCGTTGGGTCCGAGGTACGTTTCGAGAAGTCGACGTTCCTTGCCGTTGGCGGTGCGGAAGGCGGCGATGCCGATTGCTGAGACGTCTGCCCAGCGCTGTTCGCGGGCGGCTTGCCGCATGGCGCGGACGGCCTTTCGGATGTGGGGGCGCATCTGTCCTCCCTATGGGTCAGGCCGCGAGCGGCGTGGAGCCGTCGTTGTCCGGGTCGGTCTTGGTGAGGTCGACGGTGGGGAGCAGGTCGGCCGGGTGGGCGGTCAGGTGGGCGGTCTTGTGCGCGATCTCGGCTGCCCACTCGTCCGGCACGTACGGGGTGCGGATTCGGGTGAAGCCGGGCTGAGACTGGTGGTTCATCGAGGCAACGCCGACATAGGTCGGGTCCTGAAGGTTGATCGGGTTGGCATCGGGCCAGTCCCGGATCTCCTCGCCGAGGGCCGCCACGGCAGCTTCGGCGGTCTTCTGCGCGAAACTCAGGCCCACGGGGCACACATCGCGGATGAAGGTAGGGATGGCGTCGCCTGTGCTCTTCTGCGTAGCGAGGATGACGAGCAGCCCCACGGAGCGGCCCTTCTTCACGAGGTCCTCCACCAGCCGGGCGTTCTCGGAGGCGAGGGCGGCGAGCTTCTTGGTCTTGGGGTCGCTGCCCTTGTGGTCGCGGAAGTAGGTGTGCGCCTCATCGATGATCAACACCACCAGGGGCCACTTCTCGGACGGACCCACGTCCCACATGGACTTCGCACCCAGTACTTCGCGTACCAAGGTCGAGCGCACTCGCCGTAGGTCCACCAGCCGGCGGAACAGCTTGTTGGCCCCCTCCAGGTCATCCCCGACGAACGCGAACATGCGCTGTACCCAGTCGGCGTAGTCGCCCTCGTACGCGGCGGACACCTTGCCGTCCGCACAGGCGAACTGCACGCACGGAGAGGGCGCCCAGTCCGACAGAAGCCGGTTGATCAGAGAGGTCTTGCCGTAGCCGGGCAGGCCCGCCACGGTCACGCCTGGCACCTGCGTGAGGTCGACGGACACCGGCTGTGCGTATTCGTCCAGACCCAGGTCCCACTGGGCGGCCTTCTCCGGCACCTCGCCCGTGGGACGGTGCTCGGTGGGGAACTTCAGCGGATCGAGCCGCACGCCACGGATGACGACATGACCGGGCTTGTCCTGGGTCACAGCGACACGCGTACACATCCAGGCGTCCGCCAGATGCGGGGCCGCCTTCTGGTACTGCTCCAGGCCGACCCCAGGCAGGCAGCCCGCCCGCGCGATCACCCCGTACGCGTCATGCGTGACCTTCAGCGCGGGCACCAGGACGCGGGACTTGATGGGCTTGCCGTCCGCGTTCGCCAGCGAGGCCAGCGCGGTGGGCGTCTTGTCCGTGGCGGACAGCTTGAGCATCAGCGCGAGCCGCTTCCAGGTCCGCCGAATGCGTATGGCCTGCCGGATGGACTGGCGGGTCATGGCATCGGCACGCAGATAGCGGATCACCCACCACACCGACCAGCCCACCAGCACGGTCAGCATCGCGCCGACTACCAGAGGTCCGTAGCCGAAGGCTCCTTCGGTCGGATCGTTGAAATCCTTCATGTGTCCCTCTCCTGCGGGTTGTAGAGGAAGGCCGTGAGGGCCGATTCGAGAGCCGCCCGGTCAGCCGAGGCGGTAAGGCGGGGGAAGCCGTAGCCGACGAGCACGGCCGCCATGGAGTTCACGAGGGACTTGCTGAGCCGGGTATCCGGCCCGGCGTGAGGCAGCGGGTAGTTGCGCTCAGCGCCGGACCGGAAAGCGTTGCCGCTCACGCCGCCTCAGCGGTCGGAGCCGGGGTGAGCAGGTCGAGGCGGTCGACGCGGTAGGCGATGCCGTCCGAGAGCTGGCCGTTGAAGATCCGGGCCCACGGGGTGGCGAACAGCTCTACAGGCATGACCGGCATACCGGGCTTGAGGCCGTTGGGGAGACCCGTCTCCGGAACGGTGATCTTCAAGGCCTCGGCGCGGTCCTCCTCCATGAAGAAGAGGGTGATCGTCATCAGCCTTGCGCCGGTTTCGCGGTCGGTCGCGAACTGCGTCTTCTCCGCGTCCGCGTACTTCGGCACCGGCAGGGTGCCGACCATGAACGAAGCGGTCGGGAGCAGGCCAACACGGATACGAGCCATGGGTGTTACGTCCCTTCGGAAGGGCTTCGCCGAGGTGGCGAAGCGAGATCAACAGTGCACTACGTGAACTAGGTGCGTCAAGCGCCTAGCGCACCTAGTTCAAGGGGTGAGCTAGTGCAGGTCGGGCAGGGGTCTGCTGCGTCAGGGTCTTACTGCGCGAGGTGGGCTAAGCCCGCTACCCTCGGGCTATGAAGCTGCCCAAGGACTCCGACACTCCGCCGTACCGCCTGGTCGCCGAGGAGCTGCGGCGGCAGATTCGCTCCGGGCGCCTCAAGCCGGGCGAACGGGTCCCTTCGTCGCGCGACCTCGAAGCGAGCTACGAAATCGCGAACATGACCGCGCGGTCTGCGCTGCGCGTGCTGCGCGATGAAGGGTTGATCTACTCCATGCCCGGGCGGGGCAACTTCGTCGCCGATCCCTTGCCCTCAGGGGTCGACTCAAAGGCCGGCGCCCCTGAGGCGGGAGGCAGCGAACGAATGCCCACGGCGGAATACATCGAGCTGTCCGAACGGCTGGATGCCATAAACGCCAGACTCGACACCTTGTTGCAGGTCTTCCAACAGCTCAGTGGAGCTAGCGGGTCGAAGAAGTAGCGGGACCCTTTTCGGCGACCCGACGCATCAATTCCTCCAGTCGCGTCACCTTCTCTTCCACCTCCTTGAGTCGCGCCGCAATGCGTGCTGCCTCGTTCTCGTTCATATCCACCCGTTCGTAGCTGTGCCGTTGTTGCGTGCTGCGTTCAGCCAACCGCCGAGGGTCCGCCTGAAGACGTGTCCAGCGGTCCTTGCGGTTGTTGGGCTAGGTCTACCGGCCGAACCGGACACGTACGGGGCTCGGGGCGCGGCGCTCCCTCCGGGCGGGCGAGAACCTTCCTTCGCGTTCCGCCAGGCGGCCCCGTGTCGCCTCCGTGCGCTCACGTCACTCGTCCTTCCAGTCGTCGGCCAGGGCGGTAAGCCCTGACCAACCCCGCAACGGCATCCTGCAACCCCCGGCCTGTGGATAAATTCCGGCGACCACCAGAGCAAACACTCATGAATGCTGACCTATCGGACCTATAGCGGCATGGGAGCCGACGAGCGGGTGGGAAGACGGGCCAGCGCATGGCCGTGCGACCGGCCAGGAGCCCAATGCGCCGGAGCTGTTCAGAGTTTCTTTACTGGATCAAGGCGGCCCGCCTGCGGCGGCCCGCGCGCGCTGGCGGCCAAGGGCCGCCGCCGCTCCTTGTCTCCGCCACCGCTCCGGCGGCCCCCACCCGCTCAGCGCGCAGCCCGACCAAGGCGGACAACCAGACCAGGAAGCAACTCGACGGCTCCGAGCACCAGGACCAGGCCGACGCCCACCAAGCGCGACCACGCAGCCCAACCGCCCACTGCTCCCGGCCACGTGGCTCGTATAGCCGCAGTCCCAGCCCAGTTGCTCTGCCATGTCGGAAACGCCCAGGTCCGGATCGAGGTACGGCCCGTGACGTTGGAAGAAGCGTGGCTGAGGCCGGCGGGTGGTTGCTGGAAACACACGTGACGGGTACTCGTTCGGCGCTCCCGCCGTCGTGGCTGACTTTCGGTGGCTCAGGTCAGGACCCCTCTCGAACTCGACAACTCAAGGCCGAGGTTTGCAGCAGTGCCCGCATCCGAGCACGCCAACCACCCCGGTACCATCGGCACCGGGGTCCTGGTTAGGGATTCCTCGACCGGACCACCCGGAATGCTGTCCAGGCTGAGGGGTGGTCCGGTCTTTTTCTATTGAGGGTCAGCTCAGGGCCTTGCCCACCTCGTAGATGGTCGGCCGGTCCTCCGGGGCGTGGCTGAGCATTGCGTCGATCAACTCGCCCAGCTCACCGGGCACCTTCACAGGACGACGGTTGCCGTTCGCCACGGCCTCTCTCTGGACGGGGCGCGGAGCGTCGTCCGGGTACTCGACCGCTCGCCAGCCAGTGGCGGAGATGAGGAGGGAGGCGCCGAGCGCGTAGATGTCGGCTTCCTGGGTCGGCTCGGCCTGTCCAGTCGTGAGCACGCTGCGCGCGATCTCCGGGGCCTCGTAGTGGACGAGGCAGCCGCGGAACGGGAAGTCGTACCCCTGGGGCACATACCCACCTCGGGCAAGGGCGAGGTCGATGAGATGCGTCCGTTCCGGCCCGATGATGAAGTGGGCGGGCTGTACGTCACCGTGGGCCCAGCCCTTGGCGTGGAGTTCGGCCAGCGCCTCGACACAGCCCAAAGCTGCGCTGGTGTGCGGTTCGACGGACGAATCCCGGCTACGGCACGGCTCCCACAGTTGGTACAGGCTCGGCCCTTCGTGCCACGGCTGGAAGTTCCACGTTCCGTGCTCCCACTCGCCGTACGCGAAGTCATCGAAGCCGAGGCGGTGCAGCACGACGCCCTCTCTTGCGGGCGCGAGCGCGGTCCAGGGCTGGGCGGACCAGTCGGCAGTGGCTTCGATCGGGTAGCCGACCTTCACGGCGTGGCGGCCCCGATTGCCTTCGACCTCCCAGACCACGGAGCCCCGGCGGTTCACAACCAGGCGCTGCGTCTTGGGCATCAGCGCATCGAGCACCACGAAGGGCAGCTCAGGGGGTGACCCGGACACCGTCTCTTCTCCTTCCGGGCGAGCGCGGCCGACCGCGAAACGAGGCCGGCCGCGTCGCTGCTGTCGTGTGCTACGCCTGACCGTAGGGGCGGCCGCAGTCCGAGTCGCACTGTGCGAGGTTTGTGCCGTCCACGGTCCAGAGGTCGTCGAAGACCATGAACCCGGCCGCCTTCATTGCACGCGCCGAGGTGATGACCTTCTCCGGTTCGCGGGGCCCGCCGCCGGGCTTCGGGTTGTGGTGCAGGAAGCGGCCGGCGTACCGGTCGCACAGCCTCGCGTACTCCTTCGTGTGCAGGATGAGCGCGTGCAGGCCGAGGTCCACATCGTCCGACGGGACCATGGGGACGGTGGCCGTGGCTGCGGTGACCAGGAAGGCCACCGCCTGGTCCGCGATCCGTTCGGCACGCTCGGGCGCCTGTCCGTTGTGGACGACCACGAAGTGGGCGAGGCTGTCGAACAGCTCCTCACCAGCCACCGCGCGACCGGTCTTCTGATCGTTCACCGTTGCCGTCATGCGACTGCTCCTCGTGTGTGGCGGTGCATGGCACTTACCGCCCGCATCGGTCACCGAGCCGTGGCTCACGGGTGACGAGGACGCGGGACATGGATGGCCGAGCCCGAACGGGAAGGGGGCGCCAAGGAACTGACACCCGCCCGGGGACAGCCGGTCTACTGGCGGATGCCGAGAGTCATTCCGATCACCAGGCCGCACGACCCGCTGATCATGATGATGAACAGGACCCCCGCATACCGGCCGATGACGCGCGTCATAGCCCAACCCGACTGTTGCCGTTCCTGGCCGCCAGACGTGCGCTCAGCTCCTCCCGCGCACTGGGCGCCACCACGTTGTCCGGCACTGCATCCCACTCCCGGCCGCCGCCGATCGGCCGTATCTGCACACGGCCGCCGACCTCGCCCATGACGACGCCGATTCGTCCCCTGGCACTGTCCTTCGCCAGTTCACCGATGCCTGGCCTGGTCTGCTGGTTGCTCGCCATGGACACGAGCATCCTGCCGCTCATCGGGACGTTAGAACCTCCGACAAACCCCACTTCGGGACGTCCCGCGTCGGGTAGAACGTCCCTAGTGCCGTCCCCGGGTGTTAGGAGAGATTGGGATGCCGAACGAGAGATTACGTGCTGCCATGGCGGCCGGCGGTTGGACGTACGCCGCCCTCGCGGACAAGGTCGAAGTCGATCCCAAGTCCGTCGAACGGTGGGTCAATCTGGACCGTACGCCGCGCCGTGCCACGGCCATGCGGGCAGCGGAAACGCTAGGAGAAGACGTGCACGCTCTATGGCCAGCGCTCCGGCAGGCACGCCCCGCCCGCGCCGTCAGTCCGGAACTTGTGGCTCTCTACGACCAGCGCGCGGACATCCCCGTATCCACCTTCGTGGACATGCTGACCCAGGCCCGCGAGCAGATCGACGTGCTCGTGTACGCCGCTGTCTTCTTGCACGAGGCGTACCCGAGACTCAACGAGCTCTTGAAGGAGCGAGCGGCTGAGGGCTGCGCAGTCCGCATTGCACTCGGCGACGCGGACAGCTCAAACGTCCAGCAGCGTGGCGAGGAAGAGAAGTTTGGCCACGGGATCCAGTCCCGTTGCCGCCTCGCCCTGATGCACTATCGCCCCCTTGTCGGGGTCTCTGGCATCGAGGTGCGGACCCATGCCACCACGCTCTACAACTCGATTTACCGGGCCGATGATCAGACGTTGGTCAACGCCCATGTCTGGGGCGTGAACGCCTACGGTGCCCCTGTCTGGCACCTGCGCCGAAGTGGCGAAGGCGGCATGTTCGACACGTACGCTGACAGCTTCGCTGCGGTGTGGGCGACCGCAACGCCAGTCCAAGAAGGGTGAGCATGGCACGGACCGAGTACTACGACGACCCGGCGGCACCTGAGCCGAACAGCTTGGTGGTCGCCGCGTCCGCCGTGGTCACCGACAACGAGGGGCGCGTTCTCCTTCAGCGCCGACGGGATAATGATCTTTGGGCGCTACCTGGTGGCGGCATGGAGATGACCGACTCACTCCCGGGAACGGCTGTCCGCGAGGTGAAGGAGGAAACGGGTCTGGACGTGGAGATCACCGGGCTCGTGGGCACGTACACCGACCCTCGCCACATCATCGCCTACTCGGACGGCGAGGTGCGCAGGCAGTTCAACGTCTGCTTCACCGCTCGTGTGGTCGGCGGCCGGCTCGCGATTTCGGACGAGTCCACGGAGCTGCGGTTCGTCCAGCCGGACGAGATCGATCAACTGCCGATGCACCATACGCAGTTGCTCCGGATCCGGCACTTCCTTGAGCACCGTGATCGGCCCTATCTCGGCTGACCTTGTAAGCGCCGCGGCAACAGTGCTGCTGGCCCGTCAGCCGAGTGCGCCAATTTACTGGTGTGCCTACTCGTCGACCAGCCGAGCTAGCCGGATTCCGCCCGCGAGTGAGCGGGCAGAAATAGTTCTTCTCAGCCGTCTGAAAGGGGGGAACTGTTCCTGCTCATCGGAAGGATACCGGTTTAGAACAAACGAGACGGTCCTTCCTCGTCCGTGGACGGGTCAAACGCACGCGCACGCAAAACTGGCACACCTGCCCTCTTGGCCCAAGATCGAAAGTCCTTTCCTACTTTCCATATAGTGGATTCTCCCCACGTTACACCGATGGTGTTCTGAACCGCGAGGCCCAGATGGTAGTTGCTCACCTGAGGGTCTTCGCGGATTAGGTTTAGTGCCTGCGTGCCGCCAGGAACTCCTTGCAGGGCACTCAGAATTCTTACCGCGATTACTTTTCCTGAACTATCAACGACATCGTCCGCGATATGGATATCGCCGTTCAATTGCCGCGCGAGCTTCAGCGTCAGAAGTTCGGTCACTGCTCGACGCTGATGTCGCGGGAGCGAGCTATATTGGCGGGCTGTCATTGGGTTGCTGGATAGCCGCTCAAGAAGATCAAAAGCGCTTTTCGGTGTCCGGAGAGTGAAAGACTCACCATTTCTGCTCTGTGCACGCCCTCCTCGCAGAGTAACTGCTGGCACGTAACCGTCCGGGGGGACCTGAAGCTGGTCGTTGTCCATGATTGCCAGCCCAGCATAGTGAAACCACATCGCAAAGGAGCGGGCATACTCCAACCAGGATTTTGGTTGGGCTTCCACGGCAGGAAAAACATTTGTCAGTTCCCGTGAGTACATGGACAAAGTGACCCTGTCGCCATGACGCTCAGCAAGCCCGAGGAACGCCGAGTAGGCTCTATTTCTCCTCAACGCGGAAGCGACTCGTCGTCGCATTTCTGCTTCAATATCGACCGCATGAAGGACTTCATCCAGCAACTTCACTCGGTTTGACTCATACGCTGTCAATCCGAACAGGCGAGGCTCGCGGGAGCGATTGTAGATGACCTTGGTGCTTACATTAAGTTCGTCAGAAAGGTCGCTGACGGAAGCATCCCCGCCTGATGCGAGGACGGCATAGAGTAGCTCGGCCACAGCGCGCGGGCTCTGGCGGACGATGTACGAGTCCTCAATCGGGACTCGGCCTGTATTTAGGAAGTCCCTGAAGGTATCCCAGTATGTATCCAGCTTTCCAGCCAGGGCAACTACCAGCCGCGAGTCGAGGAGCGATTGGATGGCATTACCGTTATATCGCTCTGTGACTTCAATGGCGGATACTGGGGCGAATCTTGCAATGTGGCGAATTGCCTCGTTTTCGACAGGAGATAGACCTGAAAGGTCAGAGTCGAATAGGCTTTGCACATTCAAGGCCTCGCTGACTAACTGTTCCTGACTCTTCTGTCGGGCCTGCAGCTCGCGAATGATGTGCCCGCTCAGTTTCTTGAAAAGCCAGGGGAGGCCTTGAGAGTACTCTCTAAGTCTCTGCCGCAGATCGCGAGATAGGGAAGTGCCGAGTTTTTTCTCTAGGCGACGGAGCAGGGTATCGATCTCGCGTGCCCTCATAGGGCCTACAGAAATAAAGGTGCTGCTGTTTCGGATTTCGTCGCGAAGTCTGAATGGGTGTGATTCTGTCCAGGCTACAAGGTCAGTTTTCCATGCGAAGCCGACAAGGGTCGGGATCTCTGAATCGCGCACCATTAGCGTCAGATCCCTAAACTCTTGTGTCATGCGTTCATCTTGAAATACGTTCTCAAACTGATCGAAGAAGACTAGGAAAGGCTTGGTCTGATCCGTCCACTTTGCTCTTTGCAGGGTCCATATGGAACTAGCCAAACTCGCCCACGAGCAGTCTCCAGGCAGCTCAAGTATGTCCAATGCTTCTGCTTCATTGGCGGCCACTCGAAGTACTTCGCTGATGAAGCGCGCCGATGTAGCGGTTCGACTGTCAACAACAATGGCGTAGCCGCCCCGATTCTCCACAATCTTCTTGAGCTGCAGGGCGAGTGAACTTTTTCCCCAGCCGGACTGGGCGTTCAGGACGAGGGACCCCTTGTGTTGATTAATAAACGTCTCTAGATCCTGGACTGCGGATCCCCGGCCTACGAAATATTCAGGCGATGCCGGCAGTTGGTACTCGAAATCCTCCGAGCTGCCCCTAACTCGCACAATTGTTGGAAGGGTGTCTTCTTCGTGAGTTATGGGAGTGGCGCGTGTTCCCTCGCTCCGTGTCGTTCGGATGGTAAGACCCGTCGCGTAGGGGTCCCCTTCCAGTAGTTCGATAACTGGATCAGGAACACCTTTTGCTTCAGTGGACCAGACAACGACGGAGTCCGCACGATGTGTTTCTTGGTCTAGAGATTTGGCGCAGCTGTAAATGCCGTACTCGGTAATGATCACTGCCGGGTCGCTAAAAAGATTCGCGGCAGCGGCCTGGCTTCCCTCAGGTGTGTCTGCTATCAGGTCTCTATTCTTGAGAAGGTCGACCACGTCTTTGACATTGAAGTATCTGAAAAGTTTATCCTTGGCCATCGCCTTTCTTGCCACCTCTTCACCTTCCGCGACCAATCGCGGCAGCGCGAAGAAGTATCCGAATACATTGTCGTCCTCCTCGTATCGCGCCAGCTGCAATTTTCCGAGAAAAGATGTGCATGCCTGTGCGCGAACGTTGGACGTGTAGGCCTTACATTCGACTACTGCCTTTTGGCGTGTGATCGAGTTCGTGGCGCTGATGTCAATTTCAATGCCGTCGGAATGCACATTCAGGTTGCTTGTCGTGGGCGCCTCATAGCCGTACTCGTGCAAGAGCAGCGCAACAAAGTTCTCGAAGAGATGCCCTTTGGCGTTATTGCGGGCGGCGACCGTGTCCCCTGCGGCGAGGACCAGCACCTGATGATCTTGTACGGCAAGGCGCTCCATTGCATCAGGGTAGCTCCGGGGTGTGACATCAGGGACGGTATCGACATAACTGGAGTAGCCGACATCGGCCGCCTGTTGACGTGCCGGCGTACACAGACCCGACCACGTGACTCCTGGCTTCTTGGGCGGCTTGAATCGAGGGGCGAATGGCTAGAGATCTTCAACGGCTGAGGTTACGGCGGTTGGAGGTCGAGCCCGGTCTTGGCGATGAGGCCCTCGATGAGGTGGGGCCGGTACTGCATCCG
>NZ_JBEYYC010000054.1:0-22151 GCF_040645355.1 Streptomyces sp. NPDC046805 | reverse complement strand
GTCCTTCGCGTCGGTCTTTGCCTCGCCCGGGTAGAGATCGGCGATCCGCCGCATGGACAAGCCGGGCAGGTAGGCGATCTTGCAGCCGGCGTCCCCGGCGACGGTCAGGGGCAGGGCTCCGATCGAGGCGGGCTGGTCCACGATGACCAGCACGGTGCCGAACTTCGCGGCCAGCTTGTCGAAGACGGCCCGCAGCTTCGGTTCGCTGTTGGGCAGTTGCTTGTCGAAGACCTTCTTGCCGGCCGGGGTGAGTCCGTGCCCGTGATGGGCGCTCTTGCCGACGTCCAGGCCGAGGAAGACGCCCACGTCGTCGATGTTGTCCAACCCATCCTCCCAAGCGGGGTTCGTGCGGTGCTGGCCAGGGCGTTGGCGTCGTATGCGCGCATCCACGTTATGCAGACCTGCCGCCCCCAAGCGGCCAGGCATTGCGCCAGGCCAGGCGGTAGTCGGACCTCTGATCAGCGTCTCCAACGACGCCTCTCGGGCCCGGTGACACCACCCCCCAGGTCATCCGTTCGACAGGGGGGAACAGTCATGCCGGGCCCGGAGGCCAGCGGCCCTCTTGCAGGACCCCGAAGAAGATAACGGGGGTGGGTTGTCGGGTAGGGCGCCGACCGGTACTCAGGCGCCGTGGGGCAGCGGGGCCTTGTCGGAGACGAGCCCCGATGCGCGCAGCTCGGCCCAGAACGCCGCCGGGATGGCCTCGTTGAGGGCCGCGAGGTCCTCAGCGATACGGCTCGGCTTCGTCGCCCCCGGGACGACGGCAGTGGTCACCGGGTGCGCCAGGGAGAACTGCAGAGCCACGGCCTTGATGCTGACGCCGTGCTTGGCGGCCAGCGCCTTCACCGTGTCGACCTTGGCCAGGATCTCCTTCGAGGCGGGCTGGTACTCGAAGTGCGTGCCGCCCGCAAGGACGCCCGAGCTGTAGGGGCCGCCCACGACCATGCCGGCGCCCGCCTCCTGGGCCATGGGCAGGACACGCTCGAGGGCGTGCTCATGGTCGAGCAGGGTGTAGCGGCCGGCGAGGAGGAAGCCGTCCGGGCGGGGCTCGTCCAGTGCGAGCGTCAGCTCGATCGGCTCGGTCTTGTTGACGCCGAGGCCCCAGGCCTTGATGACGCCCTCGTCACGCAGGCGGCCGAGGACACGGAAGGCTCCGGTGCGGGCCTCCTCGAACTTCTGGAGCCACAGGTCACCGTGGAAGTCCTGAGCGATGTCGTGCACCCACACGATGTCGAGGCGGTCGGTGCGCAGGCGCTTGAGGGAGTCCTCGATGGAACGCTCGGTGGCCTCGGCGGTCCACTCGTGAACGATCTTGTTCCTCAGACCGTTCTCGAAGACTCCGCCCTTCTCGCCGAGGTCGCGGGCGCCTTCCTCCATCTCGTCGAGGATGACGCGGCCGACCTTGGTGGACAGCACGTAGGAGTCACGGGGCTTGTCCGCCAGGAACTCGCCGAGGCGCAGCTCGGAGAGGCCGGCGCCGTAGAACGGCGCGGTGTCGTAGTAACGGATGCCCTGGTCCCAGGCCGCCTGGAGGGTGGCCTGTGCCTGGTCGTCGGGGACGGCCCGGAACATGTTGCCAAGAGGAGCGGCGCCGTAGCCGATCCGGCCCGGGATGATGTCCTTGAGCGGCATGCTGATGCCCTTTCAGATGAGTAACCAGAGGCCGAACGGCCCTGGGGGTTTGTGATGGAACCGGTCGCTCGGCCTTGGCCACCCGCCGGAGCCGGCGGCTGAGGAGCCGCCGCCCCGCTTGGCCGTTCAGGCTCTGCGGGCACGACCGGACACGGTGGACGACGCTCTCCCGCAGAGTCCCCGCACATGAGAGGCGTGCGAGTCCCGCACTGACGAGCAGCCACGGGCACGTCGGCCTTGCGTACGCACACAATACTTGCAGACGCTAGTTAAATGCAAGCGCGCTATATCGGCCCACGCATTCGCGTCCGGGGGGAGCGCGACACACAGCACACCGGCGCGGCCGACTTCGAGGCGCGCATGGTCGCCGACGGCGCCTCGCTGCTCGCCCGAACCCCGCCTCGACCGCAGGCTGGGGCGAAGCCTCGTCACACCCCCGCGGCCCGCCCGACCTCGGCCCTCGGGCGGGAGCATGCATCATCGTGGGCCCGACTCACAGCAGGGAGAAAACGATGCAGAACATCAACGGCAGCTGGCCTCTGGCGGACACCCGGTCGGGCCAGATCGTGGTGATCGCCCGCTGGCGGCCGGCCGCCGGCAATCACGATGCGATCATCGCCACGATCGACGAACTCATCACCGCTTCTCGAGCCGAAGCAGGATGCCTGGGGTACCAGGCATACCCCGCCGAGGGAGGCGAGATCGTCCTGATCGAGCGGTACGCCGATCGCGATGCTCTGGAGGCCCATCGCAACAGCGAACACTTCCAGCGCGTAGCGCTGGAGCGGATTGTCCCGCTGCTGGAGGACCGCCAAGTGGTCGTCACCACGATCGACTGACCCGAGAGATCGACTGACCCGAGAGATCGACTGGCCCAAGAGCCCGATCACCAGAGACACCCACACCCACACCGTGCGCTCGTCCATGCCGACGGGCGCACGGCACTGCCGTACGACGATGCACCCCCGGAGTCGCCAGCCTGACCCCGAGCTCGCCCGACACCTCAGCAATCGACGTGGGTTGATCGCAGCCCCTCCGCAGGCCCGTCCCCGGCCACGTACAAGGAGTTCTACGTTGACCTCTCTCTTCACTCCCTACGCTCTCAGGTCGCTGACGATCCCCAACCGCATCTGGATGGCAGCGATGTGCCAGTACAGCGCGGCACCGGAGGGTGACGCGGTCGGCGCCCCGACGGACTGGCACTTCACACACCTGGCCGCCCGAGCCGCCGGCGGTACCGGTCTGATCATCACCGAGGCCACGGCCGTCAGCCCCGAGGGGCGGATCAGTCCCTACGACCTCGGTATCTGGAACGACACGCAGGTCACGGCCTTCCAGCGGATCACCGCATTCCTCAAGTCCCAGGGCACGGTCCCCGGCATCCAGCTCTCCCACTCCGGACGCAAGGCCTCCACCGAGCGCACCTGGGTCGACCGCGGCCGCCAGATCACGCCCGCCGAACCCTACGGCTGGACGCCGGCCGGCCCCAGCGCGATCGCCTTCGGCGAGTCTTCGACCGTCCCCACGGAACTGACCACCTCCGGCATCCGAGAGATCGTCCAGCAGTTCGCCGACGCCGCCGAACGCGCCCTGGCCGCCGGATTCGAGGTCGTCGAGATCCACGGCGCCCACGGCTACCTGGTCCACCAGTTCCTCTCCCCCCACAGCAACCACCGCACCGACGAATACGGCGGCTCCTTCGAAGGCCGTACCCGGTTCGCCCTCGAGGTCGTCGAGGCGGTCCGCGCCGTGTGGCCCGAGAACCTGCCGGTCTTCTTCCGCATCTCCGCCACCGACTGGCTCACCGAGAACCCCGAAGACAACCGCACCGGCTGGACCGCCGACGACACCGCCCGTCTCGCCAAGGAACTCCAGGCACGGGGCGTCGACCTCATGGACGTCTCCACCGGCGGCAACGCCCCCGACGCGAAGATCGAGACCGGCCCCCACTACCAGGTGCCCTTCGCCGAGCGGGTCCGTAACGAGACCGGCATGCCCGTGGCGGCCGTCGGTATGATCACCGACCCCGCCCAGGCCCAGGACGTCATCGCCTCCGGCCAGGCGGACGCCGTCCTCCTCGGACGTGAGCTCCTGCGCAACCCGTACTGGGCTCGCCACGCCGCCGCGGAGCTCAACGGTGAGGTCCCCTCCCCCGTCCAGTACCACCGCGCACAAGCAAAGGGCTGAGCAAGCGGGATGGCACGAGGCGCGTGCTCGGTCGCTTCGACGGCCTGCACGCGGAATCGGCGGCGCACCGTTGGTGGCTCCCGGACAGACTCTTGAAGACAGATGAAGACAAAGTCTTCATCTGCACTCGTACAACGCCCCGGCCTCCCGTCACTGACGACGCGAACGGGGCGTTGCCTTTTCAGCGGCGGCACAGAGAACGAAGTGGTGCGATTGCGATGGTTCTGGCGGTCATCTTTGCCCTCCTGGCTGCAGGCAGCAATGCCCTGGGTACGGTGCTGCAGCGGCGTGCGGTATTGAATGTGCCCGAGTCCCAGTCGTCGCGACTCGGCCTCGTTCGGAGCCTGCTGCGCAATCCAGCCTGGTTCGGGGGGATCCTCGGCGTGGTCTTCGCGGCGCTGTTCCAGGCCCTGGCGCTGACGACGGGATCTCTGGCCGCCGTCCAGCCGATCTTCATCCTCGAGCTCCCGCTTGCCCTCGTGATCGGCAGCGCTGTCTTCCGGGTCCGGGTGTCGCGGAAGGCGTGGCTGTGCGTGGCTCTCATTTTCGCGGGCCTGGCAACCAGCCTCTTCTCGACTGCCCCGTCCGGCGGGCGGGACCAAGTGCCCGAAGTCTGGTGGGCGCCGACGCTCGCGATCCTGTGCGGGGCCGGTGTCGCGCTCGTACTGTCTGGTCTACGTCGTCCTCATGGCCTGGCCCGAGGGGCGCGTCTGGCCGCTGCTGCCGCGATCGGCAACGCACTCACAGCGGCGCTGGCCAAGTCCGCCATGGCCGTCCTTTCCGAGCAGGGGGCCGCCGGGTTCTTCCTCGCCTGGCAGACCTACGGCTTCGCGCTCGCCGGTTCGCTCTCCATCTTCCTGCTGGGGTACGCCATGCAGGCGGGCCCGCTGATCGCTTCTCAGCCGGCCCTCACGCTCGGTGATGCCCTGGTCAGCTTCTGCCTCGGTGTGGCGCTCTATGGGGAATCGCCACGCCTTGGGCTGTGGGTGGCTCCCGCACTCCTCGGTGTCGCGCTCTTCTCCTACGGCGTTTTCGCCCTGTCCCGCACTCGGTGTCACGCAAAGTGCGTCTACCCGGACGAGCAGGATGTCGCACAGCAAGAGGCTCAGCACGCCACACCCGCACACTCGCGCGTCGGCGGCGCCGAGCTGGAAGTGGGAGCTACCCGAAAACTCCCGACCACGGCCCAGTCGCCGTTCGACAGCCCCTCCGGGCCTTTGTGAACCTGCACGATCGCATCGGGTCGGCACGACACCGGCCGAGATGCTTGCACTAGCTCTATATTGGCTCTAGCTAATATTTCACTCGATGGCTTATCCTGTATTCAGCCGTACCCGGAAGGAGACCTGGACCCCATGACTGCCACAGACCCCGCACTCACCGCCCTCGCCAGCGGATGGGGTGCCCTCTCCCTCCTGCACGGGAAGATCGAGGCGCACATCGAGCGTGCACTGCAGTCCAAGCACGACTTGAGCGTCCGGGAGTACTCGCTGCTCGACGTACTCAGCCGCCAGCACGACGGCGAAGGCGGGCATCTGCAGATGAAGCAGGTCGCCGACGCGGTCATTCTCAGCCAGAGCGCCACAACCCGCCTGGTGACGCGCCTGGAAGACCGCAACCTGCTCTCCCGGTACCTGTGCCCGACGGACCGCCGCGGCATCTACACCAACGTCACCGAAGCCGGCCTGAAACTCCTGGAAGAAGCCAGGCCGACCAACGACACCGCCCTTCGGGAAGCGCTCGACGAAGCCGCCAAGAACCCCGAACTGTCCTCTTTGGTCGAGGCAGTGGAAGCGGTGGACGCCCCGTCGCGACGCCGGTAGATCCGAGCGACCCGATCACCTTCCCGCGGGACCGGCCCCAGTAGCGCGCCGGGACTGGGGCTGGGGCCACATAGTCACCGATCAGGCACTGATCATGTCGCGCGACTCGCACCGGTGCCTCTACCGGGCGGAGAGGGCGCCCGCCAGTTCGGTCCCGGCACGCCCTTGAGCGATGCGGCGGCGAACAGGTTCCGGCCGTCGGCCCGGCCGCGCCACTGAACCTCCGCCGCCAGGCGCCGGACCGGCACGACAGGCCCCTTCGTGCCGTACACGCACGACGAGGGGCCTGTCGTCGTGCCGTACACGCACGCGATCGCCGCAGGGGCCGATACATGCGGGGCAGCATCGCACCGGGGGCGGCCACATCCGTCGCAGGCAGGTAAGCCCCCTCGATCCACCTCCAGAGCCGACCGAGGGCACCCCCGCCCCTCCTCGTCACCCCTGCACCCACACATTGCCCGCGCTTGCATTTATAGCGTGCGTGCAACTATTGTCGAGGCATGCAAGGAGCTCGTTCAAGCAAACACAGGGGGTCTGAGCCCATGCCTCTCGCACTCCTCGCCCTGGCGGTAGGGGCCTTCGGTATCGGCACCACCGAATTCGTGATCATGGGGCTGCTGCCCGAGATCGCCGCCGACTACGGCGTCTCCATCCCCACCGCGGGACTACTGGTCACCGGCTACGCCCTCGGTGTCGTCGTCGGCGCACCGCTGCTGACGGCGCTCGGCACCAAGGTCAGCCGCAAGCGGATGCTCATGGTGCTGATGGGCCTGTTCGTGCTCGGCAACGTGCTCTCCGCCGTCGCCCCGAACTTCGGGCTGATGCTGACCGGCCGCGTGGTCGCCTCGCTCGCGCACGGCTCGTTCTTCGGCATCGGCTCCGTCGTGGCCGCCGATCTGGTCGCCCCGGAGAAGAAGGCCGGCGCCATCGCCACCATGTTCACCGGACTGACCATCGCCAACATCGTCGGCGTCCCCCTGGGCACCTTCATCGGACAGGCCACGGGCTGGCGCACCACCTTCGTCATCGTCGCCGCGCTCGGCGTGGTCGGGCTACTCGGCGTCGCCAAGCTCGTCCCCGCCACGCCCCGGCCCGAGGGCGCCCACCTGCGCCAGGAGCTGACCGCGTTCCGTAACCCGCAGGTGCTGCTCGCGATGGCGATGACGGTGCTCGGCTTCGGCGGTGTCTTCGCCGCGATCACCTACATCGCACCGATGATGACCCACGTCGCCGGCTACTCCGACGGCGCGGTCACCTGGCTGCTGGTGCTGTTCGGCGTCGGCATGTTCCTCGGCAACCTGCTCGGCGGCCGCTTTGCCGACCGCGCGCTGATGCCCATGCTGTACGCCACCCTCGGCGGACTCGCCGTCGTGCTGGCGCTGTTCACCCTGACCGCGCACAACAAGATCCTCGCCGCGATCACCATCCTCCTCGTCGGGGCGCTCGGCTTCGCCACCGTGCCGCCACTGCAGAAGCGCGTCCTGGACCAGGCCCACGGCGCGCCGACCCTGGCCTCGGCCGTCAACATCGGCGCGTTCAACCTCGGCAACGCGCTCTCCGCCTGGCTCGGTGGCATCGTCATCGCCGCCGGCCTCGGCTACACCTCGCCGAACTGGGTCGGCGCCGTCCTCGCCGCCGCCGCTCTCGTCCTGGCCTTCTGGTCCGCCGCCCTGGAGCGTCGCGATCACACGCTCGAGCCGGTCGGCGCTGCCGCCCGCACCCCAGTCCACCACTGACCTCCCTTCAGCCTCCCTTCCCCTTCACTTCCGCCCAGGAGAAGCTCCATTGAGCACCACCGCTGTCACCCCGCTCACCACCGCGGACGCCGAGATCCTGATCGCGGCCGCCCGCCGCGCCGCCCAGGCGACCGGGGTCCCGGTCAGCATCACCGTCCTCGACGCCGGCGGCCATCTGCTCGCCTTCCGCCGCGACGAGAAGGCGGTACTGATCTCCGGCGAGACCAGCACCCGCAAGGCCTACACCGCCTTGCAGTTGAACGCCCCGACCGCCGACCTGGTCGACCTCGTCAGGCCCGACGGGCCCTTCCACTCCCTGCCCACCGCGCTCGACCGGCCGCTGCTGTTCATCGCCGGCGGCATCCCCGTCCACCGCGACGGCCACCTGATCGGCGCGATCGGCGTCGGCGGCGGTGCCCCCGAGCAGGACCACTCCTTCGCCACCACGGCACTCAAGGACCTCTCCTGATGACCCGCACTCCGCAGGAGGCCTTCGCCGACCACGGCAACCGCCTCGGCACCGGCGACCTCGCCCTGATCAGCCAGAACTACACGGAGGACGCCGTCTTCATCACCCCGAAGGCGTCCTGAGGGGACGTGAGGGCGTGAAGGAGGGCATCGGCCGCCTGCTGGCGGACCTCCCCGACGCCGACTGGCAGCTGACCCCGCAGTTCGCCGGGAACGTCCTGTTCCTGCAGTGGACCGCCGCCAGCACCACCCACCACGTCACCGACGGCACCGACACCTTCGTCTTCCGCGACGACCTCATCAGCGCCCAGACCGTCCGCTACACCCTCTCCCCGAGCACCGCCTGAAGGAGCACCCTCACCATGGCACCCTCTCCCGTCCCCACCGTCACGCTCAACGACGGCGTCGAGATCCCCCAGCTGGCCGCGCTCGACCGTGGCCTGCGCACCGGACCCCACCCCGACGAGCTCGACTGAGCCCGCAGCGCCCCTACCGCTCCGTTCCGGGCAGGCCGCCCGGAACGGGGCCCCTATCCGCCCCCCGGAAGGACACGCCATGGCATCCCCCCACCCCGCACTCGCCAAGCTGGCCCCCGCCGGCGGGCGGCTCACCCTCGGCCTGGAACTGCCCCTCGACAACGACTGGGCCCAGGCACGCCGGCACACCGACCGCGAGGCCGGCCGCCCCTTCGGCGTCCCCGACCTGACCGAGCACACCCGGCTCGCCCAACTCGCCGACCGCCTCGGCTTCGCCGCCCTGTGGCTGCGCGACGTCCCGCTGTACGACCCCGTCCAGTTCGGCGACGCAGGAACGGTCTTCGAGACCTTCACCCACCTCGGCCACCTCGCCGCCGTCACCGACAACGTCGTTCTCGGCACCGGCGCCATTGTCCTGCCCCTGCGCGAACCCCTGCTGGTCGCCAAGGCGGCAGCCACCGTCGACGCCCTGTCAGGCGGCCGCATGCTGCTCGGCCTGGCCAGCGGTGACCGCCCCGTGGAATACCCGCTGTTCAACCGCGACTTCCACACCCGCGGCACAGCATTCAGCGAAGCCGTCGAGATCCTGCGCGCCGCCTGGCGCGGCGGCCCGTTGGAACTGCCCAGGGCCGGCCTCGGCGCGGACCGGCAGCTGGAGGTCCTGCCCAAGCCGGTGCATTCGACGGGGATCCCGATCGCCGTTGCCGGCGGCGCGCAGCAGACCCCGGAGTGGATCGCCGAACACGCCGACGCCTCCCTCAACTACCCGCGTGACCTGGGCGCGCTGCGTCTGAAGACCCGTGAGTGGCAGCAGCGCACCGGGGACGGCGGCAAGCCGTACCTCACCCCCATGGTGCTTGCCCTCCAGGACGACGCCGAGGCCCCGACCCACCCCATCCGGCTGGGCCTCAGCACCGGCCGTAAGGCCTTGGTCGACCACCTGGAGACGATGGCCTCCCTCGGCGTCGCCCATGTCTCCTTCAACCTGCGTCCCAACGACCGGCCCGTCGACGAGGTGCTGCACGAGCTCGCCGAGGACGTCCTGCCCCACTTCCCCACACCGTCGGCCACGCCGGCCACAGGAGGCGGACGACCGGCCGCTCATCTCTCGTAGAACCCCTTTCATCACCGTGCTCAAGCAACTACTGCTAACGAGCGCGCCACTCGGTCTGTCGAATACGGCCCAGAAACCGGTATTCACGTGGCAAGGCGGCCCCCGCCACGATCTGGTGCTCCCGCGCAGACTGCTCCTTCATCCGGCTACGCAGCCCGGCTGTTCAGCGGCCTGCCGTCCCGGCCCGCGGCTCGGCGGTGCTGGACGGCCTGGTCGCCACCACCATGCTCACGATGGGCCGGCTGCTGCCGGCGCCTGACCGCCCCGCATTCCGCACCGCTTCGCGCTCGTCGAGCTCCATCGCCCCCGGGGCGCGCATCATCAAAGGAGGGGAGACCGTCGACGAGGAGTGGCGATGAGGTTGTCGTTCCTTGAACCCCTCTACGCGGAGCCGGGCCCGTTCGCCTCCGTGTACCTGGACACCTCCCGAAACGTCGAGCATCCCGAGCGGGCGATCGCGCTGCGCTGGATGCGGCTGCGCGAGAGTCTGTCCCGTCAGGGCTCGGAGCGGGCGCTGCTGAACGTACTGGAGGAGGTGGTCGGCGCCGACACAGCGGTGCCAGGGGTGCACGGTCAGGCCATCTTCGCCGCCCACGGCACGCTCGTCCTGGACGGGGAGCTGCCCAGGCCGCCCGAGCACGACTCCGCGCGCTACAGCACCCTGCCGGACGCGATGCCCCTGGTCACCCAGCACCTTCCGGAGATCCCCTACATGGCCGTGGTCGTCCACTACGGCGGCCTTCCGACCGCCGAGACCCACGGCTGGGTAACTCTGGAGGCGGAGACCGGCACTTGGCCCGCGTCCACCGTCACCCCGGGTGAGCGGCTGCACCGCAGGGTCGCGGTGGCGACCTGGCACCGCGCATCCCTCCGGCTCGGTCACCGGCTGGACGAACGGGCGCGCCGCGCCCATGCCGACGCCGTCGTGGTGGGCGGAGACGAGTGGGCGTGCAACGTACTGATCCGCCGTCTGCCGCACACCCTGCGGGACAAGGTCGTACGCGTGGGCGGCCGGACCCCCACCGACACCGGACGCGCTCTGTTGGAGCCGCAGCTCGACGGCGTCTTCCGCGGTCGCATGGCCGCGCACGACCGGGAACTCGTGGACACCTTCATCTGCCGGCGTGCTCTGGACGGACCCATGACGGACGGGCTGGCCGCCACCGTCGCCGCCCTCCAGCGTGCCCAGGTCGCGGCACTGCTGCTGAACCGACCGCCAGGTTCTTCGCTGCGGCTCTGGGCGGGCTCCCAGCCCACTCAGCTCGCTCTGACCGAGGCGGAGCTGATGTCCTTCGGCGTGCGGGCCCCGCGCGAGGAACGCGCCGACGAGGCCCTCGTCCGGGCCCTCGTCGGCATCGGTGCCGAACTGGTCGTCGTGCCGGAGAGCGAGCTGAGGCTGCACGAGGGCGTGGGCGCCCTGCTGCGGTACGCCGACCCGGGGACCCCGTCCTGACACCGACGCGCCGCGCCTCCCGGATCACGGGTCGCCCCTTGCGACCGACCATCCCGGATCGCGCCGCGCGCGGAACATGCCGACACTGGGCTGGAGCGGCAGCGCGGCGTATGAGCGGCGGATGGGGCACATGGACAGGAGCAGGAGCGGCGCGGAGGAGACGGACGTTTCGATCACCCCACCCAAGGCCTGGGCGGCAGGCGTGCCGGCGGTAGCCAACCCGCCGCGGTACTCCCTGGAGCAGACGACGCTCCGCCGTACGGCGCTGACACTGCTCAACCTCGACCAGACCCAGGGCTTCGACTGCCCGGGCTGCGCCTGGCCGGTAGCGAACCCCGCTCACCGGCACCGCAACGAGGACTGCGAGAAGGCACCAAGCACGTGAGCAACGAGGCGACGTCGGGCGGCGAGCACGATCACGCCGCGCGGCTTCTGGAGCGCACCACGAGCGGGGCCACCGGCGCCACCGCCACGGCGCCGCGGTCCAATGGCCCATGAAGGGACCCCCGAGGACCTGGTCCGCGCGGCCCGCGCCGTGGGCGTGACCGACGCCCGTCTCCTGGAGGCCGTACGGAGCGTCCCCCGGACGGGATTCGTCCCCGCGGACGAGGTGGCATCCGCGTACCGGGACACGCCGGTTCCGCTCCCCCACGGGCAGGTGACCACCCAGCCCTCGCTGATCGCCATGATGGTCTCCGCTCTCGGCCTCACCGGAGACGAACAGGTCCTGGAGGTCGGGACCGGATACGGCTGGCAGACCGCGCTGCTGGCCCGCTTGGCCGCGTACGTCGTCAGCGTCGAGCGCTGGCCCGACCTGGTCGACGAGGCCCGCCTGCGCCTGGCCGGGCAGGGCGTCGGCAATGCCGAGGTCGTACTTGGCGACGGGACCCTCGGCATGCCGAACCGTGCCCCGTACGACGCCGTCATCGTCTGCGCGGCCTTCCCGCGAGTGCCTGAGCCGCTCGTGGATCAGCTCCGCGCCGGTGGCCGGCTCGTCCAGCCGATCGGGCAGGGCGGGCAGGAGCGCGTCGAGCTGTACGAGCGGCGGGGCCACAACCTGGTGCACCGCAGGACGGTCACCGCGGCCCGGTTCGTCCGGCTGTACGGCGTCCATGGCTACGACCAGCGGTGACGCGCTCAGCGCTGATAGGTCCCGACCAGGGTGCCGGAGGCCAGCTCCCTGCCCTTCAGGGCACGGTGCACGTCCTCGACGCCAGGGTGGTCGTGCAGCGGCAGCGGCTCGGACAGGGCGTACAGGCGGAAGAAGTAGCGGTGCGGCCCGTGCCCCGGTGGAGGCATCGGCCCTCCCCAGCCCACGCGACCGAAGCCGTTGGGCCACGGCAGGCCCCCCTGGGGCTTCTGGCCCTCCGCCGCCCCGGTGGTCCCCGGATCGATGCCGGTCACCAGCCAGTGCAGGAAGGTCGTCCCCGGCGCGTCCGGGTCCTCGCACAGGAGCACCAGCTCCGTGGCCTCGTGGGGCACCCCCGACCAGGTCAGGGGCGGTGAGATGTTCTCACCCTCCCCGCTGTACCGACGAGGGATCACCGTTTTGTCGTCGAACGCGGTGCTGCTGAGTTCAATTCCGCTCATGCGCGCCGCCATACCCGCAACGGCGGCACCGGCACCGGTCCGCACCCCAAACCCCCCGCTCGGCCGAGTCCACCCGGGCCGCCTCCGGAAGCGGGGGTGAAGATGGCAGTGTGCCCACAAGGATCCTGCTCGAGGGCCGCCCTGGCGTGGGCAAGACGACCGCCCTGCGTCGGCTGGCCGCGCTGCTACGCACCCGCGCTGCCACCGGCTTCACCACGGAGGAGATCCGGCAGTCCGGCGCCCGCGTCGGTTTCGCCCTGGAGACCCTGGCAGGCCGACGGGAAGTGCTCGCCCATGTCGACCTGCCCGGTCCGCCACGGGTAGGGAAATACGGCGTCGATCCGGGCGTCATGGAACGACTGGCGCTGCCGTCGCTTCGGTCGGCGGCAACCGAGGAGGCAACAGGGCGGCTGGTGCTCATCGACGAGCTGGGGCGGATGGAACTGGCGTGCACGGCGTTCCGGCACGCGGTCGACGCGCTGTTCGTCGCCGATGTCGATGTCGTCGCCACGGTCCACACGCACCGCGATCCGTTCACCGATGCCCTCAAGCGGCGCGCCGACATCGAGGTCGTCCAGCTCACTCCGGCAAACCGGGACGTCCTGCCGGGGAAGCTCGCGGCCCGGCTACAGCAGCCCCCGACGCACGGAGAGCCTCCGTCTCACGGATGAGAGACCGCCTTCCGACCTGCTGAAAGCAGGTGGGCGCGACAGAATGTGAAGTCGCCCGGTCGGTGCGACCGGCGGCGCCAGTACCAAGTGTCAGCGCCTGCCCACCGAGTACGCGGTCGGAATCGCCTTCACCACCCGCTTCGTCGCCCGCCCCTCCCCGGCCGCCCTACTGTGCCCCCCGACACCCCCGGAGGCCTCTCGAACACGGCCGGCTCCATTGCTCGTAGAAGCGCTAGGCGGTTCATCGTCGCCAATGCCGTACAGCACGCCGGTGTGGAGAAGCCTCCCGCGATGGCCTACTCGTGCACTCGCGTCCGACGATCTTTTCCGGGGCTGGCGAACGCCAGGTAGGGATGGCCTTCAAGGAGCGACTCGCGGTGTCGCACCGACGCGACAGCGAGGCATCGTTTCCCGGCCTTCCTCTCCTCGGCCTACTCCTCGAACCGCATCGGCCCGTACTTCTGGATGCACTCCGCCTTCGACTGAGCCGAATCGCGCAGCAGAGTCGGTTGATGCCCCCAAGTCAGCGAGGAGACGCTCGATATCGGCAATGAGCGAACCATAGACATGCCACGCGTCCAGCTTGCCCTGTGTTCCCCGTTCCATCAGATCGGTCACACTTGTATGCCAGGCGAGCATGCGATCGATCACTGTGCGCAACTGCCTCTGGGCATCGGCATGAGCCGAGTCGGTCGCCGTACCGACAGCGACATACGTGATGAATACCTGCCCGGCCAGGTCGAGCACCTCTCCGTAACGGAGAGCGAAGCCTTGCTTCAGAGGGTCATCCGCGTCTCGACCGACGGTGTCTGCCAGAGTCCTGGCGATACCCCGCACTTCGAACGACGCCGTGTGGAGAACTCCCAAGCCGTACTCGTAGGCCGGGAACACCTGCTGCCCTCGTGCGGCTGCCCGCGCGTTCCAGCGCAGACTCTCAGCTGCCTTCTGTACCTCGTCGCGAGCTTCCGCGACTTGCTGCTCCAGGTCTCGTCCCCTCTCCAGCCAGATGTGCGCGTGACTTTGAGACCGTCCTTCCCTCAAACCACGACCCATGTCTTGCAGCAGCGTGCCCATGCAGCGGGCCAGACCGCGCACAGCGGCGTCGGATCGACTGAGGTACGTCGGTGGAAGGATCAAGGCATTTGCCGCGACTCCCACCACAGCGCCTGTCAGGGTGACGACCGCCGGAGCCACCACATGTCCGACCGGAGTCGCCGCGGCAGCCGTCAGGGTGATCAGCGCAGTCGATGCGATTTGAAGCCGATCCTCACCGTTGCGGCGCCCGCCGGTACTACAGGGGAGAGTGGCGGTGAGCAGCACCACCGCCAGGACGGCCACGACGGCTCCCGCGGTGGCCCCCAGCATCCAGGCCGCGGCGACGGCCAGGAACACTCCCGATACCTGGATCACCACCCGGCGCACAGCATTGACCACCGAGCTGTACACCGTGGACTCATTGACCATGGCCAACGCGACAGCCACACCCAGGAACTGTTGCTGCCCTGGCAGCCACAAGGCGATGAGTTGCCACGTGAGCACCACCGCGACCAGGCTTTTCACGACATGACGCAGGATGTGCTCACCGCTGCTCGCGCGGATCGCACCGATCCGTCGCAGTACCGCCGTCCAGGCTCGTGGCGTCACTGCTGCGCATCCACGCCGCCAGCCAGGGGGGAAATGATCCATACGGGACAGAATGTACTATTTAATGCAATCTCTCAGTGATGCACTTCACGTATTCCACTGCCGATTACGCAGGCCCGCCCGCGAAACGCGTGCGTCGCAGCACCCCTGACCGGCAGCCATCACATGACGCGGTCGTGACCGACCAGCCTCAAAGAGATCACCGCCTGCCGTCACGACAAGCTCACGCAGAAGTTGCGGGCGGTCGGGCTCGGAGCCGTCGCCGACCTGGGATTCGTCGGCCTCGACGACGGCACTTCCGTCGACCGGCGGTGATCACCGGCTACAAGACCGCCCGGAACCGGCCCCTGACGCGAAGTCAGAAGCTGTCCAACAAGGCATTGACGGCCGTCCGGGCCCCGGTCGAGCACGGTTTCGCTCACCTCAAGAACTGGCGCGTCCTCGGCAAGGCTCGCACCGACCCCAACCGGACCCCGCCCACACCAGACCCTCGACCTGCAACTTCACAACGCACCCCGCTCGCCGGCCTGCTCGCGCTCGGGGTGCGGGTGACGGAAGGGAACCCGGGACCAGGAGGAGAGGAGGTCAGGCCGTCGTGGGGACAGCCGCGGCCGTGCTCTGTTCCTCACCGACGAAGACCGCTCCCTCACGGACCAGCGCGGTGATCCGGTCCTCGGTCAGCCCGAGGATCTGCGTGAGAACCTCGCGCGTGTCCTCCCCCAGCCGGGGGGCCGGCTTGCGGATGGTGCCCGGCGTCCGGTCGAGCCGGAAGGCCATGCCGCGCTGCACGATCGGGTCGCCCGGCACGGACTGGTGGAAGGCGAGCGCCTTGAGCTGGTCGTCGACAAGCACCTCGTGGGCGACGAGCACGGCCGAGGCCGGGACGCCGCACCGCTGGAGGTCGGCGGCGAGGGCCTCCTTGTCGTGTGCCCTGGTGCGTTCGCCGATGAGCTGGTCCAGCTCGTCGTGGTGGGTCTGGCGGCCCGAGGCGGTCGTGAAGCGCGGATCGGCCTGTGCCTCGGGCAGGTCCAGCACGTCGCAGAGCGCCCGCCACTGGGCGTCGTCGGTCACCGAGACGGCCACCCATTCGTCCTTGCCGAGGCTCGGATAGACGCCCTGGGGCGCGAACTCGGGGTGCCGGTTGCCGAGCGGCCCTGTGACGGTTCCGGTGCGCGAGTATTCCAGCACCGTCTCGCCCACCCCGCTGGTCACGGCCTCCCGCTGGGCGGCGTCGACGTGGACGGCCTCACCGGTGGTGTCCCTGAGGCGTAGCCCGGCCAGGGCGAGGCCGGGTGCGAGGAAGGAGACGAGCTGGTCGGGGTAGTTGACGTTGCTCCCGCTCCACAGCGGGTTCTGCTCGTCGTACCCGGTCAGCGCCATCACACCGCCGAGCCCGTCCAGGGTCGAGCCGAAGGAGACGTAACCCTTCTCCGGCCCGTCCAGGCCCTGGCTGCTCAGGGAGAGCAGCACGATCCGCGGGTTGGCCTGCTTCAGGGCGTCGAAGCCGATGCCGAGCCGGTCGAGCACCCCGCGCCGGAAGTTCTCGACGACCAGGTCGGACTGGGCCACCAGGTCCAGGAACACCTTCCGGCCGGCCTCGGTCTTGAGGTCGATGGCGATTCCGCGCTTGTTGCGGTTGACGCTCGCGAAGGGCGGGCTCTGGAGGGGCTGGGTGCCGTCGGTCGGGCCCGCGGCGATCTGGGTCCAGTTGCGGAACGGGTCGGTGTAGGTCGTCGACTCCACCTTGATGACGTCCGCGCCGAAGTCGGCGAAGACCTGGGAGGAGGCGGCCCCGGCGGTGATGATGCCCAGATCCAGGACCCTGAGATGGGAAAGGGGCCCCGTGGCGGCCGTCACGAGTTCGCCTTCCTCAAAGCCTCGGTGAAGGCCGCGGTCCGGCTGCCGTGATCGAGGGCGGCGTCCCAGTCCATGAGGTGCTCGGCGCGCAGGGCGTTCTTGGCGACGTCGAGGACCGTACGGTCGAAGGACGAGATGCGCGCGGCCAGTTCCTCGGCGCGCGGCAGCAGCTCCTCGGGGGCGACCACCTCGTTGACCATGCCCCAGCGCAGCGCGGTCTCGGCGTCGATACGGCGGCCGGTGAGGACCAGATCGGCGGCGTGCTTGGGCAGGACGCGGCGGATGCTGCTGGGGCCGGCCAGCGCGGCGTAGACGCCGAAGGTGATCTCCGGGGCGCCGAAGGTGGCGGTCTCGGAGGCGATAGCCAGCTCGGCGTTGTTCACCAGGGTCAGGCCGCCGCCCAGGGCGTAGCCGTTGACCGCCGAGATGAAGATGGCCGGGTGCTCGGCGATACGGCGCTGAGTGGCCAGCCAGGGGTTCGGCTCCAGCGCGGTGGTGCGGATCTCGGGGCTGTCGTCCTTCAGGTCCACGCCGGCGCAGAAGCTGACGTCGCCCGCGCCGGTGAGGACGATCACACGGACGTCTTCCTCGCGCAGTTCGTCGAGGATCTCCCGGAGCCGGAGCTGGAGCGGGCGGCTGACCGCGTTGCGCTTCTCGGGCCGGTTGATCGTGATGACCGCGTACTCCTTCTCGCGGTCCACGAGGAGCAGTTCGGAGTTCGACATGATGGTTCCTTCCGTGCGGGACTTCAATTGGGGGTTATGCCGCGGGCTGCGGCCGGCGGCCGTTGAACTCGACCGCGACGGCGGGCATGACGCCCTGTCCGCCCGGTCCTTCGACCATGAGGCCGCGGGCCTGATACTGCGGGGACGTGATCAGGTCCTGGGGCGTGCAGACGGGTCCGGCCGGCACGCCGACGGACTGGAGGCGGGCGTACAGCTCGTCCTTCGTCAGGGAACCGACGACCGATTCGAGCGCCTCCTTGAAGAGGACGCCATGGGCGATCCGGTCGGGGTGGGTCGCGAACTCCGGGGCGCGCAGCCGTTCGTCCGGGAAGACCTCCAGGATGTGCGGCCAGTCCTGGGCCCGGTAGTAGAACCCGAAGTGCCCGTCGGCGCACCGCAGGACGATCGGGCCGGAACGGTCTCCGCGGCTCAGCGGGCTTCCGGCCTGCTGATAGACGCGGCCCTTCCACTCCAGGTAGGCGACCGTCTCCAGCCCCGAGAGGGTGACGTCCTGGCCCTCCCCGGACCGGTCGCGCTCTGCCAGGGCGGTCATCACGCCGGTGAAGGCAAGGGTGCCCAACGAGTACGCGACCTGGTGGCCGCCGAGTTGCAGGGGCTCGCGGTCGTTCTCCCCCACCACGGCCAGCAGTCCGCCTGCGGCCTGGAGGGTGAGCTCGGTGCCCTGCCAGTCGCTGCGCGGGCCGTTCTCGCCCAGGTCGCTGGAGAGGACCCGGATCTGACGTGCCGGGCGAGGGCCGGGGGCCGACGCCCGTCCCAGCAGGACGACGTCGGCTTCCTCGACGGCGGCCGTGTCGGCGGCCGCCGTGTGCTTGCCGTGATCGAGGTAGTCGCGCAGTGCGCCCCCGAAGGAGCGTGGCGCGGCCACCGTCACCTCGGCCCCCAGAGCGGCGAGGTACTTGCCGCAGAAGGCGAGTCCCACGTCGTCCGAGAGCTCGACCACGCGGATCCCCGTCAGCGGGGCGACGCCGGTCATGCGGCGGCGGGCCGGAACACCGGCATCGGCAGGTCGTCGGCGCCCATCGGCTCGAAGCCGACGGTCAGCGGCATGTCAAAGGTGTACTCCGAGGCCTCGACGCCGTCGATCGCGCTGATGAGGATCGGGCCCTCCTTCAGCTTCACGAAGGCGACGGGGTAGGGGGTCTCGTCCTTGAACGCCTTGAAGTACGGCTGGTGCATGACGACCCAGGACCACAGCGTCGCCTCGCCGGAGGTCTCCACCCAGGTGACGGTGTCCGTCTTCAGGCAGGTGGGGCAGTTCGACATCGGCGGGAACCAGTGCCCGCCGCACGAGGTGCAGGTCTGGATCGCCAGCTTGCCCTCGCGCGCGGCCTCGAAGTGCGGCGCAAGGGTGGGGGTGACGGTCGGAACGGTGCGCTCAGACTTCATGGTGATCAGTCCTCTCGCTGGAAGATGTGGGAGGTGACGATGGGGGACACGCAGATGTACTGGGAGGTTCGGGCGTTCGCGACCTGCCGCTCCCCGCACTCGCCGCGCAGCTGCCGTACGGCCTCGACCTGAAGGCCCCAGCCCTGCATGTAGCCCTCGCTGGTGTGGCCGCCGCTGGTGTTGATCGGCAGCTCGCCGTCGAGTGCGATACGGCCCTTCTGGATGAACTGCCAGCCCTCGCCCTGCGGCGCGAAGCCGAAGTGTTCGAGCGAGAAGAGGACGATCGGGGTGAAGTTGTCGTAGATCTGCACGCAGTCGACGTCGTCGGGGCCTACGCCGGAACTGGCGCGCAGGCGGGCAGCGACCTCCTCGGAGGAGGCACGGAAGTTGTCCTCCTTCGTGTAGTAGTTCGTCAGGTCACCCACGCCCTCGGTGGCGACGATCTTCACCACGGGCTGCTTGGTGTCCCGGGCACGCTCGGCCGAGGTGACGATGATCGCGACGCCGCCGTCGTTGATCATGCAGTAGTCGTAGAGGCGCAGCGGCTCGGCGATGAACCGCGAGGACAGGTAGTCCTCCTCGGTCAGGTCGGCCTTCATGACCGCGATCGGGTTCTTCTGCGCGTTGGCCCGGTTGCTCAGCGCGATGGGCGCGAGGGCGCCGTCGGGCACGTTGTAGTCGTGCGCGTAGCGGCGGTACATCATCGACACGTAGGCGCCGGGCGAGGTCATGCCGTAGGCCATGTCGAACTTCGCGTCGTTGAGGCGGGCGTTGTAGGCGCCGCCTCCGCCGTCGCCGCCGTAGGTGGCGCCGGCCGAGCGGCCGTTGTTGCCGTAGACGCAGGCGATGGTGGTGGCCAGACCGGCCTCGATGAGGGCCACGGCGTGCTGGATCACGACACCCGCCATGCGGCCGGCGCCCTCGTAGGTGTTGACCACCTTGGGGTAGCGCAGTCCGGCCATCGAGCAGAACATCTCGTAGCCGTCGATGCGGCTGAGGAGAACGCCGTCGATGTCGTCCTTCGAGATGCCCGCGTCGGCGACAGCCAGGTCGAGGGCTTCGAGGCCGAGGGCGTATTCGGTGCGGAAAGGGTCCTTCTGGCGGTAGATCGCCGAGAAGTCGGTGGTGCCGACGCCGATGACGGCGGCTTTGGTCTGTCCCATGAGGTGCCTTCCGTGAATGTACCCCCGCCGCAGCCGTCGCGACGACGGCTGCGGCGGGGCTTCAGAGGGTGAGGCGAGGTTATTCCCGCGACTTCCAAAGTGTCAACCATGCGTTTGATTGAATAAATGCGGAGAGGAGTTCTTGCAGGTCAAACGATTGGGAGGGGGCGCCCCTCAGCCCTTCCCCCAGGGAAGGCGCGCCGTGGGTTCGAGCACCGGGCCCTCGAGCATCCGCCGCGCGGTGCGCTGGAAGGAAGCGCGCGTGACCACGGGCTCCCCCTCGGACTGTTCGAGGTCGGTGTGGACCCACGTGACCCCACTGGGATGGGCCAGGCGGCACTCACCGCTCTCGTGTGCCCTCGCCCGGGTGACGGCATGGACGACGATGCGCTTCAGCCGCGCCGAGACGCCCGCCCACACCGATCCGGTGCCCATGAACGCCTTGTGCACGTCGATGGTGGACACGGCGCGGACGTGTACGTCGCGCCCGGCGCCCGAGACGGTCCCGCCCGCCAGGTCCTGCCCGCCAGGTCCCCCCATTCCCTCGGCGGCCCCACCGGCGCGACAGCCGGCCGGATGCGGGTCTCGATGTCGGCCCGTGACACGTCGCTGACCCAGCCGAGGTGCACGGCGACGGCACGCCGGACCGCCCCGGCGCCCCCGGCGCGTTCCCTCAGGTCGGTGCCGACCAGCAGCTCGCGATGGCTCTCGGCGCCGGTCGCCCCGAGCCAGGCGGCCGACACGAACGCGATCGGGATCGACACGTCGGCGACGGAGACGGTCGCGTGGATGACCTTGCCGGTGTCGGTGTTGCAGATCCGTACGACCGTCTCGGAGCCGGTGACGGGCACGAGCCCCTCGTCGACGGCGTAGGGGCCGATGGCGGAGGAGATGTTGCCGCACAGCAGCGACCAGTCGATCAGGCGCTCCGCGACACCGGGCTAAACGAAGGTGTGGTCGACGTCGGCGCCGTCGCGATCGGACGGCCCCACGACGGCGAACTTGCTGCGCACCATGTCACCGCCGCCCAGGCCGTCGATCTGCCGGACGTCCGGTGTGCCGTAGGCCGCTCACAGCCAATCGGCAGTTCCTCGGGGTCCTGCGGTGGGCAGCGCCTCGCTCCGCACGAACAGCGCGTTGCTGGCGCCGCCCGCTACCAGACGGCGGGGACCGCGAGCTGGTCGCCGACCAGTTCCCCGGTGTCGCTCGTGGGTGGGTCAGTCATGTGAGGCCGTTCTGCTGTGCTGCCAGCACGGTGAAGAGCTCGTTGGTGAAGTCCCACAGGCGCTCCGCGTACTCCGGGGAGCCGGCGTCGAGGCCGGTGGTCAGCTTGATGATGTGCGGCACGAGGCTTCTGCTCATCGCGAGCAGGGTCACCATGACGCTGAGCATCGCGGGATCCAGCTCCGCCGGGATCTGCCCGGCCTCCTGAGCGCGGCGCACCATGTCCACCTGGACCTGGTAGGCCTGCGACCGGCGTTCCTCCAGCACAAGGTCGGATTCGGTCCCCGGGTCGCCGTACTCGACGCCCTCCCAGGCAAGCAGGCGGGACCAGTCGATCGTGGAAGCCGCCGGATGGAAGATCCGGTGGAGTGCCTCGGGCGGGTCCGCCTTCGCGACGTCCTGCCAGATCGGCGCGGCCTCGTCGACCATGCGGCTCAGCACGGCGTTGCGCAGGCCCTCCTTGTTGCCGAAGTAGTAGTAGATGAGCTGCTTGTTGCAGTCCGCCTTGCGGGCGATCTCGTCGATGCGCACTGCGGCGAACCCCTTGGCGGCCATCTCTTCCGCGGCGGCGGACAGGATGCGCTGTGGAGCATCGCTCGGCGGCAGCTTGCGGACGTACTTCCTCGGCATCGTCTTCCCTCTCCGACAACGGATGAGCCGGCGGGGTGCCTGGTAGGCGCCCGATTTCCGGCTCGGCCCGGCTATTTTTGCGTACCGGGCACGTCGACCGTCATGCCGTCCAGCCCCTCCGTGATCTCTATCTCGAAGGCGAGCCGGCTGCACTCGGTGGGCTCTGCCGACGTCACCTCCAGCGTGTCGGCCTCCTCGTCGGTGACCGGGGGGAGTTTCCCGGCCCATCCCGGGCGGACGTAGACGTGGCAGGTGACATCGCCCGGGAGGAGATCTTCGGACCGGTCATGGCGGTGATCGGCTACGACTCGCTGGAGGAGGCGGTCGCGATCGCCAACGACTCGCCGTACG
>NZ_JBEYYC010000053.1:0-24571 GCF_040645355.1 Streptomyces sp. NPDC046805 | reverse complement strand
CGCGAAGCTCCGCTTAACTGGCGGCGCACCACATCGGGTCCCCCGGGGCGCGTCCGGGGGGGGGGCCGCGGGGCGCCCCGCCCCCGCGCCCGCCCCCGTCGTCGTAGAGCGGTTTACTCCCCGAGCAGGGCCCGCACCCGCTCCTGACCCACCGCGAGCAGCAGCGTGGGCAGACGCGGACCGGTGTCGCGGCCGACGAGCAGGTGGTAGAGCAGCGCGAAGAACGTCCGCTGGGCGGTCTTGATCTCCGGCGGCAGCTCCTTGGGCGTGGCGTCGGCGGGGAACCCGGCCTGGACCTTGGGCACGCCGTACACGAGGTGGGTCAGACCGTCGAGCGACCAGTGCTCCTCGAGCCCGTCGAGCAGCAGCCGCAGGGACTGCCGGGAGGCCTCGTCGAGCGACTTCAGCAGCTCGGCGTCCGGCTCCTCGCGCACGATCGTCCGCTGGTCGGTGGGCACGTGCGTGTTGATCCACGCCTCGGCCTTGTCGTAGCGCGGCCGGGCCTCGTCGAGGGAGGTCAGCGGCTGCTCCGGGTCGAGCTCGGAGAGGATGCGCAGGGCCTGGTCCTCGTGGCCGGCGGTGATGTCGGCGACGGAGGCGAGCGTGCGGTACGGCAGCGGGCGCGTGGTCGCCGGCAGTTCGCCGGCGGCGGTGCGCACGGCGCGCGAGTGCGCGGCGACGTCGGCCGGGAGGGCGGAGCCGTCGGCGACCTTGCCGCCGAGCTTGTCCCACTCGTCGTACAGCCGCTGGATCTCCTGGTCGAAGGCGATCTTGAAGGACTGGTTGGGCTTGCGGCGGGCGTAGAGCCAGCGCAGGAGCTGCGGCTCCATGATCTTCAGCGCGTCGCCCGGGGTGGGCACGCCGCCGCGGGAGGACGACATCTTGGCCATGCCGCTGATGCCGACGAAGGCGTACATCGGGCCGATGGGCTGCTCGCCGCCGAAGATCCCGACGATCTGGCCGCCGACCTGGAACGACGAACCCGGGGAGGAGTGGTCGACGCCGCTGGGCTCGAAGATGACGCCCTCGTAGGCCCACCGCATCGGCCAGTCGACCTTCCAGACCAGCTTGCCGCGGTTGAACTCGCTGAGCCGGACGGTCTCGGAGAAGCCGCAGTCCTTGCAGGTGTAGGTGAGCTCGGTGGTGTCGTCGTCGTACGACGTCACCGTGGTGAGGTCCTTCCCGCAGTCGCCGCAGTACGGCTTGTACGGGAAGTAGCCCGCCGAGCCGGCGCTGCCGTCGTCCTCGCTCGCCGCCCCCGAGCCCTCCTCGGCCTCCAGCTCGGCCTCGTCGACGGCCTTCTGCTGCTGCTTCTTGGCGGTCTTCGGCTTGGTGCGGTACTGGGCGAGGATCGCGTCGATGTCGCCACGGTGCTTCATGGCGTGCAGGATCTGCTCGCGGTAGACACCGGAGGTGTACTGCGCGGTCTGGCTGATCCCGTCGAACTCCACGCCCAGGTCGCCGAGGGCCTCGACCATGGCGGCCTTGAAGTGCTCGGCCCAGTTCGGGTGAGCGGAGCCCTTCGGGGCGGGCACGGAGGTCAGCGGCTTGCCGATGTGCTCGGCCCAGGTCTCGTCGATGCCCGCGACGCCCGCCGGGACCTTGCGGTACCGGTCGTAGTCGTCCCAGGAGATGAGGTGGCGCACCTGGTACCCGCGGCGCCGGATCTCGTCGGCGACGAGGTGCGGGGTCATGACCTCGCGGAGGTTGCCGAGATGGATGGGACCGGAGGGGGAGAGTCCGGAGGCGACGACGACCGGTTTGCCCGGGGCCCGACGCTCCGACTCGGCGATGACCTCATCCGCGAAACGGGAGACCCAGTCGGTGGTCTCGGTGCTCTGAGCCACGATCGGCACGTCCTCTTTTTCTGAGAGTTCTGAGAGTTCCGTGAGCAGCCGGTTCGGTTGACGGCTGACGCTCATATTCTCCCAGCTCCGACGGCAACCACGAAAACGCCTTTTCACACCTGTGTCCTACAGGCGGTCCAGCGCCCGGAAGGGGCGCGGGGAACGGCGCGACAAGCCACACACAACCCTCACCGCGCCAGATCACCGTGCACCCCGAGCTCTCCGCAAAAACCGCTTTACCCCCCGTGGGATACTGGCAAGGTCTATCCATCCCCCGAGGAGAACGGCTCCCACTCCATGGCCCCGGTCACGTCCCTCACCGATCTCGTCAGCCAGCGTCTCACCGATGCCCTCGCTTCCTCCCTCCCGGAAGCCGACGGAGTCGACCCGCTGCTGCGACGAAGTGACCGGGCCGACTTCCAGGCCAACGGGATCCTGGCGCTCGCCAAGAAGGCCAAGGCGAACCCGCGGGAGCTGGCGACACAGGTCGTCGAGCGAATCACCACCGGTGACGTGATCAAGGACGTCGAGGTCTCGGGCCCCGGCTTCCTGAACATCACGATCACCGACAAGGCGATCACGGAGAACCTGGCCGCGCGCTACGCGGACACCGACCGCCTCGGCGTCCCGCTCGCCGCCCACCCGGGCACGACGGTCATCGACTACGCCCAGCCGAACGTGGCGAAGGAGATGCACGTCGGCCACCTGCGCTCGGCGGTCATCGGCGACTCGGTCGTCCAGCTGCTGGAGTTCACAGGCGAGAACGTGGTCCGCCGCCACCACATCGGCGACTGGGGCACCCAGTTCGGCATGCTCATCCAGTACCTGATCGAGCACCCGCACGAGCTGGACCACAAGACGGGCGAAGACCTCCAGGCCTCCGGTGAGGAGGCCATGTCGAACCTGAACCGGCTGTACAAGGCCTCGCGCGTGCTCTTCGACTCCGACGAGGAGTTCAAGACGCGGGCGCGGCGCCGGGTGGTCGACCTCCAGGCGGGCGACCCCGAGACGCTGGCCATGTGGCAGAAGTTCGTGGACGAGTCGAAGATCTACTTCTACTCGGTCTTCGACAAGCTGGACATGGAGATCCTGGACGCGGACGTGGTCGGCGAGTCCGGCTACAACGATATGCTCCAGGAGACCTGCCGCCTGCTGGAGGAGTCGGGCGTCGCGGTCCGCTCCGAGGGCGCGCTGTGCGTCTTCTTCGACGACGTCAAGGGCCCGGACGGCAACCCGGTCCCGCTGATCGTGCAGAAGTCGGACGGCGGCTTCGGCTACGCCGCGACCGACCTGTCCGCGATCCGCGACCGCGTCTTCAACCTGAAGGCGACCAGCATCATCTACGTCGTGGACGCCCGCCAGTCCCTGCACTTCAAGATGGTCTTCGAGACCGCCCGCCGGGCCGGCTGGCTGAACGACGACGTCAAGGCGTACCAGCTCGCGTTCGGCACGGTCCTCGGCAAGGACGGCAAGCCGTTCAAGACGCGTGAGGGCGAGACGGTCCGGCTGGTCGACCTCCTCGACGAGGCGATCGACCGCGCCTCGGCGGTCGTGCGCGAGAAGGCGCAGGACCTGTCCGAGGAGGAGATCGCCGAGCGGGGTACCCAGGTGGGCATCGGCGCGGTGAAGTACGCGGACCTGTCGACGTCGGCGAACCGGGACTACAAGTTCGACCTGGACCAGATGGTCTCGCTCAACGGCGACACGTCCGTCTACCTCCAGTACGCGTACGCCCGTATCCAGTCCATCCTCCGCAAGGCGGGCGACGTCCGCCCGGTGGCTCACCCCGCGCTGGAACTGGCGGACGCGGAGCGCGCGCTCGGCCTGCACGCCGACTCCTTCGCGGAGGTCGTCGCGGAGGCCGCGAGCGAGTACGCCCCGCACAAGCTGGCCGCGTACCTCTACCAGCTCGCGTCCCTCTACACGTCCTTCTACGACAAGTGCCCGGTCCTGAAGGCCGAGACGCCGCAGCAGGTCGAGAACCGTCTGTTCCTGTGCGACGTCACGGCCCGCACGCTGCACCAGGGCATGGCACTGCTGGGGATCAGGACGCCTGAGCGTCTCTGACCTAGTCAGGGCGAGCGAACTCGCACCACACGGCCTTGCCCGGCCGCCGCTCCCCCACTCCCCACTTGTCGGCGAGGGCTGCCACCAACAGCAGCCCTCGCCCGCCCTCGTCGGCCTCGTCCGCGACGCGCGGCACGCCGGAGCCGCTGTCGTGCGTCTCCACGCGCAGTACGTCACCGTCGTACCGCACCCGCAGCAGGAACCCGCGCCCCGGCGGCACCCCGTGCACGATCGCGTTGGTCGCCAACTCGCTCACGCACAGCAACACGTCGTCGGCCCGCTCCCACTCGGCTAACCCCCAGTACGTCAGCGACCACGCCACGAACCGCCTGGCGGCGGGCACGGATCGGCGGTCGCGGCGGTAGAACTGGTCGCGCTGGTAAGGGGGTTGGTTATTCACATCCACGGGACGAGAGTCGCGGACGGTGACTACGGTGGATCACCGAGCGAACCCGTACAAATTATTTGTACGGGTTCACACACGGTCGCGTACGGGCAAACGTGGGGAGTTGGACCGGCATGACCTCCAGGAAGCCTCCGCGCAAGAAGAACCTCTCGGCCATGAAGATGCTCGGCGTGCAGGTAGGTACGGGTCGTCGTGCGGCGGGCTTGACCCAACGGGCGCTCGCTGAACAGCTGATGCTCGACGAGGAGACCGTCGCATCCATCGAGCAGGGAAGGCGGCCGCTGAAGCCGGATCTGGCCGAGCTGTTGGATCAACTACTGGGGACAAAGGGAATGTTGGCAGCCGGAGTCGCCAACCTGCCCGAGATCGACCAGTTCCCGCTCTACGCGGAGCAGTACATGGTGCACGAGCGGGAAGCTGTCGCCCTCTCCTGGTACGACAACGCGGTCCTGCCGGGCCTGCTTCAGACCCGGGCGTACGCCCGCGCGGTGCTGTGCGAGCGCGTCCCGGTGTACGACGATGACGAGATCGACGTCATGACACAAGCGCGCATCGAGCGCCAGGAGATCCTGCAGCGCAAGTGCCCGCCGACGATGAGCTTCATCGTGTGGGAGCCCGTGCTGTATATGGAGATCGGTGGCCGGGCGGTACGGCGGGAGCAGCTCCTCCACCTCCGGGAGCGCGCCGAACGGCCGGGCCTGGCCCTCCAGTTCCTGCCGATGCACACGTCGGCGAATGCTGCGCTGGATGGGCCGTTCATTCTCCTGGAGACGCCCGATCACCAGCATCTGGCCTACGCGGAGGGCCAACGCGGCAGCCAGTGGGTCGCGGATCCCGACGAGGTGTCCGTCCTGTCGCGCAAGTATGCGATGCTGCGGTCGCAGGCGATGACTCCCCAGGAGTCGAAGAGCCTGCTCGACCGTCTGCTAGGAGACACATGAACGCCGAACTCGAGTGGTTCAAGTCGAGCTACAGCGGCAGCGAAGGCGGAGCGTGCGTCGAGGTCGCCCTCAGCCCCCACACCATCCACATCCGCGACTCCAAGAACCGCGAGGACGACGCCCCCACCCTCCAGGTCACCCCGAACGCCTGGGCCGCGTTCACCGCTCGTCTCACATGACCGTGGGGCCGCCCGGGCGACAGCCGGGCGACCCCACGATGCACAACCGCGCGGATCAGGCGAACGCCGCCGCCTCCTTGGGGTTCGGGCCGTACTTGTTCGCGCCGGGCTCGCTGTCCATGCACATGAAGACCAGCATGAGGAACGGGACCCAGCTGAGCAGGATCCACCAGCCGGAGCGGCCCGTGTCGTGCAGTCGGCGGACCGTGACCGCCCAGCCCGGCAGCACGAGCGCCAGCACGATGATCATGACGAGCGGCAGCTTGGCCCCGTAGGCGACGGCGAGCAGGACGGCGTAGATGATCACCGAGAACAGCGAGAACATCCAGTACTCCTTGCGGCGCGCACGCCCGCTGAAGACCGCGTACTTCTTCAACGCCTCGACAAACCAGCTCATTGCGTCCCCCCTGGGATCGACATTCGGGCCGTCCGGACGGATCAGGCCAGGTCCAGAGGATAGGGAGTTGTTAAGAACGCGTCATATGCGCTGGCTATGCGACACGTAAGCCCCAACCTTGGTTTCATGTCACGAAGCGGCCCCATCAAAGGGTCGATTCCGGACAGACTTCCAGGGGGCGACGTCGTTCCGAGACCCAACCGAGGGCAGACCGACGCCGTTCCGCCACCGATTCGGTACCGGAACGACGTCGAACCGTGACTGATCCCGGCCGAGACGGTCCGTCAGCGCAACTTCTGCGCCACCTCGGTGGCCCAGTAGGTGAGGATGTTCCGCGCCCCGGCCCGCTTGATGCCGGTGAGGGTCTCCATGATCGCCCGGTCCCGGTCGATCCAGCCCTTCTCCGCGGCGGCCTCGATCATCGAGTACTCGCCGGAGATCTGGTAGGCGGCGACGGGGACGTCCACGGCGTCGGCGACCCGGGCCAGGATGTCGAGGTACGGTCCGGCCGGCTTGACCATCACCATGTCGGCGCCCTCCTCCAGGTCGAGCGCCAACTCCCGCAGCGACTCGCGCCAGTTGGCGGGGTCCTGCTGGTACGTCTTGCGGTCGCCCTGGAGGGAGGAGGCGACGGCCTCGCGGAAGGGGCCGTAGAAGGCGGAGGAGTACTTCGCGGTGTAGGCGAGGATCGCCACGTCCTCGTGGCCGATCTGGTCCAGCGCGTCGCGGATGACGCCGATCTGGCCGTCCATCATGCCGCTGGGGGCGACCACATGGGCGCCGGCGTCGGCCTGGACCTGGGCCATCTCGGCGTACCGCTCCAGGGTGGCGTCGTTGTCCACGCGGCCCCGCTCGTCCAGGACGCCGCAGTGGCCGTGATCGGTGGTCTCGTCGAGGCACAGGTCGGACATGACGAGCAGGTCGTCGCCGACCTCGGCCCGGACGTCCCGGATGGCGACCTGAAGGATGCCCTCCGGGTCGGTGCCCGGCGTTCCCTGCGCGTCCTTCTTCGCATCCTCGGGAACCCCGAAGAGCATGATCCCGGAGATCCCCGCCTCGACCGCCTCCGCGGCCGCCTTCTTCAGGCTGTCGCGCGTGTGCTGCACGACACCGGGCATCGCGGCGATCGGCACGGGCTCGCTCACGCCCTCCCGGACGAACGCCGGGAGAATGAAGTCGGCGGGATTCAGCCGCGTCTCGGCGACCATCCGGCGCATGGCGGGGGTGGTGCGCAGCCGCCGGGGACGCGTACCGGGAAAAGATCCGTACTTCGTCATGCCTTCTACGCTACGCCCGCCGGACCTCTGCCCTTACCGACGCCGAGTCGGCCCCGCCCGCTGCGGTCCGGCCGTCACCCACCAGGCCCCGCCCACGGGATGACGACGCGGCGGAGCGCTCCTCGGCAAGGAACGCTCCGCCTCGCGTCACGTGGTCGTACGCCGCCTGCGCGACCCCGGACGCCGCTCGCTCGGCCGGGTCACCGGGTCACCGTTCTCCAGAGCGGCGGTCCGTCGCTTCGCGCCGAAGTCGGCCAGGGCCTGGACCAGCTTGTGGACCGATGGCTCCGGGGCCATGACGTCGACCCGCAGGCCGTGCTCCTCGGCCGTCTTGGCGGTCGCCGGGCCGATGCACGCGATCACCGTGACGTTGTGCGGCTTGCCGGCGATGCCCACCAGGTTCCGGACCGTGGACGAGGAGGTGAAGAGGACCGCGTCGAAGCCGCCGCCCTTGATCGCCTCGCGGGTCTCCGCCGGGGGCGGCGAGGCGCGCACGGTGCGGTACGCCGTGACGTCGTCGACCTCCCAGCCCAGGTCGATGAGCCCGGCGACCAGGGTCTCGGTGGCGATGTCGGCGCGGGGCAGGAAGACGCGGTCGATCGGGTCGAAGACCGGGTCGTACGGCGGCCAGTCCTCCAGGAGACCGGCCGCGGACTGCTCGCCGCTCGGCACCAGGTCCGGCTTCACGCCGAAGGCGATCAGCGCCCTGGCCGTCTGCTCGCCCACCGCGGCGACCTTGATGCCCGCGAAGGCGCGCGCGTCGAGGCCGTACTCCTCGAACTTCTCCCGGACCGCCTTCACCGCGTTGACCGACGTGAACGCGATCCACTCGTAGCGACCGGTGACCAGGCCCTTGACCGCCCGCTCCATCTGCTGGGGCGTGCGCGGCGGCTCAACGGCGATCGTCGGCACCTCGTAGGGCACGGCACCGTAGGACCGCAGCTGGTCGGAGAGCGACGCCGCCTGCTCCTTCGTGCGCGGCACGAGCACCTTCCAGCCGAACAGCGGCTTGGACTCGAACCACGACAGCTGGTCGCGCTGGGCGGCCGCGGAACGCTCGCCGACCACGGCTATCACCGGGCGGCCGCCGTCCGGGGACGGCAGGACCTTGGCCTGCTTCAGGGTCTGCGCGATCGTGCCGAGCGTCGCGGACCAGGTGCGCTGACGCGTCGTCGTACCGGCGACCGTCACCGCCATCGGGGTGTCCGGCTTGCGGCCGGCGGCCACCAGCTCGACGGCCGCGGCGGCCACCGAGTCCAGCGTGGTCGAGACGACGACCGTGCCGTCCGACGCGCCCACCTCGGTCCAGATCCGCGCCGTCGCCGTACGGGCGTCCACGAACCGGACGTCCGCGCCTTGCTCGTCGCGCAGCGGCATGCCGGCGTACGCGGGCACACCGACGGCGGCCGCGATGCCGGGGACGACCTCGAAGGGCACCCCGGCGGCGGCGCACGCCAGCATCTCCTCGGCGGCGTTCGTGTCGAGCCCGGGGTCCCCGGACACCGCACGCACGACCCGCCTGCCGCCCCGTACGGCCTCCATGACAAGATGAGACGGGTCTCGGACCACCGGGGCCGCGGCGGTTGTTGACGCGCCGTCAACGATCGTCAGCTGGGGCGTGCCCACGCCCGGACGGGTGTCCGAAGAGGCAGCAGACGGATCCGTGTCCGTGCGTACGACGGTGACGCCCTGCCTGGCATGGACGCGTACCACGTCGAGCACCTCGTGCTCGACGACGAGGACGTCCGCGTTCGCCAGCGCCTCCACGGCGCGCAGAGTCAGCAGTCCCGGATCCCCGGGTCCGGCACCCAGGAAGGTGACGTGCCCGTGATCATGGCCGGTGGGAAGGGTGGTGGGGCTCACTGTGCTCGCTCCCCCATCAGACCGGCCGCGCCCTGGGCAAGCATCTCGTCGGCAAGTACGCGACCGAGTGCCATCGCCTGGTCATGCGCCTGGGGCACGGGACCGGTGGTGGACAACTGCACCGTGCGGGAGCCGTCGGTCGTACCGACGATGCCGCGCAGGCGCATTTCCTTGACATTCCGCTCGTCGGCCAGCAGGTCGGCCAGTGCGCCCACGGGGGCACTGCATCCGGCCTCCAGGGCGGCGAGCAGGGACCGCTCGGCGGTGACGGCGACCCGCGTGAACGGGTCGTCGAGCGCGCCGAGCGCGGCGATCAGGTCCGCGTTGCCCGCGGCGCACTCGATCGCCAGGGCCCCCTGGCCGGGGGCGGGCAGGACCGTGTCGGCCGACAGGAAGTCGGTCACCTCGTCGGTCCTGCCGATGCGGCTGAGGCCGGCGGCGGCCAGCACGACCGCGTCCAGATCACCGCTGCGGACGTACCCGATGCGGGTGTCGACGTTGCCCCGGATCGGGACGGTCTCGATGTCCAGCCCGTGGCTGCGGGCGTACGCGTTCAGCTGCGCCATGCGGCGCGGCGAACCGGTGCCGATGCGGGCGACGCCCCTCGGGGCGGACGCGGCCAGGTCGGTGAACTTCAGCGCGTCCCGGGCGACGAGGACGTCGCGCGGGTCCTCGCGCACCGGTATGGCGGCCAGGACCAGGTCCTCGGGCTGCGTGGTCGGGAGGTCCTTGAGCGAATGAACCGCGAAGTCGACCTCCCCGCGCAGCAGGGCGTCACGCAGCGCCGTGACGAAGACGCCCGTGCCGCCGATCTGGGCGAGGTGCTCGCGGGAGGTGTCGCCGTACGTGGTGATCTCGACGAGCTCGACGGGCCGTCCGGTCACCTGGCTCACGGCGTCCGCCACCTGCCCGGACTGGGCCATGGCGAGCTTGCTCCGCCTGGTCCCCAGTCGCAGTGCCTTGGTACTCATTCTGGCCCTCGGTTCTTGCCGGTGTTCTCAGAGTCGTGGTCGGCCCGGGAGACGGAGGCCACCGTCTCGGGGTCGAGGTCGAACAGGGTGCGCAGCGCGTCCGCGTACCCGGCGCCGCCGGGCTCGGCCGCGAGCTGTTTGACCCGTACGGTCGGCGCGTGCAGCAGCTTGTCGACGACCCGGTGCACGGCCTGGCGGATCTCGCCGCGCTGGCGCTCGTCCAGGCCGGGCAGCCGCCCGTCGAGCCGGGCGATCTCGCTCGCCATGACATCGGCGGCCATGGTGCGCAGGGCGACCACGGTCGGCGTGATGTGCGCGGCGCGCTGGGCCGCCCCGAAGGCCGCGACCTCGTCGGAGACGATCCGCCGGACCTGGTCGACGTCGGCCGCCATCGGGGCGTCGGCCGAGGCCTCGGCCAGCGACTCGATGTCCACCAGCCGTACCCCGGCCAGCCGGTGCACGGCCGCGTCGATGTCGCGGGGCATGGCGAGGTCGAGGAGGAACAGGGCCGGTGCCTGGCGCGGGATCTCGGCGACCGGCTCGGGCTTGCGGTGCTCGGGGATCCGGCCGGCGCTGGCGGCGGTCGCGGCGAGCGCGCTGATCAGCTCGGCGTCGGCCTCCTTCCCGGCCTCGGGCGTACGGCGCGCCGCCTCGCGGCGGTCGACGGCGCCTCCCGCGACCCAGGCCGCGTGCTGCTCCAAGGTGGCCGCGTCCATGCCGGCCACGGCGGCCTCCCCCATCACGGAGAAGCCGGTGGCGCCCTGCACGGCGGACAGGTCGAGGGGGCAGGTGTCGCCGGCGTCGGCGGTCGGCAGCGGAGCCTCGGGCTTCACTGCCGTTGCACCGGTGTCGGCGGCGGGCTGCCCGGTGCGGCCCTCGGCCGCGGCCGCGACCGCCTCCGCCGTCAGGACCAGCCCGGTCGCGCCCGTGCAGGAGACGGCGACGTCGGCACGTGTCAGCTCGAACGGCACCGCATCCATCGGTACCGCGCGGGCCGCCACGTGCGTCTCGGCGCCCTCGGTGAGGATCTGGGCGAGGCGCTCGGCGCGCTCGTACGTGCGGTTGGCGACGACGATCTCGGCGACACCGGCGCGCGCCAGCGTGGCCGCGGCCAGCGAGGACATCGAGCCGGCGCCGATGACCAGGGCCTTCTTGCCGTCCGCCCAGGCGCCGACCTCGGTGCCCACGGCCAGCTGCTCCAGGCCGAAGGTGACCAGGGACTGCCCGGCGCGGTCGATGCCGGTCTCGGAGTGGGCGCGCTTGCCGACGCGCAGGGCCTGCTGGAACAGGTCGTTGAGCAGGCGGCCCGCGGTGTGCAGGTCCTGCGCCACGGCCAGGGAGTTCTTGATCTGGCCGAGGATCTGGCCCTCGCCGACGACCATCGAGTCCAGTCCACAGGCCACCGAGAACAGGTGGTGGACGGCCCGGTCCTCGTAGTGCACGTAGAGGTACGGCGTGAGCTCCTCCAGGCCGACCCCGCTGTGCTGGGCGAGCAGCGTGGACAGCTCGGCGACACCGGCGTGGAACTTGTCCACGTCGGCGTACAGCTCGATGCGGTTGCAGGTGGCGAGCACCGTGGCCTCGGCGGCCGGCTCGGCGGCGACCGTGTCCTGGAGCAGCTTGTCCCGGGCGTCCGCGGAGAGCGCGGCCCGCTCGAGGACGCTGACCGGGGCGCTGCGATGGCTCAGCCCTACGACGAGGAGACTCATGCCGGCATCACGGCGGGTACGTCCCCGTCGGGTCCCTTGTCGGCGGTCGTCCTGCGGGCGGCGGCGGCCGGGGCGCCGCCGTCGGGCGTGGCCTCCTCGCCGGCCTTGCGCTGCTCGTGGAAGGCGAGGATCTGCAGCTCGATGGAGAGGTCCACCTTGCGCACGTCGACACCGTCCGGGACGGACAGCACGGTCGGCGCGAAGTTCAGGATGGAGGTGACGCCGGCGGCGACCAGGCGGTCGCAGACCTGCTGGGCGGCACCGGCGGGGGTGGCGATCACGCCGATCGAGACCCCGTTGTCCTTGATGATCTTCTCGAGCTCGTCGGTGTGCTGCACGGGGATGCCGGCGACCGGCTTGCCCGCCATCGCCGGGTCGGCGTCGATGAGCGCGGCGACACGGAAGCCACGGGAGGCGAAACCACCGTAATTGGCGAGCGCCGCACCGAGGTTGCCGATACCGACGATCACGACCGGCCAGTCCTGGGTGAGCCCGAGCTCACGCGAGATCTGGTAGACGAGATACTCGACGTCGTAGCCGACACCGCGGGTGCCGTACGAGCCGAGGTAGGAGAAGTCCTTGCGCAGCTTCGCGGAGTTGACCCCGGCCGCGGCGGCCAGCTCCTCGGAGGAGACCGTGGGAACCGAGCGTTCCGACAGCGCGGTCAGGGCTCGGAGGTACAGAGGGAGGCGGGCGACGGTGGCCTCGGGAATCCCTCGGCCACGGGTCGCCGGTCGGTGAGTTCGGCCAGTTGCCACGGTGCTCCTGCGGGTAGAGCGGGGCTGCAGGCGGTCACACGAACCCAGACCGCCCCGTCGAATGCAGGCTATGTCTTTGTGAACGTGTGCACAAAGATGGTGTCCGTTTTGCCCGGTCAAAGTGACCGGCGTCACGCATGCCTCGCGCGGCCGTATGGAACCGGCGCGCGAGCGACCGCATTCCGTTGCCGACAGGGACAAAACCGCACACCTTCCTCAGCGAAATCCCGCCCCCGAGACCAAAGACCGCTCGATCCTAAGCGACTTTTCAGTCAATCGGAGCGATCTATCAGCCAGAGGCGAGCGCCTTGCGCAGTCGCTCCTCGTTCACGCGCCAGAAAGTGTGCTGTTCGCCATCGATGAGGACGACCGGAATCTGCTCCCAGTACCGGTCGTGCAGCTGCTGATCCTCGGTGATGTCCCTGGGCTCCCAGGACACACCGAGCTCATCGCAGACCTTCTCCACCACGCGTTGTGCGTCATCACACAGATGGCACCCCGGTTTGCGGACGAGCGTGACGATCCGGTCCTGCGGGGACGGGGACTTGCGGCGGAAGAGGGGGCTCATGTCAGCCATTGTCCCGCCCGCGTCCGCCCTCTTTAACGGTCCGGACGCGGAGAGTTCACAGCATGCAAACCTCTCGGCACGGGAAGCCCCGAACAAACTGGCTATGCTCACGACATGGCCGCTCTCGGATGGCTCACTCCCCGTAGGCGCTCCGCCACGGCGCGAAGCGTGTTGGCAGGCGAGGCCTCGGCGGAGGCAGCACGCAAGTCCTCACAGGACGCCTCCCCTGACTCCCCCGCCGAGGAACCTCAGTTCCCGGTGCTCGGCGACGACCAGGCCGCCGCGTTCTTCGACCTCGACAACACCGTCATGCAGGGTGCCGCGCTGTTCCACTTCGGCCGGGGCCTGTACAAGCGGAAGTTCTTCGAGACGCGCGACCTCGCCAAGTTCGCCTGGCAGCAGGCGTGGTTCAGGCTGGCCGGGGTCGAGGACCCCGAGCACATGCAGGACGCGCGCGACTCCGCACTGTCGATCGTCAAGGGGCACCGTGTCGCCGAACTGAAGGCGATAGGCGAGGAGATCTACGACGAGTACATGGCCGAGCGCATCTGGCCCGGCACCCGCGCCCTGGCCCAGGCCCACCTCGACGCGGGCCAGAAGGTGTGGCTGGTCACGGCGGCACCGGTCGAGATCGCCACGGTCATCGCCCGGCGCCTCGGCCTGACCGGCGCGCTGGGCACGGTCGCCGAGTCGGTCGACGGCGTCTACACCGGCAAGCTGGTCGGCGAGCCGCTGCACGGCCCGGCCAAGGCGGAGGCGCTGCGCGCGCTGGCGGCGGCGGAGGGCCTCGACCTCGCGCGCTGCGCGGCGTACAGCGACTCGCACAACGACATCCCGATGCTCTCGCTGGTCGGCCACCCCTACGCGATCAACCCGGACGCCAAGCTGCGCAAGTACGCCCGCGAGAAGGACTGGCGCCTGCGCGACTACCGCACCGGCCGCAAGGCCGCGAAGGTCGGCATCCCGGCGGCGGCGGGCGTGGGGGCGGTGGCCGGCGGCACCGCGGCGGCCATCGCACTGCACCGGCGTCGTCGCTGACACCCCGGCCGCGCAGCAACACGCACTTTTCCGGTCAACAATCTGTCATTCCTCGACATCTGATGAGGCATCAATCGGTTACGGAAGCGACGTAATCGATGATTTGAGCAACTGGGCGTAGCGGTCCCTGCACGAAGCGTTATTCTCCTCAGACGCAATCCGGTACCCCTCCGTCGCTACGACGGGTGAACGGTCCCGTACTGCACGTGATGGAAGCTCTGCCTCTGGGAGTCCCGTGTACCCACACGTCGGGGTTGACGCCTCGGGCCTGGCTACGCTGCGCGCAACGGTCACCAACCTGTTGCGCGGCTTCGTCCCCACCGCGTACGCCATGCCCGCCTTCGCCACCGCCACGTCCGTAAGCCCGTGCTACGCACTCGCCGAGGGCAGCGCCGCGGTCGGCAGACGGGCGCGCTCGGCCGGCGCGGCGACGGCACGCCGTCCGGCCGCGGACAGTGACAGTGCCCGGATGATGGACCTCGTCGAGCGCGCCCAGGCCGGCGAGACCGAGGCCTTCGGGCGCCTCTACGACCAGTACAGCGACACCGTGTACCGGTACATCTATTACCGGGTGGGCGGGAAAGCCACCGCCGAGGACCTGACCAGCGAGACCTTTCTGCGCGCCCTGCGCCGTATCGGCACCTTCACCTGGCAGGGCCGCGACTTCGGCGCCTGGCTCGTCACGATCGCCCGCAACCTCGTCGCCGACCACTTCAAGTCGAGCCGCTTCCGCCTGGAGGTCACCACCGGCGAGATGCTCGACGCCAACGAGGTCGAGCGCTCGCCCGAGGAATCCGTCCTCGAATCACTGTCCAACGCCGCCCTCCTCGATGCCGTACGACGGCTCAACCCGCAGCAGCAGGAGTGCGTCACGCTCCGTTTCCTCCAGGGCCTCTCGGTCGCCGAGACCGCCCGCGTGATGGGCAAGAACGAAGGCGCCATCAAGACCCTCCAGTACCGGGCCGTCCGCACGCTCGCCCGACTGCTGCCGGACGACGCCCGCTGACGACGGACACCGTCGGCAACACTCAACTCACCGTCCGTGAAAGGACGTTGACTTCGTGATCCGATCATCCGTCGTCCGTAACCCAAGTGCCGCACCAGTCGTTGTGCGGGATACAGGCTCCCTGTGGTCACGTTCCGGCCGGCCCTGATCACTCGATCGTGTGGTGGAGACCGAAAGCGTGCAACCCTCAGGATCCCCTGGGGAGTCGACCGTCATGACGAGAGGAGGTGCCGCCAGTGATCGCGAACGTTTCGGCACACCGGCGGGCGAACGCCTTCGCCCAGGACCTGGAGGAGCAGTCCGACCGGGACACGGCGGCCGAGCGGTCCGAAGGGCCGGGAGCGGCCGCGGCCGCTGCCCAACGGACCGAGCGGAACGAGCTGCTGGACCTGGCCGCGGGTCTCGGCGCGCTGCCCAAACCGCAGCTGGACCCTGAGGTCAAGGTCGTCCAACGGGCCCAGCTGATGGCCGCGATGGAGGCCATGCTGCAGGAGGGCACCGCGGGCGCGGCGATGGACCCGGCCGTGCCCGAACAGCGATCGCACCGGTCCAGGGGCGCACATCGGGCGAGCCCGCTGAGCAAACTGCGGCCCCGGTCACGGCTGACCAAGGGGCTCGCCGCCGGCGGCCTCAGCGTCGGAGTGGCCGCCGGAGCCTTCGGCGGGGTCGCGGCCGCGAGTTCGGGCGCGCTGCCCGGCGACTCGCTGTACGGCCTCAAGCGCGGCATCGAGGACTTCAAGCTCAACCACCTGAGCGGCGGGGACAGCGAGCGCGGCCGGCTCTACCTCGACCAGGCCTCGACCCGGCTGAACGAGGCCCGGCGGCTGATGGACCGCGACCGCGGCGGCCACCTCGACCACGAGTCCCTCGGCGAGATCCGCCACACGCTGTCCGGCATGCGCAACGACGTCTCCGAGGGCCACCGGCTGCTCCACGAGGCGTACGAGCGCGACCCGGGTTCCCTGGGCCCCATCCAGACCCTCTCGACCTTCTCGCAGTCCCACCGCAAGGCCTGGGGCGCGCTCCGCGACAAGCTGCCCATGCAGCTCGGGGACGTGAGCGACGAGGTCTCGTCGGTCTTCGACGCCATAGACCAAGAGGTCGCGCCGCTCCAGTCCCTGCTCCCGCCGCCCGCCACCGGGACCGGCGACGGCACGCGGCAGGGCCCCGGCTCGGCGTCCACCGGTTCCTCCGGCGCGCAGCGGTCGGCCACGCCCAGCAGCGGCCGCTCCTCCTCCGGCCGGCACGCGAGCAGCAGCCCCAGCGGCGCGGCCTCCGACAGCGCGGACGAGGGCCTGCTCGGCGGCAGCACGGGCGGCCTGCTCGACCCGCCGAAGAGCAGCGGCAGCGCCTCGGCGCCCGCCGGTAAAAACCCGATCGGCAAGCCGGACATCACGGTCCCGCCCCTCCTCCCGGGCCTGCTGCCCGACCTGGGCATCGACGGCGACGACACGGAGTAGCGCGTACGGCCACGACGGCGGGGGCGCCCCTCATCGAGGGGGGCGCCCCCGCCGTCGTACACCCGGGACCACGCAGGTCAGAAGAGCACCGACCGCCGCTGCACCAGCAGCTCGGCCCCTCCTGTCCGCTGCCCTCGCACTGCTTCGCAGGCTTCGCACAGCCGCGTCGGACTCCGGTCTCAGGCACCCCTCGTCGGGAGGCGTGCGTCCTTCGTACGCAGCCGTCCTCGGGCCTGCGCCGGCCTCAGAAGAACACCGACCGCCGCTGCACCAGCAGCTTGTACAGCGTGTGCTGGATCTGCTCGCGGACCTGGTCGGTCAGGTTGAACATCAGCATCGGGTCCTCGGCCGCCTCCGGCGGATAGCCGTCCGTCGGGATCGGCTCGCCGAACTGGATGGTCCACTTCGTCGGCAGCGGGATCGCGCCCAGCGGGCCCAGCCACGGGAAGGTGGGCGTGATCGGGAAGTACGGGAAGCCCAGCAGCCTTGCCAGCGTCTTCGCGTTGCCGATCATCGGGTAGATCTCCTCCGCCCCGACGATCGAGCACGGGATGATCGGCGTGCCCTGGCGCAGCGCCGTGGAGACGAAGCCGCCCCGGCCGAAGCGCTGCAGCTTGTAGCGCTCGCCGAAGGGCTTTCCGATGCCCTTGAAGCCCTCCGGCATCACCCCGACCAGCTCGCCCGCCGCCAGCAGCCGTTCGGCGTCCTCCCCGCACGCCAGGGTGTGCCCCAGCTTGCGGGCGAGCTCGTTGACCACGGGCAGCACGAACACCAAGTCGGCGGCGAGCAGCCGCAGATGACGCCCCGCCGGATGGTGGTCGTGCACGCCGACCTGCATCATCAGGCCGTCCAGCGGAAGCGTCCCGGAGTGGTTGGCGACGATCAGGGCGCCGCCCTCGGCCGGGATGTTCTCGATGCCCTTCACCTCGACCCGGAAGTACTTCTCGTACACCGGCCGCAGCAGGGACATCAGGACCTGGTCGGTGAGCTCCTCGTCGTAGCCGAAGTCGTCGACGTCGTAGTCCCCGGTCAGGCGCCGCCGCAGAAAGGCGAGTCCGCTCGCCACGCGGCGCTCCAGACCGCCGTCCTGCGCCTGCTGCTCCTCGCCCCTCACGTGCACATCATCCTGCGCGGGGAACCGTCCGGGGAGGGGCTGTACGTCCCCGGTTCGCACCTCGCGCACGGCCCCGGGCTCGGCCCCTCGCCAACTGCCCGCACTGCGGCGCCGCGGCGGTCGCTGTACGGCGCTCCCGCGGGACCGGTCGTCGTCGAACGGAATGACCTTGGCATCCGCCATCGTTGATGCGCTCCTCATGTGGCGCTCTGCATCGGGGGGTGGCCGCTGCCCGGGAGGGGCAGCGCGGCGATCCGGTCGACGGCCCCCGCGAGGACCTCCGGCGGCAGCAGCCCTGGACCGCGGCTGCGCACGAAGTCCGCGAAGGTCTCCGCGGTCGTGTATTTCGGCGTGAATCCCAGCGTCTCGCGCATCTGGTCCGTCGCCACCACCCGGCCGTGGGTGAGCAGCCGGATCTGCTCGGGCGAGAAGTCCGTCACGCCGAGCGTACGCACCAGGGAACCAGCCCAGGTGACCGCCGGCAGCAGCAGCGGCACGGTGGGGCGGCCCAGGCGCCGGGAGCACTGCGACAGCAGCAGGACGCCGTCTCCGGCGATGTTGAAGGTGCCGCTGTTGAGTGTGCCCTTGCTCGGCTCGTGCGCGCCGATCCGCAGCACCTCGATGACGTCGTCCTCGTGCACGAACTGCAGCCGCGGGTCGTAGCCGAACACGGTCGGCAGGACCGGCAGCGAGAAGTAGGAGGCGAGGGGCGTCTCCGCGGTCGGCCCGAGGATGTTGGCGAACCTGAGCACGCACACGGCCACGTCCGGCCGCCGCCGCGCGAAGCCCCGTACGTACCCCTCGACCTCGACCGCGTCCTTCGCGAAGCCGCCGCTGGGCAGCGACTTGGGCGGAGTGGTCTCGGTGAACACGGCCGGGTCGCGGGGCGCCGAACCGTACACGTTGGTACTGGACTTGATCACCAGCCGCTTGACGTTCGGGGACTTCTGGCACGCCCCGAGCAGCTGCATGGTGCCGATGACGTTGGTCTCCTTGACCGTGGCCCGGCCGCCGCGGCCCAGCGGCGTGCCGGTCACGTCCAGGTGGACGACCGTGTCGGCGCCCGTCTCGGCGAGCACCCGGGCGATGGTGGCCTGCCGGATGTCGGCCTGGATGAAGTCGGCTCCGCCCAGATGATGCTCGGGCGGCACCGCGTCGACGGCCACGACCCGGTCCACCTGCGGGTCACGCTGGATCCGCCGGACGAACCGGCCCCCCAGCTGTCGGGCCACTCCGGTCACCAGCACGACGTTCCCCAAGATCAGCGCCTCTCTTCCGTTGACCGTGTGCGGGCCAACTTAGCGAATGGATGTTGCGCTGTGATGACCACCCGATGCACGACGTGACGAAAGCAGCCTTATTGGAATATGCGGGATACGCGCGTGGCCCCCCACCGGATCCGGTGGGGGGCCACAGACAAGCTCTCGCGGCGTTGCGCCGTAGCAGCAGCTGTCAGCTACTACTTCTTGTTACGACGCTGAACGCGCGTGCGCTTGAGCAGCTTGCGGTGCTTCTTCTTGGCCATCCGCTTGCGCCGCTTCTTGATAACAGAGCCCACGACTACCCTCGCTCACTTCTCATCACTCGGTGCTGGGCGCCATGGGCCCATACGACCTACGAGGGGCTAGCCTACCCGCCCGAGCGCTGAGGTCGTAATCGAGGTGATCCGGGGGTCTCCCGGAACCGCCGTCAGGCCGTCTCCACCCCCACATAGCTCTCGCGGAGGTACTCGTGCACCGCTTGCTCGGGGACGCGGAAGGACCGCCCCACCCGGATCGCGGGCAGATGACCGCTGTGCACCAGCCGGTACACGGTCATCTTCGACACTCGCATCACCGAGGCGACCTCCGCCACGGTAAGGAACTGAACCTCGTTCAGAGGCCTCTCGCCAGCTTCAGCCATGACACACCTGAACCTTCCGCACTCGACGGCCACCGGCTTCCCCTTCCGGTGACTCTTCGTCGTTGCGTGCTCACTCCCCAATGTAGGGGCGGGTGATGCGAGTGGGGAAGAGGTGCACCCATCAGCGGCCTACCGTGACAGACACGCTTGATTGAGTACGTAGCGGGTAAGCGGGCGGTAGTAAGCCGACCGCACGGCGTCATCAAGCGGAACGACGACGGACACGGACCCCTCGGCCTCCCCCACGAAGAGCGCGGGATCGTCCGTATCGGCCAGCCCGATGGCCTCGAACCCCAGCTGACCTGCCCCGCACACCCAGCCGTGGTCCCCCACGACCAGCTCGGGCAGCGGACCGCCGGCCTCGGCGGCCCGGGCCAGAACGGTACGAACCGGGAGTGGTGAGTGCGTGTGTGCGCCGGGCTCACCGCCGGGGCGCCCGGGATCGGCTCCGCGGACGAACGCGACCCCCCGTACGTAGTCGAGGTTGTGTGTGCGTAGGCCGAACCGGGTCGTTATGTCGACACGGTGCCCCTGCGCGGGGGTGAGGACATCACATCCCGCCGCCGACAGCGCGTCTGCCAGGCCGGCGTAGAACCCGATCAGCCGGTGCGGGTGCCCGGTGCCGAACAGCACGGGAGCCCCGCGCTCGGCCACGGCCGCGATGCGCTCCGCGAACGCGTCCAGAGCGGCCAGTGTCAGCTCCGGGTCGATCACATCCTGACCGGAAGTATGGCGCGGATCCGCCGAAACCCCACACTTTTCGGCCATCAGTCCGATCAGGTCCCGCTGCCCCCATGACCATTCGGGATCGATCCCGATCAGCACCCGGGGGTCGCGAGCCGCGAAGAGCCGGTAACTCCGCAGGCTCTCCTCCCGCGAGGTGGCCACGGGCCCGGCGAGACGAGCGGCCAGCAGATGCGCGCGCAGCGCTGCGGTGCTCAACACGGGTGCGATGGTGACGGACGCGGGCGACAGTGCGGGCGAAAACCCGGGAAGACCGCACAGTTGGCGTAACGGCGCCTACGGACAAGGGCCCTAGGCCAGCAGCCCCCGCAGCGGGAAGACTGCCCGCCGCGTGGCCAGCACGGCCTGGTCCAGGCGGTCGGCGGGGTCGTAGCCCGCCTCCCAGCCGGCCCAACTCACCGGCCACCGGCCGTCGGTCATCCGCCCCGGCGCCAACTGCCGTGTGCGGGCATAGACCTGCTGCCGCCATCCGTCGGGAATCACCGTCTCCGGCTCCACCGGCCGCCCCGCCGCGATCCCCACCAGATGCGTCCAGGACCGCGGTACGACGTCCACGACCGCGTAACCGCCCCCGCCCAACGCGACCCACCTGCCGTCCGCGTGCTCGTGCGCCAGCTCGTGACACGCCACCTGGACGGCGCGCTGCGCGTCCAGCGAGACGGCGAGATGGGCCAGCGGGTCCTCGAAGTGCGTGTCGGCCCCGTGCTGCGTCACCAGCACCTGCGGCCGGAAGTCGGCGATCAGCTCGGGCACCACCGCGTGGAACGCCCGCAGCCACCCGGCGTCCCCGGTCCCCGCCGGCAACGCCAGGTTCACCGCCGACCCCTCCGCCGTGTCGGCCCCGGTCTCCTGCGGCCACCCGGTCTGCGGGAACAACGTACGGGGATGCTCGTGCAGCGAGATCGTCAGCACCCGCGGGTCCTCCCAGAACGCCGCCTGCACCCCGTCCCCGTGATGCACGTCGATGTCCACGTACGCGACCCGCTCGGCGCCCAGCTCCAGCAGCCGCGCAATGGCCAGCGCCGCGTCGTTGTAGACGCAGAACCCCGACGCCCCCCCGGGCATCGCATGGTGCAGCCCGCCCGCGAAGTTCACCGCGTGCGCGACGTCCCCGCGCCACACGGCCTCGGCCGCCCCGACCGACTGCCCCGCGATGAGCGCCGACACCTCGTGCATCCCCGCGAACGCGGGATCGTCCATCGTCCCCAGGCCGTACGACCCGTCCGCCGACCCCGGGTCCGCCGATGCGGCCTTCACCGCCTCGATGTAGTCCTCGCGGTGGACCAGCCGCAGCGTCGACTCCCCGGCCGGGTTCGCCGCGACGACCTCCAGGGCGCGATCGAGCCCGAAGGCACCGACCAGCCTCCGGGTCAGCTCCAGCCGGACCGGGTCCATCGGATGGTCCGGGCCGAAGTCATAGCCCGTTACTGCCTCGTCCCACATCAGCTGTGCGCGGCCGCTCATGCCCGTCACCGTATCGGTCCGGTTGAGCGGCGAACGACCTGGCGTACACCAACGTCACCAGCACCAACACCATCGGCACGAGCATCGCCCAGCGATAGCTCCAGGCCTCGCCCAGCGCCCCCACCAACGGCGAACCGACCAGGAAACCGACGTAGTTGAAGACGTTGAGCCGAGCGACCGCCGCATCCGACGCCCCCGCCCCGTGCGCCTCGTCGGCACGCCGCCCCGCCGCCGCGAACGTCTGCGGCACCAGCACGCACAACCCCAGCCCCAGCAGGGTGAACCCGAGAATCCCCACCCACGTCTCGGGTGCCACGGCCACCACCGCGAAACCGAGCGCCGCCACCAGCGTCCCCAGCCGTACGACCGCCACGGCCCCGAAACGCCGCACCCCGAAGTCCCCGACCCCGCGCCCCACCAGCGTGGTCACCATGTAGAGGTTGTACGGCACCGTCGCGAGCTGCTCCGAGCCGCCCAGCACGTCCTTCACGTACTTGGCACTCCAGTTGGAGACGGTCGAGTCCCCGATGTACGCGAAGGTCATCACCAGACACAGCGGCAGCAGCAACCGGAAGCCGACGCTTCCCGTGGCCCTCCGCTCCGGCACGTGCTCCGGCGCGGGCGCGGGACTCCCGTCGACATACCACCGGCTGCCGAGGAGGGTCGCCGGCAGCAGCACCAGCACCACGGGCAGATACGACACCCACAGCGCCCACTGCCAGTGCGCCCCCGCCCACGCCAGCGAGGCCCCCAGGATCCCGCCCAGGCTGTACACCGCGTGGAATCCGAGCATGATGCTGCGCCCGTACGACCGCTGCAGGCTCACCCCGAGCATGTTCATCGAGGCGTCCAGCGCGCCGACGGCCAGCCCGAAGGCGGCCAGCGCCACCCCGAGCTCGACCAGCCGCCCGCCCGCTCCGACGCCGAGGAGGGCCAGCAGCACCACCGGCTGGGACCAGCGCAGCAGCCGGCTGGACCGGAGCCGCCGCACCAGCCGCTCCGCCGTCACACTGCCGACGCCGGCGAGGACCGGCACGGCGGCGAGGAAGGCGGGCAGCAGCGCGTCGGAGACGCCGTAGCGGTCCTGGATGGCCGGGATGCGCGTCACCAGCAGCGCGAAGGTGGCACCCTGCGCGAAGAACCCGAACGCCAGCGAGGCCCTACCGCGCCGCAGCACATCCGTCATGGCGGCGAGAGTAGGGCCCCGGGGTACCGGTGGATAGATCCCGCAGAAGGTGAATCTTTCTCAGCTTTGCGGCTCAGCCTGTCTGTCCTGTGCGGCGGCGGACTTCACGGCCTCGACTTCCTTCACCTCGGCCAGCTCGGCGTTGAACAGCCGCCCCATCGGCCGCAGGGCGACGAAACGGCTGCCGACGATCCCCAGCGCGATCGCCCCCATCAGGATCACCGAGTTGAGCCCGACCATGGTGTCCACGGGCAGCGTGTACGCGCCCACGATCCGCACGGCGCACTCGGCGACCAGCACGACGCCCCAGATGACGGAGAACAACCGCTCCCTGCTGCGGAAGGCGAGGGCCCGGGCGTCGCTCCCGACCTGCAGCCGCTCCCAGGCGGCCGCCCTGTCCGGGTCGCCCTGGAGCAGGAACGGCTTGATGCCGTTGGTCATCATCGGCCTGCCGAGGGCGACGGACACCAGGATCCCGATGCCGACGGTGCTGCTGACCCCGCTGTCCTTGACGAGCATCAGCCGAGGGTCGCCGGAGACGAAGCTGAGCAGTAGAGACACGACGTTCACACCGAGGATGAGGGCGGCGAGCCCGTTGAGCTTCCGCTCCCTGACCACACTCCACACCGTGCGCAGAGCCGGCACCACACTGCTCCAGGCCAGCGCCGCGAAGGTGCTCAGGCCGAAGACGTCCTTGAGCAGGTAGTACGAACCGATCGGGACCGCCACGTCCACCATCAGCGGAACGAAGTTCTTCTTCATGTGCTGGATGTTCTGGCCCTGGGAACCCGCGTTCGTCGTCATGCCCTCAGCTTCACGGGACAGCCCGACGCGGCACTAGAAACGAACGGCCAAGACTCGGCATGACAAAAGTCAGCACGATCCCGGCACCCGGGTCATACCAACAGGTCAGCCAACTCACCCATGTCGGCGAAGAGTTGATCGGCATCAGCCAGCCTCTCCGCGGGAGTCATCGCGGTGAACCCGTACACCTCCATCCCGGCCGACACGGCCGCCTGGACGCCCAGCGGACTGTCCTCGACGACGACACACCGCTCGGGCGCGACCCCCATCCGCTCGGCCGCGTACAGGAACAGGTCCGGGGCCGGCTTACCGCGCCCCACGTCCTGCGAGCTGAAGATCCTCGACTCCTCGAACCACCGGTCGAGCCCGGTCGTCCGATGCCCCACCCGGATCCGCTCATGACTCCCCGAGGAGGCCACGCAGTACGGCACCCCGTTCACGGCCAGCTTCTCCAGCACACCCGCCGCCCCGGCCACCGGCTTCAACTCCCGCTCGAACGCCGCGAACACACGCGCATGAAAGACGTCGTCGAAGTCCTCCGGCAGCCGCTGCCCGGTCCGCGCCAGGACGAGCTCATGAATCCGGTGCATCGCGGATCCCATGTAGTCACGAACGGAGTCCTCGTACGAGGTCGGGTGCCCGAGCTCGGTCAGATAGGCGGCCAGCAGCCGATTGGAAATCGGCTCACTGTCGACGAGAACGCCGTCGTTGTCGAAGATAACCAGGTCGTAGCGCATGCCATCGACCTTAAGGTCCGCTGAGATCCTTAAAGTCGCCAAACGCAGAAAACCCCCGTACCGGTCTCCCGGTACGGGGGTTTTCTCAAAATTTGTTCGGCGGCGTCCTACTCTCCCACAGGGTCCCCCCTGC
>NZ_JBEYYC010000052.1:0-28566 GCF_040645355.1 Streptomyces sp. NPDC046805 | reverse complement strand
TTTATTGAATTGGCCCGTTCCCCCTTTGACTCACAACTCCCACGGGGCTCTGCCCCCGCTCGCGGCCCGCCCCGGGCCTGATCAGGCCCGGGGCGCCCCCGTCACCGTAGGGACTACGAGTGCGTCCGCAGCAGCGTCCGCATCGTCCGCATCGCCACCGACAGGTTGGCCAGGTCGAAGGCGTCCGAGCCGCGGATCTCCTCCAGCGTGGCGCGGGCCCGGCTCAGGATCGGCGCGTTCTTCGCCTCCCAGGCCTTGAAGCGCTGCTCGGGCGTCGAGGTGCCGTTGCCGACGGCGAGGATGTCCGCGGTGAGCGCCGCGTGGGCCGCGTACAGGTCCTCGCGGATGGAGGCGCGGGCCATGGACGACCAGCGGTCGGTGCGAGGCAGCTCGATGATGCGGTCCATGAGCTCGGAGATCCCGAGGCGGTCGGCGAGGTCGTAGTAGACCTCGGCGACGTCCAGCGGCTCCTTGCCCATGCGGTCGGCCACCGAGACGATGTCGACCGCCGGGAAGGCCGAGGAGAACCCGGCCACGCGGGTGGCCAGCTCGTCCGGCACGCCGGCCGCCATCAGCTCGTCGTGGATGCGCTCGTACCACTCCAGGTCCGCGCCGCGCAGCAGCTTCGGCAGCTCCTGCCAGACCTGCTCGACCCGCTCGGCGAAGAAGTCGACGGTCTCGGTGAGCTCCAGCGGCTGCGGCCGGTTGTTGAGCAGCCAGCGCGTGCCGCGCTCGACCAGGCGGCGCGAGTGCAGCCGGATGCGGGTCTGGACCTCGGCGTCGACCTTGTTGTCGAGGTCCTCGACCGCGTCCCACACGGGCGACGAGCGGAAGATGGCGCGGGCCGCGGTCTGCGCCCGCACGATCTCCTCCAGCGACGCGCCGGTCTCCTCGCGCAGCCGGTGCAGATACGTCGTACCGCCCGTGTTGACCGTGTCGTTGACCAGTACGGTCGTGGTGATCTCGCGGCGCAGCGGGTGGCTGTCCACGGCCTCGGTGAACCGCTCGCGCAGCGCCGTCGGGAAGTACGCGTGCAGCAGGGTGCGCAAGTACGGGTCGTCCGGCAGCGAGGTGTGCAGCAGCTCCTCGGCGACCGTGATCTTCGTGTACGCCAGCAGGACGGCCGTCTCCGGACCGGTCAGGCCCTGGCCCTGGCCGAGCCGCTCGCGGATCTGACGGTCGGCCGGCAGGAACTCCAGCGCCCGGTCGAGGTGGCCCTCGCGCACCAGGTGGCGGATGAAGCGCTGCTGGGCGTGGAGCATGTCCTTGGACTGGGCGAGCGCGTTGGCGATCGCCGTGTTCTGCGCGTAGTTGTTGCGCAGGACCAGGGCGCCGACCTCGTCGGTCATCTCGGCGAGCAGCTTGTTGCGCTGCTTGACGGTCATGTCGCCGTCCGCGACCAGGCCGTTGAGCAGGATCTTGATGTTCACCTCGTGGTCGGAGGTGTCCACGCCGGCGCTGTTGTCGATCGCGTCGGTGTTGATCCGGCCGCCGTGCGTGGCGAACTCGATGCGGCCCAGCTGGGTCAGGCCCAGGTTGCCGCCCTCGCCGACGACCTTGACCCTCAGGTCCGCGCCGTCGACGCGGATGGCGTCGTTGGCCTTGTCGCCGACGTCGGCGTTGGACTCCGCCGACGACTTGACGTACGTACCGATGCCGCCGTTCCACAGCAGGTCGACCGGCGCGTGCAGGATCGCCTTCATCAGGTCGGCCGGGGTCATCTTGGCGACCTTGCCCTCGATGCCGAGGGCCGCGCGGATGTGGGCGTTGACCGGGATCGCCTTGGCGGTACGGGGGAAGATCCCGCCGCCCGCCGACAGCAGCTCGGTGTTGTAGTCGGCCCAGCTGGAGCGGGGCAGCTCGAACAGGCGGCGGCGCTCGGCGTAGCCGGTGGCCGCGTCCGGGTTCGGGTCGATGAAGATGTGCCGGTGGTCGAAGGCGGCGACCAGGCGGATGTGCTCGGAGAGCAGCATGCCGTTGCCGAACACGTCACCGGACATGTCGCCGATGCCGACGACCGTGAAGTCCTCGCTCTGCGTGTCCACGCCCAGCTCGCGGAAGTGCCGCTTCACGGACTCCCAGGCGCCGCGGGCGGTGATGCCCATGCCCTTGTGGTCGTAACCCGCGCTGCCGCCGGAGGCGAAGGCGTCGCCGAGCCAGAAGTTGTACGACTGGGCGACCTCGTTGGCGATGTCCGAGAACGTCGCCGTGCCCTTGTCGGCCGCGACCACCAGGTAGGTGTCGTCCTCGTCGTGCCGTACGACGTCCTGCGGCGGCACGACCTCGCCGGCGACCATGTTGTCGGTGATGTCGAGCAGCGCCGAGATGAACGTCTTGTAGCTGGCGACGCCCTCGGCCAGCCACGCGTCCCGGTCCACGCTCGGGTCGGGCAGCTGCTTGGCGACGAAGCCGCCCTTGGCGCCGACCGGCACGATGACGGTGTTCTTCACCATCTGCGCCTTGACCAGGCCGAGGATCTCGGTGCGGAAGTCCTCACGGCGGTCGGACCAGCGCAGGCCACCGCGCGCGACCTTGCCGAAGCGCAGGTGCACGCCCTCGACACGCGGCGAGTACACCCAGATCTCGTACGCCGGGCGCGGCGCGGGCAGGTCCGGGATCGCCTGCGGGTCGAACTTCATGGAGACGTAGTCGTGCGGCCTGCCGCCGAGCTTCTCCTGGAAGAAGTTCGTGCGCAGCGTCGCCTTGATGACGGTGAGGAAGGAGCGCAGGATGCGGTCCTCGTCGAGGCTCGCCACCTGGTCGAGGGCCAGGTCGAGCTCTTCGAGGAGGGCCTCGACGATCTCGAGCCCGGCGCTCTGGCGCTCCGGCGCCATCCGCGCCTCGAAGAGGGAGACGAGCAGCCGGGTGGTGTGGACGTTCGTGCGGAGGGTGTCCTCCATGTAGTCCTGGCTGAAGGTGGAGCCGGCCTGCCGCAGGTACTTGGCGTACGCGCGCAGCACCATGGCCTGCCGCCAGGTCAGCCCGGCGCCGAGCACCAGGGCGTTGAAGCCGTCGTTCTCCGCCTTGCCGGTCCAGGTCGCGGCGAAGGCGTCCTGGAAGCGCTCGCGGCCGTCGTCGCCGAGGTAGTCGCCGTTGCCGCCGCCCAGCGACTTGGGGATGCGCAGACCGAAGTCGTAGATCCAGGCGCTCGTGCGGTCCGAGCAGCGCAGCTCGTACGGCCGCTCGTCGATCACCTCGACGCCGAGCCGGTTGAGGACCGGCAGCACGGCGGACAGGGAGACGGCGGCGCCCCTGCGGTAGATCTTGAAGCGGCGCTCGTCGGGGGCGGCGCCCACCGGCTCGTACAGGCTGAGCGCGAAGTCGTTGCCCTCCTCCTCGCTGAGCCGCTCCAGGTGGACCAGGTCGGCGACCGCGGCACGCGGGCTGTGGTCGGCCTTGTAGCCCTCGGGGAAGCCCCCGCCGTAGCGGCGCAGCAGCTCGGCGGCGCGCTCCTCGCCGCACTCGGCGGTGAGCGCCTCGGCGAAGCCGTCGGCCCAGGAGCGGGCGGCCTCGACGAGGCGGGCCTCGATCCGCTCCTTGTCGGCGTCGGACAGCTGCGGCAGCTCGGTGCCCTGCGGGACGCGGACGACGAAGTGCAGCCGGGAGAGAACCGATTCGGTGTTCCAGGCCGTGAAGTCGACGCTGGTGCCGCCCAGTTCCTCCTTCAGGATGTCGATGATCCGCAGCCGGACGCCAGTGGTGTAGCGGTCGCGGGGGAGGTAGACGAGGGCGGAGTAGTAGCGGCCGTACTCGTCCTGGCGCAGGTACAGACGCAGCCGGCGGCGTTCCTGCAGGTAGAGGACGGACGTGACGATGGGGCGCAACTCGTCGGCGGTGGTCTGGAAGAGCTCGTCGCGCGGGTAGGTCTCCAGGATCTGAAGCAGGTCGCGGCCGCCGTGGCTGTTGGGCGAGAACCCGGCGCCCTTGAGGACCTCCTGGACCTTGCGCCGGATGACCGGCACGCGGCGGACGGACTCCGTGTAGGCGGCGGACGAGAACAGGCCCAGGAAGCGGCGCTCCCCGACGACGTTGCCGTCCTTGTCGAACTTCTTCACGCCGACGTAGTCGAGGTACGACGGCCGGTGCACGGTGGCCCGGCTGTTGGCCTTGGTGAGGACGAGGAGCTTGTGCTCGCGGGCCTTGGCGCGGGCGTCGGTCGAGAGCCGCTCGAAGGAGGGGGTGACCGGGTGGAGGTCGTCACCGGCGTGGTGCGGGTCGGAGCGCAGGATGCCGAGGCCGGTGCCCGGTACGGCGGCGAGGGTGTCGTCCTCGCACAGCTCGTACTCGCGGTAGCCGAGGAAGGTGAAGTGGTCGTCGGACAGCCAGCGCAGCAGCTCGCGTGCCTCCTCGACCTGGGGCCCGGGCAGGTCGGCCGGCACCGGCTCGTCGCCGAGTCCCTCGGCGATGCGCAGGGCCGCCTCCCGCATCTTCTCCCAGTCCTCGACGGCCTCGCGGGCGTCGGACAGGACGCGCAGCAGATCCGCGGTGATCTGCTTCAGGTCGGCGCGGTCGGTCTCACGGTCGATCTCGACGTGGATCCAGGACTCGACGTGCGCGTCGTGCGGGAGGTCGGCGCCGGTGGGCGGGGTGGGCAGCACCTCGATGAGCTTGCCCGTGAGATCGCGCCTCACGACGAACTGCGGGTGGACGACGACGTGGATGCCGCGCCCCTGCCGCGTCAGCTCGTTGCTGACGGAGTCGACGAGGAAGGGCATGTCGTCGGTGACGACCTCGACGACGGTGTGGCTGCAGGTCCACCCGTTCTCCTCCACCGTCGGGGTGTGCACCCGGACGTTGGCGGTGCCCTGCGGGCGGGTCTCGGCAAGGCGGTAGTGCGAGACCGCGGCTCCGAAGACGTCGACCGGGTCGCGGCCGTCGAGGTCCTCCGGGGCGGTGTGCTGGTAGTAGCGCTGGAGGAACGCGAGCACGGATTCCTGGTCCGGGGTTCCCGGGCCGCCTGGGGTGCCCTCGCCCGTCGTCCCAGTCGGTAGGTGCCCCCCGACCGGGCTGTTCTCAGCTACCCGGGCGGCCCTCTCGAGCAGCTCGGCCTTGGCTTCGTCCAGCTTGGTCTGCATTGTCCTCTGGCTCCTGTCGCGCGCCGTTGCGTGACGTAGAAGGAAGTACGGTCTCTTCCCCTCGGGTGTAACGCCACGGCCCGGGGTGTCCGGTCTGTTTCGACGCTATGCCGCAAGGTGAGACGGGCGGGGAGTATTCAGCCAATGTCGACACGCCCGAGGGGTGTGACGTCGCTCTCCACGACGCCGGAACCCGGGGAGCGCACGGCGCCTCGGGAACTCCTGCGGCCCCGTCCCGCCCGCGAAGACCAGCGACCGCCGCCCGGTCACGGATGTCGTCCGTGCTCTCCGGGCGCAGGGCAGGGGCAGTGGTGCCCCCGCGAGATATCGCGCTGATCACGCCACAAGGCTATCGCTCCCCACCCCGGGCCCGTCATGAGCCGTATGTGTACAAAACCGAGGGCCGAACTTTGACGTTCTGCACAGGGACGAACGCGCCACCAGCGACGTATCCGAGCCACCGGCCCGGACCGTCCTGGCCGGTGGCGGACCCGTGCCGGACCGGTGGCGCAACCCCTTGGCGGCGCGGCACGCTGGAGGCACCGTGCCGACAGAGCAGGCCGCCGGACGCTCGTCGCCGCCTCGCCGCCCGCGGCCGGCGCACGTCCGCCCGAGAGGAGCCGTCCGACATGCCTCCGAAGATCCTCATCGTCACCGGCGACGCAGCGGAGTCACTGGAAGTCCTGTACCCCTACCAGCGCCTCCGCGAGGAGGGCTACGACGTCGACATCGCGGCCCCCACCGCCAAGAAGCTGCAGTTCGTCGTCCATGACTTCGAACCCGGCTTCGACACCTACACCGAGAAGCCCGGCTACACCTGGCCCGCCGACCTCGCCTTCTCCCAGGTCGACCCCGGCGAGTACGCCGCCGTGGTGATCCCCGGCGGCCGTGCCCCCGAGTACCTCCGCAACGACCCCGAACTCCGCAAGATCCTCAAGTCGTTCTTCGACGCGGACAAACCGGTCGCCCAGATCTGCCACGGCCCGCTGCTGACCGCGGCGACCGACAGCCTCCGCGGCCGCCGCGTCACCGCCTATCCCGCCCTGGAACTCGACATGCAGGCGGCCGGAGCCACGTTCCAGGACAGCGAGGCGGTCGTGGACGGCTCCCTCGTCTCCGCCCGCGCCTGGCCGGACCACTCCGGCTGGATGCGCGAGTTCCTGACGGTGCTGCGCGCCAAGGCTCCCGTGAGCTGAGCTCCCGCCCGCGCCGCGGACCGAGCTCCGCCCCGGTTACGCCGCCAGCCGCTCCGCCTCGGCCACGGCCTCCTCCAGCGTGTCCACCACCGGCACGCCGGCCCCTTCGAGGCTGGCGCGGCTGTGCGAACCCCCGGTGTACAGCACGGCCCCCGCTCCCACGTGCAGCGCGGCCACCGCGTCGTCGGCGGCGTCCCCGATCACCACCGTGCGCGCGGTGTCCACTCCGGTGAGCGTCTTGAGATGGCGCACCATGTGCTCGGCCTTGCTGCCCCCGGACGGCCCGGTCCGCCCGTCGATCCGTATGAAGTGCGTCTCGATCCCGAACCCCCGCACCAGCGGCACGAGTTCGTCGTGCCCGTACATGCTCAGCAGCGACTGGCTGTTGCCCGCCGTACGCCACGACGCCAGCAGGTCGGCCGCCCCCTCGGTCAGCCCGCACCGGAGGCGGTGCTCGGTGTAGTGCCTGTGGAAGACCGTGTCCATGGCCTCCCACTCGGCCTCGCTCGGCAGCCGCCCGAGCAGCCGCTCGTAGAACCTGGGAATCGGCACGCAGTACAGCGACCGGTACTGCTCCAGCGTGATCGGCTCCAGCCCCAGCTCGGCGAACGCGGCGTTCGTCGCCCCGATCACCGCGTCGATGTCGTGGAACAGCGTGCCGTTCCAGTCCCAGACGATGTGCGCGCCCTTGTTCATCCCCATGTCCGAAAACGTTACTCGCCGCCACTGACAATCCAGGGACGCAGCAGGTCAGAGGCCTGCGGGAGGCGCAGCTGCGCCCGGCGCGGTCAGCCGTTGCCGACCAGGTTCGGGATCTCCTGCGTGGCGTACCACAGCAGCTCGTGGTCCTCGGCCCCGTCCACGACGAACTGCGCGTCGTCGTCCCCGCCGTCCGCGGCCTCCACCGCCGTGGCGGCGGCGGTCACGTCCGCCTCCGCGTCGGCCCCGTCGACGTGCACCGCGGCCGCCTCGGCCAGCGGCACCGGCCCGGCCACGCGCACCTCGCCCAGCGCCGCCGGGTCGAGCCCGCGGTCCGGGTCGGCCACCGCGGCTCCGTCGGGCACGTCGACGGCGACCACGACCCGGCGGCGGATGGCGTCCGGGTCCGCGGCCAGCAGCCGTACCGAGGCCAGCGCGGCCCGGTTCAGCGCCGCGTACTCCAGCTCCTCGATGTCGTCGGAGAGGTACCACTCGCGCAACGCGGGCGTGACGGCGTACGCGGCGAGCGGACCGGTCCCCAGCTCGCCCGTCTTGTGCGCCTCGGCGAGAGCGGGGAGGGTCAGGGGGACGTAGACGCGCATGGCTGGCCGCTCTCTTCGTGGTCAAAGGCTTCGCTGCCCGCCCGGGGAGGGCGGTCGTGCCCCGGGAAAGGCGGTCGGGCGTCTCCCGGAGGGCCTTCAGGATACGTGCGGGTGTCCCCTTTCGGGTCCCCGGCCACACCCCCGGTCCCGTCAACCCGACACCACGTGATTCACCCGGTACCGGCCTGCTGCCACGGGGCTTCCACCACCCTCGACCACTCGGATAAGTGAACTTTCCTGGGCCCCCGACGCGCACCGCGACTTCCTTGCTGCCGCCGCCTCCGGCCCCGTACAAGATCCCCACCGACAAGTTACCGCCCGGTACCAGCCGGGCCGGCCGAACGGGGACTCCCATGCACAAGGTCATGACCAGGGCCGCCCAGTCCCGCCCGGGCACCCGCCCGCCGGGCCGCCGCGACACCCGCCGCCCGGGCGGCACGGCTCCCAGGACGCCGACGACGAGGTCGGCCGGGACGGCGTCGGGGGCGACCGGAACTGTCCCGGCAGCGCCGGGGCCCGCCCGTCAGCCCCGTCCCACCGACCTCTTCGCCGACCGGCTGCTCGCCGTCCTCAGCGGCCACCGCCCCGTCCACTGGATGCTCCGGCACACCGCAGGGCGCGCCTACGACGAACTGGCCCGCCTCGCCGAGCGCGGCCCGCTGCGCGCCCGTGGCACCCGCCCCGTCGTCCGCGACATCGGCTATTTCGTCCCCCGCCCGGGCGCCATCGAGGCCTTCGCCCGCATCGGCGCCGGCGACCAGCTGCGCGCCATGGCCTTCCGCCTGGAACAGGGCCCGGACCTCCGCTGGCGCTGCACGGCGGTGGAACTGGGCGGCCCGCGTGGGGCGCGTGCGGAGTAGCCGCGTTGCGGCTGTGTGTGGGGGCTGACTGACGGCGTCGCGGCCGCGTACGGGGCCGGTGGCGTCGCAGCCACGGCGTGCGGGCCGGGCGGATGGCCCGGCGCGTGCGGGCCGGAGCGACGGGGCACGCACGCCGAAGGGCCGGGGCACCCTCGGGTGACCCGGCCCTTCAAGCCGTTACGTCGTTCTCCGGCCCGCACGTCGCTCCCCGGCCGCTACGCCGTGACGACGCCGCAGGCGCCGTCACTTCCTGCGGCGACGGCTGCCCTTGGCCTGCTTGCGGCGCTCCGCGCGCGTGAGGCCGTCGGCCTCGGAGCGCACCGGCTCGTCCTCGTCATAGGTGAAGTCGCCCTCGACGAGGCCGCCCTCGCCGTCCACGGTCGCCGCGGAGAAGTGCATCCCGCGCCGCTGCGGGGCTTCGAGGCCCTTGGCGCGGATCTCCGGACGGGCGGCGCCCGCCTGGGCCGGCACGGCGTCCTGCGGAGCCTTCTCCAGCAACGGCTCGGTGGCCTGGACCTCGACCTCCTCGACCTGCTGCTCGACCTGGACCTCCAGGTTGAACAGGTAGCCGACGGACTCCTCCTTGATGCCCTCCATCATCGCGGTGAACATGTCGAAGCCCTCGCGCTGGTACTCGACCAGCGGGTCCTTCTGCGCCATCGCGCGCAGGCCGATGCCCTCCTGGAGGTAGTCCATCTCGTAGAGGTGCTCGCGCCACTTGCGGTCGAGGACCGACAGAACGACCCGGCGCTCCAGCTCACGCATGATCTCGGAACCGAGCTGCCCCTCACGCGCCTCGTACTGCGCGCGGATGTCGTCCTTGATGGACTCCGCGATGAACTCGGCGGTCAGGCCGGCCCGGTCACCGGCGGCGTCCTCCAGCTCCTCGACGGTGACCTTCACCGGGTAGAGCTGCTTGAAGGCGCCCCACAGCCGCTCCAGGTCCCAGTCCTCGGCGAAGCCCTCGGCGGTCTCCGCGCCGACGTACGCGTCGATCGTGTCGTCCATGAAGTGCTGCACCTGCTCCTGCAGGTCCTCGCCCTCCAGGACGCGGCGCCGCTCGCCGTAGATGACCTCGCGCTGCCGGTTGAGCACCTCGTCGTACTTCAGGACGTTCTTACGGGTCTCGAAGTTCTGCTGCTCGACCTGCGACTGCGCGGACGCGATCGCGCGCGTGACCATCTTGTTCTCGATCGGCACGTCGTCCGGCACGTTCGCCATGGCCATCACGCGCTCGACCATCTGGGCCTTGAAGAGCCGCATCAGGTCGTCGCCCAGGGAGAGGTAGAACCGAGACTCGCCCGGGTCGCCCTGACGGCCGGAACGACCGCGCAGCTGGTTGTCGATACGGCGCGACTCGTGCCGCTCGGTACCCAGGACGTAGAGGCCGCCGAGCTCCTCGACCTCTTCCTTCTCCGCCTTGACGGCCTGCTCGGCCCGCTCCAGGGCGGAGGGCAGGAACTGGGCCCACTCCTCGATGTGCTCCTCGGGGTCGAGGCCGCGCTGGCGCAGCTCCGCGTCGGCGAGATCCTCGGGGTTGCCGCCGAGCTTGATGTCCGTACCACGGCCGGCCATGTTGGTGGCCACCGTGACCGCGCCCTTGCGGCCGGCCTGGGCGACGATCGTCGCCTCACGGTCGTGCTGCTTGGCGTTCAGCACTTCGTGCTGGATACCGCGCTTGCTGAGCTGCTGCGAGAGGTACTCGGACTTCTCGACCGAGGTGGTGCCGACCAGGATCGGCTGGCCCTTCTCGTGCTTCTCGGCGATGTCGTCGACGACCGCCTCGAACTTGGCGATCTCGGTGCGGTAGATCAGGTCCGACTGGTCCATGCGGATCATCGGCTTGTTGGTCGGGATCGGGACCACGCCGAGCTTGTAGATCTGGTGGAACTCGGCGGCCTCGGTCATCGCCGTACCGGTCATGCCGGAGAGCTTGGAGTAGAGGCGGAAGAAGTTCTGCAGGGTGATCGTGGCGAGCGTCTGGTTCTCGTCCTTGATGTCCACCCCTTCCTTCGCCTCGATCGCCTGGTGCATGCCCTCGTTGTAGCGGCGGCCGGCGAGGATACGACCGGTGTGCTCGTCGACGATCATGACCTCGCCGTCGATGACGACGTAGTCCTTGTCCTTCTTGAAGAGCTCCTTGGCCTTGATGGCGTTGTTCAGGTAGCCCACCAGAGGCGTGTTCACCGACTCGTAGAGGTTGTCGATGCCCAGCCAGTCCTCGACCTTGGAGACGCCGCTCTCGTGGATGGCGACCGTGCGCTTCTTCTCGTCGACGTCGTAGTCGCCGGTCTCCTCGATGCCCTTGAGCGGGTTGCCCGCCTCGCCCCTCTTCAGGCGCGTGACGAGCCTGGCGAAGTCGCCGTACCACTTGGTGGCCTGGTCGGCCGGGCCGGAGATGATCAGCGGCGTACGAGCCTCGTCGACGAGGATGGAGTCGACCTCGTCGACGATGGCGAAGTTGTGGCCGCGCTGGACGAGCTCGTCCTTGGACCACGCCATGTTGTCTCGCAGGTAGTCGAAGCCGAACTCGTTGTTCGTGCCGTACGTGATGTCGCACTCGTACTGCTCGCGGCGCTCGGCCGGCGTCATGTTGGCCAGGATGCAGCCGACGTTCAGGCCCAGGAACTTGTGGACGCGGCCCATCATCTCGGAGTCGCGCTCGGCCAGGTAGTCGTTGACCGTGATGAGGTGGACGCCGTCGCCGGAGAGGGCGTTGAGGTACGCGGGCAGCGTGCCGACGAGGGTCTTGCCCTCACCGGTCTTCATCTCGGCGACGTAGCCGAGGTGGAGGGCGGCACCGCCCATCATCTGCACGTCGTAGTGGCGCTGGCCGAGGACGCGCTTGGCGGCCTCCCGCACGGTGGCGAAGGCCTCGGGGAGCAGGTCGTCCAGGCTCTCACCGTCGGCGTACCGCTGCTTGTACTCGTCGGTGAGGGCCCGCAGCTCGGCGTCGGAGAGGTTCACGAAGTCCTCTTCGATGGAGTTGACCTGGTCCGCGATGCGGTGCAGCTTGCGCAGGATCTTGCCTTCGCCTGCACGCATGATCTTCGAGAGGACGGACACGGGGGCTGGTCTCCTTGCCGGTCGGGCCTGGGACGGTCGGTTTCCGCTTGACTTACTGAGCAACGGCCATCGTATGCGAGGACCCCACTGTGCCGGGAGGCCTGGCGGCACGACGGCCGAGCACTGCCGATTCGCTGCTCGCTTCAAAGGAACATACAAAGGGACAACGGCCGGGATGCACGGATGGTGCCGCATCGCTCCGGGGAATTGCGTGAAATGTGATCACTCGCTCACGCGCGCGGACGCAGGCACGCACGCGGCACGTACGGGTCCCCCCTCTCATGCGCTCTCACACCGGTTCGGCCAGGTCCGTCCGGTAAACGGCTGGCACCCTCCCGGGCGCCCGATGAGAATCGGCCGATGGAACCCGTCACGCTCACCACCGGCCGCCTAGTGCTGCGCAGCCCCGGCCCGCCGGACGCCGATGCCGTGTACGCGGCAGCGCAGGACCCTGAGCTGCAGCGCTGGATCCCGCAGTTCCCCTCCCCCTACCTCCACGAGCATGCTCAGAGCTTCACCGAGCAGGTGGTGCCCGACGGCTGGACGCACCACTCGATGTTCACCTTCGGTCTCTTCCTCCCCGAGGGGGACCTGGTGGGCATGCTGGGCATCACGATGCGCGCCCTGGGCGTCGGCGAGATCGGCTTCTGGGCCGCGAAGGAGCACCGCGGCCGCGGCTACGTCACCGAGGCCACCCTGGCCGCCGCCCGCTGGGCCTTCACCCACCTGTCCGTCGACCGCGTGGAGTGGCGGGCGGAGGTCGGCAACCGGGCCTCCCGCGCGGTCGCCGAACGCGCGGGCTTCTCCATCGAGGGCACCTTGCGTTCCTCGATCAACAACAAAGGGGTACGCCGGGACAGCTGGGTCGGCTCCCTGCTGCCGTCGGACCTGGGGCTGCCCTCGTCGGCTCCCTACCTGCCGGCGCCGGGCGACCCGGCGTAGGGGCGTCGAGTGAGCGGCGGGGGACGGTGAGTGGCGGGAGCGACGGTCGAGTGACGAGGGACACAGGCGCTCCTGGCAGCAAAACCGCAGCTCATCCCCCGTTGTCAGTCCCACCTCCTATCGTGCGGAAGCATGACGATCCCGCGCCTCGCCACCGACCTCTCCGCGGACGACGCCCGCCGCATCGCCCTGCGGGCCCAAGGCTTCCTCGGCGCCCCCGACCACCGCGCGGGCGTCCGCGGCGTCCTCCGTCACCTCGGCGCGGTGCAGCTCGACACCATCTCGGTCCTCGCCCGCTCGCACGAGCTCATCCCGTACGCCCGTCTCGGCGCGGTGGGCCGCAGGACCGTCGAGAACGCGTACTGGAAGGACACCCACGCCTTCGAGTACTGGTCCCACGCCGCCTGCATCCTCCCCGTGGAGGAGTGGCCCCACTTCGCCTTCCGCCGCCGCGCCTACCGCGACCGCCCGCACTGGAACCACGAACTCCCCGACGGCGCCTACGACCAGGTCATCAAGCAGCTCCGCACCGAAGGCCCGCTCACGGCCACGGAGTTGGGCGGCGCCAAGAAGACCAGCGAGTGGTGGGACTGGTCCGGCACCAAGGTCGCCGTGGAGCGCGCGCTGATGTACGGCGAGGTGGTCTGCGTGCAGCGCCGCGGCTGGAAGCGGGTGTACGACCTCGCCGAGCGCGCCGTCCCGGACGACCTGCTGCACGACGAGCTGGACGACACCGCGTGCCTGCGCCGGCTCGTCCGCCTGGCGGGCCGGTCCCTCGGTGTCGGCACGCGCGCGGACATCGCCGACTACCACCGACTCAAGGGCGAGCAGGTCGACGCGGTCATCGCCGATTCGGGCCTGGTCCCGGTCACGGTGGAGGGCTGGGGCAAGCCGGCCTGGGCCGACCCCGCGGCCCTGGAGACGCCCCCACGCGGCCGCCACCGCACCACGCTGCTGTCCCCGTTCGACTCCCTGATCTGGGACCGGGCGCGCACGGAGCGGATCTTCGGCTTCAGTCACCGCCTCGAGGCCTACGTCCCCAAGGCCAAGCGGGTCTACGGCTACTTCGCGATGCCGGTCCTGGCCGGCGGCCACCTGGTCGGCCGTGTCGACCCGGCCCGCGAGGGCCGCACGCTGGTGGCCAGGCAGGTCACCATGGACGGCGCGAAGGCGGTTCCGGCCCTCGCCCAGGCCCTGGCCGAAGCGGCGAGTTGGGTGGACTGCACGGACGTGCGCGTGGAACGCGTGGACGCGCCCGAACTCCGCGAGCCCCTCACCGCAGAACTGGCCCGTCTCCTCGCCTGAGCGACCCTTGCGGCCCGAGCGTCACCGGATCTCCAGGATCTTCTCCCGCATCGCGTAGACCACCGCCTCCATCCTGGAGTGCAGCTGCAGCTTCTCCAGGATGTTGCGGACATGGTTCTTCACGGTGTTCTCGGAGATGAACAACTCCTTGGCGATATCACGGTTGTTCATGCCCGTGGCGACGAGTTTCAGCACTTCGAGCTCGCGGTCGGTGAGCCGCGGCGCGGGCACCAGCCGGCGCTCGTCGGTGCGCTGGATCATCGACTTGAACTCGGTGAGGAGTTTCGACGCCATGGAGGGGCTGATCTGCGACTGCCCGTCGGCCACGGCACGAATGGCGGTGGCCACCTCGTCCGTGGAAATCTCCTTGAGGAGATAACCGGTCGCCCCTGCCTTGATCGCGTCGTAGAGATCCGCCTCTTCGTCGCTGATCGTCAGCATGATGATTTTGGCGCTGGGGGCCACCTCCTTGATGGAGGTGCACGCCTCGATACCGCCCCGCTTGGGCATTCGGACATCCATCAGCACGATGTCGGGCAGCAGATCGGCGGCCTTGTCGACGGCCTCGGCGCCGTCGCCCGCCTCTCCGACGACCTGGATGTCCTCCTCGGCGGCGAGCACGATCTCCAGGCCGCGGCGGAAGAGGGCGTGATCGTCCACGACCAGCACCCTGATCGGCTCCTTGCGTGGAGATCCCGCGTCGTCCGGGTCCAGGCCCGCGACGCCGTCGTCGGCATCCCCGTCCCGCATCGGTCCGAAGCTGTCCGCCATCGTTCCTCCCCCTGAAGGCTGCGGCCTGTGGTCCGTGCCATCGCCAACCCAAGGCAGCGGCCCACCCGTTGGCCCGCTGCGGCCATGATTCCATGCCCGGACCACACCGCGGTCACAGAGCGGGGGCGCGCAGCGGTGGCACCTCGGTGCCCCTGGGGGCGCACAGGCTCCCAGGGCACCGCATCAGTCATGGGCCGGGCGGTCAGCCGCCCAGCGTGCCGCCCGCCGCGGGGGATTGCACCTCGGCGACCATCGGGTCCGTGCTGAGGTGGATGACGCCGTAGTCGTAGGCGTGCCGCCGGTAGACGACGCTCGGTTCCTTGGTCTCGGAATCAACGAACAGATAGAAGTCATGCCCGACCAGTTCCATCTCGTAGAGGGCCTGGTCGAGGGTCATCGGGGCGGCCACGTGCGTCTTCTCGCGCACGACGAGGGGGCCTTCGCCCTTCACTTCCAGCGAGCCGATCTTCTTGGTCGGTACGCCGTCCCCCTCTTCCTCCTGGACGGGGTAGCCGTTCCCGTTGAGCGTCGCCACGCCCGGGACGTGGTCGGGGACCTCCGCGGCCGAGATGCGGCGTGAGCCGCGCCGCGAGAAACGCTTGTCGTGCTGCTTGCGCAGTCGCGCGTCCAGCTTCTCCGCCGCCATGTCGAGTGCCGCATACGGGTCGCTGGCCGCCGCCTCCGCCCGGATCACCGGACCGCGGGAGCGGAGCGTGATCTCCACTCGATCGCAACGGTCGGCCTGTCGGGGGTTGGGCTCCTTGGACACCTCGACGTCGAGGCTGATCACCTTGCCGTCGAGCTTCTGGATCTTCTCCAGGTTCAGCTTGTCGGCCACGTGCTTGCGGAACCGCTCGGGCACCTCGGTCTTGCGGCCCTTGACGACGATGTCCACGCAGAACTCCGTTCCCGGATCGCTCCGCTCCTGAGGCGGAGCATCTCCCTTTTGCACCAGGCTCCGGTGAGCGCCGGAACCTCGGACTCGGTGACGTCCACCTCCTCCTCCCCCATGGGCAAGATCTCCACCCCACCAACACGAGTGATTGCGGAAAACCCGCAGCACCGCATTCGGATATGGGAGGGATGGCCTGCGCCTTTCCCTCACAACCGAACATATCTCGCCCGGACGGATGCCGTCACCCTCTACTGCCGCGTACCTCCATTCAGGTGAATTGGTCCACTCACTACCAGCAACGATGCAAGGTTGCAGTCAGTTCCGGTTTATTTCGAAGGAATCCGGCGAAGCCGCGATCACTCCCGCGCAGATCGTCGGCCCGGCGGTGTTCGTCCCGGCCATTCCGGGTGTGCCGTATGCCCCCTCCCTCGCCTCCTTCACCGAATCCATCGGCTGTTCCTGCCTTCCTTCCCGAGCTGCGCGCGCATACACAACCGTCACCCCTCCGTCGTACGCGACCGCCTCCCGCACGGCCCGCGCCGCCTCCGTCAGGGAGGCGCCGGTCGTCATCAGATCGTCGACCAGCACGAGCCGACCGCCGGCGAGGAGCCGCGCCCCACCCGGCACCACGCCCAGCGCACCCGCGAGGTTGTCCAGCCGCTGCCGGGAGTCGAGCCCCGACTGGTCGGCCACGGCACGCCGCTGCCGCAGCACCGGGGCCACCCGCGCGGACCTCCCGGCCCGCCGCAGCTCACCGGCAGCCGCGAGCGCGATGCGCCGTACCGGATCGTGTCCTCGCGCCCGCACGGCCCACGGCGCGGAGGGCACCGGAACGAGCAGCGCGGGCCCGCCGGTGTCACCGCTCCCCTCCCGGACCTCCCGCAGCGCCGCCCGCACGGCTCCGGCCAGCGCCACGCCCAGGGGCTTGGCGAGGACCAGCGCACCCCGTTCCTTGTGAGCGAGGAGGGTCGCCCGCACCTCATCCGCGTACGGAGCCGCCGCGTGCACCGTCGGCAGCCCGGGCGGCTCCGGCACCGGTCGCACCCGGCACGGTGCGGCCCCGGTCAGGGCGGCACGGCACTCCCGGCAGAGCACCGTGCGAGGCGTCCCACAGCCTCCGCACTCGGCCGGCAGCACCAGGTCGGTGAGGTCCTGCCACCACCCCCGCATGGCCACCACTGTGCCAACGCCCGGGCCGCCCGGCCACCCCTGTGGAAAACTCCCTGTGGACAACGCCGCCCAGGTCGCAGCGGCCGTCACCCACACGAGTGCAGGAGGCCTGCGCACGACGACGGAGGCTGCGCGCGACGGCCGGGCTCACCCCGGATAGACCGGCGCCGACCCCTCCTTGACCACCTTCTGCCACTGCGCCCCGGACGGCAGCCGTACGATCCCGTCCTCCGAGTACGCCACCAGCGGCACCTGTTCGTCCTCGGACGCGGCGATGGCCTTGACCCCGGTGACGGCCGGCGGCGCCGGGCCCTCGGGCGTGGAGCCGTCGACCTGGACGTACCGCATCTGCTGCACGCCCCCCTGCTCGCGCCCGACCACCACGAGCCGGCTGTCCCCGGCCCACGACATGGCGGTGACCTCCTCCAGCCCCGGAGTCGCGGAGTGCATTTCGAGGACGGCCAGCGGCTGCCCCGACTTGTCGTCCCGCTCGATGCGCCCGATGAGCAGGCACTGCTTGCCGTCCTTCTCGACGACGAGCGCCATCCGCACCCCGTCGGCCGCCACCCGTATGTCCTTGATACGTCCGGGCAGTTCCGGGGTCCGCACCGTCAGCGGCCGGCCCGCGCCCTGCTCCAGCAGGAGCAGCCGTGGGTTGCGGGGGTCGCGGTCGGCCACCCACAGGTCGCCGCGGGCATCCCAGGTGGGCGTCGTCAACCGGTCGTGCTCGGTGGCACCCCGGCTGACCACCACCGGATCGCCGAGCGAACCACCCGAGGCCACCGAGGTGACGTAGAGCGACTTGCCGTCGCTGCTGACCCCGGCGGCGGTGTGCTCATCACGCGAGACCGCCACCGACCGCAGCGGCGCGGCACCCTCACCCAGCGCGCCCGGCACCGGCAGCGCGCTGGTGCCCGTGTCGACTCCCGGTATCCGGACCAGGCGCTGCTTGCTGTCGAGGAAGTACAGGAAGTCGGGCCGCCGCGCGGAGCCGTGCCAGGCGATGGCCTGGGCCTTCTCCTCGTTGAGGTCGCACAGCGTCCTGCCATCGGCTCCCCGCAGCTTGACCGAGTCCAGCGTGGGCGTCAGGTTCTGCAGCGTGAACAGCAGTTGGGTCGCCATCTCGGTGCACTTGGCCGCCCCGACCCGGGATGCCTTGTCGTTCAGCGGCACCGTCAGCCGGTTCTGGTCGTCGGGCGTCAGCGAGCTGACGCCCTTCTTCAGCTCCGTACCGGTCGGGAAGCTCGAGCGCACCACGGGGCTGAGCCACCTCGTGGGCCCCTTGAGCAACGAGCGCACCATCTGTGTCATCGGGTCCACGCGCTTGCGCACGAAGACGGGATCGGCGACGGCCACCGGCTGCCCGCTCGTCCCGACCGACGTGTTCGAGGCGAGGTAGTACTTGTTGACGGACGTGTAGTTCCGCTGGAAGTCGGACTTGCCCATGACGACGCCCTGCGGCAGTCCGTCGATGCGCCACTGCCCGCTCTTGGTGTCCTGGGTGAGGTGCACCTTCTTGCTGTACGAGCCGGCGGCCGGTGCATACGCCTGCTGCTCGTCGACGGTGGCCACCCTGACCCCGGCCAACGTGTAGGTGAGGTTGTGGGGGTCGTCCCGGCCGCCCATCAGAGGGTCGGGCTGAGTGCTCGGCCCGTCGGCGAGCACTGTCGCGGACCGTTCCGGCCGCCACTGTCGCGCGGCATGGGCGGTCAGATACTTCCGCGCCGTGTCGTAATTCGGATCATCGCTGGTCAGCGCCTCCAGGAAGCCCTGCACGATGTCCCCGGCCGAGGCACCCTCGCGGGGCGGCACGGCGAAGACCCGCACCTGCGTGTCCTGGCGCGGTGTCGACTCCACATCCCGCAGATCACCGCTGTCGGGCATTGACGCACACCCCGCCAGCAGTACGACACCGCAGGCGGCGTAGGCCACCGCGCGCACCGGCGGGCGCCGAACGCCCCCCTCGCGGTCAGCGCCCACGAAATGCCTCCCCTGATGTGTCGCCCGAGGTGCCAGAGCCGGCCCCCGAGGCGTCCCGTGAAGTGTTCGAGTCCCCGGGACCCGTGGCGGCCGGGCTCGCGTCCCGCGCGGTGTCCGCGGACGCGTCGTCCGGGCGGCGCGCACTGCCGGTGGGCCGGGGCACCACGCGCGCGCCGCTGCCGGGCAGCGCGGTCGGATCGGCGGTCGGTACGACGGCGGGCAGCCGCTGCGCGATCGGCGCGCGCGGCGGCAACGACGGCACCTGGCCGCCCGTCGACTGGACCGGCACCGTGGCACGCTTGGCCTCGCCGCCGCGCGGCAGACCGGCGTCGTCCAGTCCGCGGTTGCGACGCGAGTCCTTGGGCTCCAGCGGTATCGGCGAGCCCCGCAGCGGCTCGTCCGCGGTGCGCGGCAGCGTGAGCCGGAACTGCGACCCGCCGCCCGGCTCGCCCCACGCCTGCAGCCAGCCGCCGTGCAGCCGGGCGTCCTCCAGGGCGATGGACAGCCCCAGACCCGTACCGCCCGTGGTACGCGCGCGTGCCGGGTCGGCCCGCCAGAAGCGGCTGAAGACGCGGGTCGCCTCGCCGGGCTTGAGCCCGACGCCGTAGTCGCGCACCGCGACCGCGACCGCGCCGCCCGCCGCGGCCAGCTTGACCACGACGTCCTTGCCCTCACCGTGCTCCACGGCGTTGACGACGAGGTTGCGCAGCACCCGCTCCACGCGCCGGGCGTCCGCCTCGGCGACGACGGGCTGCTGGTCGCCGAGGATGCGCATGTGCGTGCCCTTGCGCTCGGCCAGCGGCGCGGCCCCGCTGACGACCCGCCGTACGACCTCCCTGAGGTCGATCGGCTCGGCCTCCAGCGCCGCCGCGCCCGCGTCGAAGCGGCTGATCTCGAGCAGGTCCGCGAGCAGCGACTCGAAGCGGTCCAGCTGGTCGGCGAGCAGCTCGGCGGACCGCGCGGTCACCGGGTCGAAGTCCTCGCGCGCCTCGTGGATGACGTCGGCGGCCATCCGCACGGTCGTCAGCGGCGTCCGCAGCTCGTGCGACACGTCGGAGACGAACCGCCGCTGCATCCGCGACAGGTCCTCCAGCTGCTGGATCTTCAGCTGCAGGTTCTGCGCCATCTTGTTGAAGGCCTCGCCGAGCCGCGCGATGTCGTCCTCGCCGGTGACCTTCATCCGCTCCTGCAGGCGCCCCGCGGACAGCCGCTCCGCGATGCCTGCCGCCATCCGCACGGGCGTGACGACCTGCCGCACCACGAGCCACGCGATGGCTCCGAGGAGTACGACGACGAAGAGCCCGGCGGTCGCGAGGGTGCCCTTGACCAGGCTGAGGGACCTCTCCTCCTGGGTGAGCGGGAAGAGGTAGTACAGCTCGTAGGGATCCCCGTTGGGGTCGTTGACCCGCTTCCCGATGACCAGCGCGGGCTGGGACTCCTTGCCGTTGCTGTACGCGATGCGGGTGTAGCTCTGGGCCGCCGTCGTACTGCCGTTGACCCGTGCGCGCAGGTCCTCCGGCACGCTCGCGGACGGATCGACGTACCCCGAACCGCGCGGGCTGCGCCCACCGGCGCTGTCGTCGCCCGCGGGGAGCGTGACCACGTCGAAGGCGCCCTGACCACCGCTGGACAGGGACTCGACGAGGTCGCTCATCCACTGGATGACGTTCTGCGACTGCCGGCCGTCCACGGCCGAGGTGTCGTCGCCGGTACCGCTGGCGGCCTCGTCGGCCATCTGCTTGGCCACCGCGAACCCGCCCGTGGCCTGTCCCTGCGACGCCTTGACCTTGGCGTCCAGCAGACCGTTGCGCACCTGGCCGATCACGACGAAGCCCAGCAGCAGGACGACGCCCAGCGACATCAGGAGCGTCGTGACGACGACCTTGAGCTGGATGTTGCGCCGCCACAGCCGCATGACGGGGAGCAGCGGCCGGCGCACCCAGCGCATGAACAGCCGCACGACCGGGCTGCCCTGGACTCCGCCCTGCAGCAGCCCGCCCTCGAGGAAGCGTCCACGGAGCGACCCCGCCGTCTTCCGGCCGGCAGGCCGCCCCGTACGGGCTCCGGGCACGCCGGAACCCGAAGCGGCGCCGTCCCCGGGCATGTCAGCTGGGTCCGGCCTTGTAACCGACTCCTCGGACGGTCACCACGATCTCCGGCCGCTCCGGGTCCTTCTCGACCTTGGAGCGCAGCCGCTGTACGTGCACGTTGACGAGGCGGGTGTCGGCGGCGTGCCGGTAGCCCCACACCTGCTCCAGGAGCACCTCGCGCGTGAACACCTGCCACGGCTTGCGGGCCAGGGCGACCAGCAGGTCGAACTCCAGCGGCGTCAGCGCGATGGACTGCCCGTCCCGCTTCACGGAGTGCCCGGCCACGTCGATGACGAGGTCACCTATGGCGAGCTGCTCCGGCGCGGGCTCCTCCGACCTCCGCAGCCGCGCCCGGATCCGGGCAACGAGCTCCTTCGGCTTGAAGGGCTTCACGATGTAGTCGTCGGCGCCCGACTCCAGGCCCACCACGACATCCACGGTGTCGCTCTTGGCCGTGAGCATCACGATCGGCACCCCGGACTCGGCCCGGATCAGGCGGCACACCTCGATGCCGTCCCGGCCGGGCAGCATCAGATCGAGCAGCACCAGATCGGGCTTGGTCTCACGGAACGCGGCCAGCGCCTTGTCGCCGTCGGCTACGAAAGACGGCTCAAAACCTTCACCACGCAGCACGATGCCGAGCATCTCGGCCAGTGCGGTGTCGTCGTCGACGACGAGGACTCGTCCCTTCATAAACGACATCATCCCATTCTCGTAACAGTGACAGGCTCGCTGGTGAGCAGGGTCACTGGCCTGTGACGATAGTCGTATGGGACGGTCACTGTCTGCCCGCGCCCGCAGACGGTGCCGTCTGCCGGCGACATCGCGGCGATCAAGCCGCCGTCATCCCCCCGTCCCCCCGGAGCCCCTCTAGCTGAGCGCCGCCTGGCGTGCCCGGGCGCAGAGCTCCGCGAGAGCCTCGGCCGTCACCGGTGAGACAGCCCCCTCATCGGTGACGAGGGCCGTCACCAGCTCGGGCGGCGTCACGTCGAACGCCGGGTTGTACGCCTGCGTCCCGAGGGGCGCCAGCGGAACCCCGCCTCCGGCTCCCTGCACCGGCACCTGGGGCGCCCCCAGCTCGGTCACCTCGAAGCCGGGGCGCTGCTCGACCTCGATGGACTCCCCGTCCGGCGTGTCCAGGTCCACCGTCGTCACCGGCGCCACCACGATGAACGGCACATGGTGGTAGCGCGCGAGCACCGCGAGCGGATAGCTCCCCACCTTGTTCGCCACCGATCCGTCCGCCGCGATCCGGTCCGCCCCGATCAGCACCGCGTCCACCTCACCCGCCGCGAACAGCGAACCCGCCGCGTTATCGGTGAGCAGCGTGTACGCCATGCCGCTACGGGCCGCCTCGTAGGCCGTCAGGCGCGCGCCCTGCAGCAACGGACGCGTCTCGTCCACCCACAGACGGCGCAGTCGCCCGGCCCGGTGCGCGGCAAGCGCCACCGCGAACGCCGTCCCCTCACCGCCCGACACCAGCGAACCGGAGTTGCAGTGGGTGAGGATCCGGTAGCCGCCGCCGGGAAGCAGCTCGTCCAGCAGGGTCAGCCCGTGTCCGGCCATGCGGGTGCTGGCCTCGGCATCCTCGCGGTGCAGCGCCAGCGCTGCGTCCAACGCCGCCGCGGCGGCCCGCTGCGGATCCCCGTCCTCGGCGAGCGCAGCCCGGTACGCGGACCGGGCCCGGTCCACGCCGACGGAAAGGTTCACCGCGGTGGGCCGGGCGGCCCGCAGTGCGCTCGCGGCCTCGTCCACGTCGAAGCCCCGGGCGGCGGCGAGCGCGACGCCGTACGCCCCCGCGATGCCGAGCAGCGGCGCCCCGCGCACGGCGAGCGACTGGATCGCCCCGACCAGGACCGATGCGTCCGTGCACACCAGCTCGGCCTCCTCGGCCGGCAGTCTCGTCTGGTCGAGAAGGACCACGACGGGGCCTTCGGGTGGTTCCTCCCAACGGATCGAAGGGATCTCGGTCGATCGTTTGTCCTCGCCGGTTCGTACGTCCCGATCAGCCATGCGGTCAGTCTGCCCCGTATCCGTCGGACAATTGAAGGTGTGCAGCCCATACCGCGGCCGGTTCCCCTGCGGCCGCCCCGTGGCACGATGGCTGCCGACCTGCCGCCGCGATGGCGCACGGGGACCGTGAAGGAGCTTCGATGAACGACACTCCGGGCTGGGCTTCGCCCGGATCCGCCACGTCCGACGGGCAGGAACCGGGCGCGCCCGGACCTGCCGAGCCGAACGACCGGCCCGGCCCCGCACAACCCGCCCAGCAGCCGGGCCAGAACCCACAGGACCCCCGCTCGAAGTGGTCCAAGGAGCAGCCGCCACCCGGCCAGTGGTCCGCGCCCACCGGTGGCCCGGGCCAGGGCCAGACGCCCCCTCCCCCGGGTGCGGGCTGGGGCGGCCGTCCTCCCGGCGGCGGCCACGGCGGGTACGGAGGCGGCGGGTACGGCGGGTACGGAGCCTGGGGCGGCGGCTGGGGTGGACCGCCTCCGGCGGCCAAGCCCGGCGTGATCCCGCTGCGCCCGCTCGGTGTGGGCGAGATCCTCGACGGTGCCGTCTCCACCATGCGCACCTACTGGCGCACGGTCCTGAGCATCTCGCTGGCCATCGCGGTCGTCACACAACTCGCCGTCACCCTTTTCCAGGGCTTCTTCCTGAACGACAGCGTGCGCCTCCAAGGCCTGAGGGAGCCGAACGTCGCCCTCAGCCAGGTGGGCCGTGCCATGGGCGAGGCCTTTGCCGGCGACGGGGTCATCGCCCTGATCTCCATGATCGGCACGATCATCGCCACCGCCCTGCTGGCGACCGTGACCAGCCGTGCCGTGCTCGGCAAGTCCGTGACGACCGCGGAAGCCTTGCGCGATGCCCGCCCGCAGGCCCTCAAGCTGGTCGGCCTGATCCTCCTGCTGCTCCTCATCACCTGCGGCGTACTGTTCTGCGGTGCGCTGCCCGGCATCCTCGTGTGGGCGTCCGGCGGAGGCAGGGCCGCCGCCGTCGGGCTCGCGGCCCTGGGCATCATCGTGGCCGTCGTGGTGGCTGTGTGGCTCATGGTCCGCTTCTCCCTGGCAGCGCCCGCGCTGATGCTGGAGAAGCAGGGCATCCTGAAGTCGATGAGCCGGTCGGTCAAGCTGGTCCGCGGCTCCTGGTGGCGGATCTTCGGCATCCAGTTGCTCGCTGCGCTCATCGCGAACATCGTCGCATCGATCATCGTGCTGCCCTTCGCCGCGCTCGCCATAGCGTTCAGCGGCGACGGCTTCTCCGACTACCTCAAGGGCAGCGGGGGCATCGGCTGGACGTTCCTCATCATCAGCGGGATCGGCGCGGTGATCGGCTCCATGATCACGCTGCCCATCACCGCGGGCGTCACCGCGCTCCTCTACATCGACCAACGCATCCGCCGCGAGGCCCTCGACCTCGAACTGGCCCGCGCCGCCGGCGTCCAGGGCTACGGAAACGGCACCCCCGGTACCGTCCTGGGGAGCTGATGCGGTGAGCCGGGCGGGGGGAGTTCTCACCACGGCGCCGTTCCTGCCACGCGCCGCGGGCGCTGTCTTACGCGCCCTGCTGCGCGCCGGCGACACGGCCGTACTGTCACTCCCCCGCTCGGACGACGAGCCACCGGTGACCATCCCCCGCGGCCCCGCACGGGAAGCGGCCCGGCGCGAGCTGTCCAAGCGGATGTACCACGAGAACGACCCCGGCCTGCTCCGACGCGCCCTGAACGCCTTCTGGGACTGGCTCGACAAGCTGCTCGGCGCCGCCGCCGCGACGCCCGGAGGGACACTCGGCCTGCTCGTGGTGGGCCTGGCCGTCATCGCCGTCCTGGCCGCCCTCTGGTGGCGCCTGGGCACTCCGCAACGCCAACCCGCCTCCGCCCCAGCCCTGTTCGACGAGCGCCACCGCAGCGCCGCCGAACACCGCGCAGCCGCCGAGGCACACGCCGCCCAGGGCCACTGGAACCAGGCGGTCCAGGAACGCATGCGGGCCCTTGTCCGCGCCCTCGAGGAACGCGCCCTGCTCGACGTCCGCCCCGGCCGTACCGCCGACGAGGCAGCCGCGGAAGCCGGGCGCACGCTGCCCTCGCACACGGCCCGACTGCGCGATGCGGCCCGCGAGTTCGACGACGTGACATACGGCGGTCGCAGGGCGAGCGAGCAGGCGTACCACCGCATCGCCGAACTGGACCGCGACCTGGAACGCACCAAACCGGTCCTCGCCGACAACACCCCCAACACGGCCCCCAACACCCGCCAGGGGGCCGCCGAATGACCGCCGGAGCCACGCTCCCGCCCACCTCGATCTCGCCCACCCCCCACCAGGTGTGGACCCGCGCGCGCGGCGTCGTACTCGCCGTGGCCCTCCTCCTGGTGGGCGCCATCGCCATCGCCGTCGTCCGCTCCGGCGTCCGGCACGACGTCCTCGACCCGCGCTCCCCCGACTCCCACGGCAGCCACGCCGTCTCCGCGCTCCTCGCCGGCCGCGGGGTGTCCACGCGCGTGGTCACCACCCTGGACGAGGCCCGTGATGCCGTCGGCCCGAACACCACCCTCCTGGTCACCGCACCCGACCTGCTGACCCACCGACAGCAGACGGAACTGCACTCCGCGATCGTCCGCTCCGGCGGGCGCACCGTGCTCGTCGCCGCCGGCAGTTGGTCCGTCGGACGCCTCGCACCCGGCGTCATGGCTGCCCCCGCCATGAGTTCCGGCTCCGCGTTGTCCCCCGACTGCGCGCTGCCCGCCGCCCGGCGCGCGGGCACCGCCGACACCGGAGGTGTCCGCTACACCACCACGCACCTCGACGCGAACGCGTGCTACCCCAGCAAGCGCCTGGCCACCCTGGTACGCCTCCCCGCGGCATCCGGACGCGGCGACACCGTCGTCCTCGGCTCCCCCGGCATCCTCTACAACAACCGTCTCGACAAGCAGGGCAACGCCTCGCTCGCCCTCCAACTCCTCGGCTCCCGCCCCCATCTGATCTGGTACCTCCCCTCGCTCTCCGACACCTCGGCCACCGACTCACGCGACCGGAAGAGCCTGCTCGAATTGCTGCCCTCCGGCTGGCTCTGGGGCACACTGCAGCTCTTCGTCGCGGCAGCCCTCGCCGCCCTCTGGCGGGGACGCCGACTCGGCCCCCTCGTGCCCGAGCAACTCCCCGTCGTCATCCGTGCCTCCGAAACCGTCGAAGGCCACGCCCGCCTCTATCGCAAAACCAACGCCCGCGATCGGGCGTCCGCCGCTCTTCGCTCCACCACCCGCACCCGCATCGCCCCTCTCGTAGGCGTTCCGGCCGCCCAGGCACACGCACCCGAAGCCCTGCTCCCCGCTCTGTCCGCCCACCTCCACGGCGACGAACAGACCCTGCACGCACTCCTCTTCGGGCCGCCACCCGGTGACGACGCGGCCCTCATCGCCCTCACCGACCAACTCGACGCCCTCGAACGAGAGGTACGCCGTCCATGATGTACCGGACCACTGACAAAGCCGGGTACGCCGGGAACCCGAGCGACGCCCGTGCCTCTCTGGAGGCCCTGCGCGCCGAGATCGCCAAGGCCGTGGTCGGCCAGGACCCCGCCGTGACCGGCCTCGTCGTCGCCCTGCTCTGCCGCGGACACGTCCTCCTCGAAGGAGTCCCGGGAGTCGCCAAGACGTTGCTCGTCCGCGCGCTCGCCTCATCCCTCGAACTCGACACCAAACGCGTCCAGTTCACCCCCGATCTCATGCCGAGCGACATCACCGGTTCACTCGTCTACGACACCCGCGCCGCCGAGTTCTCCTTCCAGCCCGGCCCGGTCTTCACCAACCTCCTTCTCGCCGACGAGATCAACCGCACCCCTCCGAAGACCCAGTCGTCCCTCCTGGAAGCCATGGAGGAACGCCAGGTCACTGTCGACGGCACCGCCCGCCCACTCCCGGAGCCGTTCCTGGTCACCGCGACCCAGAACCCGATCGAATACGAGGGCACGTATCCCCTCCCCGAAGCCCAACTCGACCGCTTTCTCCTCAAACTGACGGTCCCTCTCCCCTCGCGCCAGGACGAGATCGACGTCCTCACGCGCCACGCCGAAGGCTTCGACCCGCGCGACCTGCGCGCCGCCGGCATGCGTCCGGTCGCGGGCCCCGCCGACCTCGAGGCCGCGCGCGTCGCTGTCGCCAAGACGACCGTCTCCCCGGAGATCACGGCGTACGTGGTGGACATCTGCCGCGCTACCCGCGAGTCCCCGTCCCTCACGCTGGGCGTCTCCCCACGTGGCGCCACAGCCCTTCTGGCGACATCACGCGCGTGGGCGTGGCTGACAGGCCGCGACTACGTCATCCCCGACGACGTGAAGGCACTGGCGCTTCCCACCCTCCGCCATCGCGTTCAGTTGCGCCCCGAGGCCGAGATGGAGGGTGTGACCGCGGACGCCGTCATCACCGCGATCCTCGCCCACGTCCCCGTTCCCCGCTGATGGCGTTCACCGGACGCGCCGCACTCCTCGCGGCCCTCGGCTCGCTCCCCGTCGGTATCTGGGACCCGGGCTGGACAGGCATCCTCGCGGTCAACGCACCGCTGGCCGTGGCCTGCGCCTGCGACTTCGCGCTCGCCGCACCGGTGCGACGCCTCGTCCTGACCCGCTCCGGCGACACCTCCACACGCCCGGGCGACACCGCCGACGTAACACTCACGATCACCAATCCCTCCCCCCGCAAGCTCCGGGCCCAGCTAAGAGACGCCTGGCCTCCCAGCAGCTGGCAGCCCGGCACCGAGAACGAAGCATCCCGTCATCGCCTCACCGTCCCCCCGGGCGAACGCCGCCGTGTGACGACCCGCCTTCGCCCCACCCGCCGCGGCGACCACCAGGCCGACCGCGTGACCATCCGTTCCTACGGCCCCCTCGGCCTCATCTTCCGCCAAGGCGCCCACAAAGTGCCCTGGTCTGTACGGGTTCTGCCCCCGTTCGCCAGCCGCAAGCACCTTCCTTCGAAACTCGCTCGTTTGCGTGAACTCGACGGCCGCACCAGTGCCCTGACCCGTGGAGAAGGCGCCGAATTCGACAGCCTGCGTGAGTACGTACCCGGCGACGACACCCGATCCATCGACTGGCGCGCCACGGCCCGCCAGTCCACGGTCGCCGTACGCACCTGGCGCCCGGAGCGCGACCGTCACATCCTCCTGGTCCTCGACACCGGCAGAACCTCGGCGGGCCACGTCGGCGACGCCCCACGCCTGGACGCATCCATGGACGCCGCGCTGCTCCTCGCAGCACTCGCGTCCCGCGCCGGCGACCGCGTGGACCTCCTCGCCTACGATCGCCGAGTGCGCGCTCTGGTCCAGGGCCGCACGGCCCATGACGTCCTCCCGTCTCTGGTCAACTTGATGGCCTCGCTCGAGCCGGAACTCATCGAGACGGACGCACGCGGCCTCACGGCCGCGGTCCTCCGTGCGGCTCCTCGCCGGTCCCTGATCGTTCTGCTGACGACCCTCGACACCGCTGCCGTCGAGGAGGGTCTGCTGCCCGTGCTCTCCCAGCTCACCCAGCGACACACAGTTCTCGTGGCGTCTGTGGCCGACCCCCAGATCGCCCGCATGGCTATGGCTCGCGGGAACGCCGAAGCGGTCTACGAGGCCGCGGCCGCAGCGCAGGCCCACTCGGAACGTCATCGCACCGCGGAACGACTCCGCCGCCATGGCGTGACGGTCGTCGACGCCGCACCGGACGACATGGCAGCGGCATTGGCAGATGCCTATCTGGCTTTGAAGGCGGCAGGCCGGCTCTAGGCCCTTGAAGATCCCACGAAGAAGATCACAAATTAAAGCGAAAGGAAGTCGAGGACCCAAACGCAGAAAACCCCCGTACCGGTCTCCCGGTACGGGGGTTTTCTCAAAATTTGTTCGGCGGCGTCCTACTCTCCCACAGGGTCCCCCCTGC
>NZ_JBEYYC010000051.1:0-29072 GCF_040645355.1 Streptomyces sp. NPDC046805 | reverse complement strand
CGGGAGACCAGCGTGCCCAACACCGTTCGGGGCACACGACCGAGCACGAGTCCTGGCAGCAGGACTCACTCCCGCTCAGTCTCTAGGAACGGTTCATGGTGACGCCGCTCTCTCGAGATGCCTTGAGCGAGCTCACCGACGCCCGCATCGAGCTCGAGGCTCTGGTCCTACGGCGCTCGGTGGTCGAGGGAGACCTCGCCTGGGAATCCAGGCTTGTGGCGGTCCATCACACACTGGAACGCACCCCGTACACCGCCGAAGGCGACGACAGTCGTGTCGATGACGACTGGGCCGCTGCCCATGGCGCCTTCCACGAGGCACTTCTGGACGGCTGCGCCAATCGGAGGCTGCTACAGATAGCCCTTGGGCTGCGGGATGAGGCCGAGGTCTACCGCCGGTGGTCACAGCCGCTCGGTGGCGAGCCGGGTCGAGACCTGGCCGACGAGCACCGTCGTCTTCTTGATGCCGCACTCGCCCGGGACCCCGAAGCGGCGGCAGCGGCTCTGTGCGCCCACGTGCGGCACACCACCGAACTTCTGCTGTCGGCTGCCGACCGGCTGGAGCGCGATCAGTCGCTGCCGTCACCCGCCGTTTCGTCGTGATGCCGGCGGCTCCGGGGGGCTATGGGTGCCAAGCCGGATCGGGTGTGACGTTACTGGGTGGTTTCGCAGCTCTCCGGGTGGTTTCTCGTGTGCAGCTGGTCGAGGATCTCGCGCAGCGACTCCAGTTGGGGCTCGGACAGCCGATCTCCGAACTCTCGTTCCACCACTTCGGCGTTTGTGCGGACGGCGCTGCGAAGCAGTTTCCGGCCGGCGTCGGTCAGCTGGATCGCCGCGCCGCGCATGTCCTCGTCCACCGGTGAGCGGGTGATAAGCCCACGGTCCGCCAGCCTGTCGCACAGACGGCTGATCGCGCTCTGGCTCAGGACGACACGGTCCTTCAGCTCACGGAGCCGGGTGCCACTGAGGGGAATATTCACCAGCGTGTCGAACTCGCTGATCGAGAGCTTGTGGCGTTCTGCGAGCTCGCGCTCGATCTTGCGGAGTACCGTGGTGTGCACCTCCATCAGCGACCTCCACAGGCCGACTTTGAACCCTCTGGTGCCGGGTGCTGCTCCGCTCCGCGGCATTCCGCCCGCCTCCCTGTGTGCGTCACATTATTGTGTGCGTATACATCATTCTTGCATGGTGTAAGGGGTAGGCGGACACGCGGCCCGTGAGCCGATTCAGCAGGCGCATCGCGGAGAGCCTCACTACCCGCCACCGCGGCCGGTCCTCGGTTGCCGAAGCGAGGTCGCTCGATGGGGGCCACGCCACAGCAGCTTCAGGCGGTCCCCGTGGCCTCGCCCTGTACGTCGGCGGCTGCCGTGAATCGGTCGGTCAGATGCCCCATCAGTGCCTCGCTGATTTCCCGCAACTGATTCAGCTGGACGGGAGTAAGCCTTCCGAGAACGTGGGAGCGTACGCACTCGACCTGGCAGGCGACTGCGGACTGGAGCGCGAGCATGCCGGCACCGGTCATCTTTGCGAGGTGGATGCGCTGGTTCATCGGACTCCTCGTGCGTTCCAGCCAGCCGAAGGCCTCCATGCGGCTCACCAGGTGGGACAGCCGGCTGTACGACACTCCCATCCGGTGCGCCAGGTGGCTCATCGCCATCTGTCTGTCAGGCGTTTCGGACAGCCAGGCGAGGATCTCGTAGTGGATCTGGCGCATGCCGGTCCGGTGTCGAAGCTCCTGCCCCAACCGGTCCGCGAGCAGGCGAGCTGCGCTGCTGAAGGCACGCACGGTCTGCTGTCCGTCCAGGTGAGTGCTTCCGGTTCCATCCATCGCCGACTCCTCGAGTGTGCAGCCTGCCAAGGCTTCAACAAGCGCTCTGTCGTGACGTCTTGTGTCAAGGTCCTTCGAAGAGACCTTGCTTGGGGAGGGTGCTGAAGCGCCGAGGGGCCCCTCGGCGCTTCAGCGTGATGCGTGGTTGTTCGATTTCGCCGTGGCCGCCGGGGTGTGGTCGGCCGCCACAGCGAAACCGGTGGGTGGTCAGCCCTTGCTGGCGGCGGTGTGGCTGGCCACGACCGCTCCGTAGAAGGGCATGGCGAGCGTGCTGAAGATCTCGGCGGTGCCGGGGCCGCCGGGGTTCTTCCAGTCGCGCAGCAGCTCGGAGAGGACGCCGACTGTGGAGTTGAGGGTGATGTCGGCCTCCTGCAGGCGGATCAGGGAAGTCTCCCGGGCCAGCACATTGGTGGTGCCGGAGGCGTCCGGGATGGCGTGCACGTTGTAGCCGCGAGCCTTGGCCGACAGGGAGGCGAACATCAGGCACACGTCGGTGATCACGCCGGCGACGACGAGGTTGGGCCGGTTCATCGCCCGGACCGCCTCTTCGAAGGCGGGGTCGTCGAAGGCGTCGACCTCGCCGTTGCGGTCGATCACCGGTGCGCTGTCCGGCAGCTCGGCGATCAGCTCGGGCAGCAGCGGGCCGTTGGGGCCCTGAGGGGCGGAGGTGGTGGCCACGATCGGCAGGCCGAAGACCTTCGCCGCCCGGGCGAGGGCCTGGGCGTTGCGCCGGACCTCGTTCTGGTCGTGGTCCTGTACGCCCAGGATCAGACCGCTCTGGTGGTCCACCAGCAGGATGCCGGTGTTCTCCGGCGTCAGCCGGCTGTTGGGGTAGCTGTTCTCGATGCTCATGTTCGTCTTCCTGTGGATGTGTGATTCCCGGAGGACCGCCCTGTGGCTTTGTGTGCCTGGGCTTTCTCCCTTGGCTTGCGTACCATGTTGTTGGTTGCGCAAGCAATAAAGCAGAGGCGAAGAGCTATCTATTCCGCAGTAGGTGAATCGTTCGGATGATCGCCCTGAATCGGTGTCTCGGTGCACAGCCCCGGTGGGGCTGTGGCCTGGCATTCGATTCGTCTCTGTTCTTGCGATCGGCGGCTGTGACGTCAGTGCGACGTGTGCGCGCAGTCGCCGGGTGGCCAGACCTGGCTCGGCCGGATACGGGCCGACCGGCGGGATGGCGACTCGGTCTCGCTGGTGGGCGCCGGGTGGCGCTCCCGTCGTCAGGGTTGCCCAGGGCCGCACGCTACTCCGGCACGAACATCAAGGCAACTTTCGAAAGTTCATTGACTAGTCGAATGTGGTGCCGTACACATGTGGCACCGAGATGAACGCCCGATGCGGGCGGGTCACGGGCGGAGTAGCTGGTGTGGTGCGCTTCGCCCGTGTGATCGGACGACGTTTCGGAAGGAGGATCGTCCCCGGTCCAGTGCTGGGTGACGAGCCCCTCAGCCATGAGCGGATCTGCGCATCTGTGAGATGCCTACCGGGTGGCCGAATACGAGCTTTTGGGACTACTTCAGCATCCATTTAAGGAGTGTGGAACGATGCCGCTCCACCGGCTCAACTCTCTCGTCATCGGAGTGCCCAATGTCGACGAGACGGTCGCCTACTACAGAGACTTCGGTCTGACTCAGGACGACAAGGGCTGGTTCACCACGCGCGACGGTGGACAGCAACTGAGGATCGTGCACGCCCCGACGCGACGCCTGATCGAGGTGAACATCGGTGCTGACGATCAGGACGATCTCGAGCGGATCACGCGTCGACTCGCAAAATTGGACCTCAGGGTCCGACGTGAGGACGGCGCGTTGGTGACGGAGGAGCCCATAGCAGGGTTCCGTGCCGTGGTGCGGATCGCGGACCGCATCCAGCAGGCCGAGGAACCGCCGACCCCCTACAACGGGCCCGGCCGCATCGAACGCACCGACGGCCGAGCACCGGGACTCCTGCGGGAACACCCCGTCCGCCCCCGCAAGCTCGGTCATGTCGTCGTGGGGTCGGTCGATCACGAGGCCACTCAGCGGTTCTTCACCGACGGGCTCGGGTTCAAGGTCAGTGACTCCATCAAGGGCCACGGCGCGTTCATGCGCTGCTCCACCGACCACCACAACGTCCTGGTCGTCGATGCCCCGGTGAACTTCCTGCACCACACCTCATGGCAGGTCGAGGACGTCGACGAGGTCGGGCGAGGGGCCTTCGCGATGCTGGAGGACCACCCGGAGCGCCATGTGTGGGGGCTGGGGCGTCATCACGCGGGGTCGAACTTCTTCTGGTACCTGAAGGACCCGGCCGGCAACTTCTCCGAGTACTACTCCGACATGGACTGCATCGTCGACGACCAACTGTGGACGCCCGAGGACCTTGAGGGTGCCCTGGGGCTGTTCAACTGGGGCCCGCCGCCGCCCCCGTCGTTTCTCCACCCCGATGACCTCGCCGCACTCATGACCGGCGCGCACAAGGCCTGAAGACCGGCTTCGTCATCCCAACCCCTGAGCCATTGCCCGACAGAGAGGCAGACTCATTCATGCCCGTTGTTGAGACCGATGTACTCGTCGTCGGGGCCGGGCCCGCGGGCCTGACCGCCTCCGCGCTCCTCGCGCGCTCCGAGGTCGACGCGATCACCGTCACCAAATACCCCGCCACGGCGCACACACCCCGTGCGCACATCACCAACCAGCGTGCGATGGAAGTCTATCGCGACCTGGGCATCGAAGATCGCGTCCGTGCGGTGGCCATGCCGGGTGAGTCGATGGGCGACAACGTGTGGGCCACGAGCTTCGCCGGACAGGAGCTCGCCCGGATGAAGGCGTGGGGCACCCGCGCCGACCGCAAGGCCGACTACGAGGCGGCCAGCCCGTGCGAGATGCACAACGTGGGGCAGCACCTGCTGGAGCCGATCCTCCTCGACGTGGCACTGCAGTACGGGGCGGAGATGCGCTTCTCCACGGAGCTGATCGACATCACCCAGGACGAGAACGCGGTGTACGGCACCGTGTGTGACCGGAACACGGGTGAGACGTACACCATCAAGGCGAAGTACGCGATCGGCACGGACGGCGGCCGGAGCACTGTCGCCGAGCGGCTCGACTTCCCGCTGGAGGGAGAGACCGGACTGGGCCACGCGGTGAATGTGTGGCTGGAGGCCGACCTCACCGAGTACCGGGCGCACCGGCCGGGGACGTTGTTCTTCACCATCCAGCCGGGGAAGGACTTCTGGCTCGGCTCCGGCACCTACATCTGCGTCAAGCCCTGGACCGAGTGGGTCCTGATCGTCGTCCACGACCCCTCGGTGGAGCAGATCGACCTCAGTGAAGAGGCCATGCTCGCCCGGGTACGCGCGACCATCGGGGATCCTTCCGTCGAGGTGCGGATCAAGGACATCAGCCAGTGGCAGATGAACCATGTGATCGCCACCGAGTACCGCAAGGGGCGCGTGTTCCTCGCCGGCGACGCCGCTCATCGTCACCCTCCGGCCAACGGGCTCGGCAGCAACACATCGGTCCAGGACTCCTACAACCTGGCGTGGAAGATCGCCCTGGCGGTCAAGGGCAAGGCCGGGGAGAAACTGCTGGACAGCTATCACGCCGAGCGCCGTCCGGTCGGCAGGCAGGTGATCGACCGAGCGTTGAAGAGTGTCGGTCTCGTCGCCCAGATCCCCTCCATTCTCGGTGTTCGCTCGGGCCAGACCGATGACGAGGGCAGTGCCGCACTCGCCGAGTTCTTCAGCCCGAGCGAGGAAGGCAGGAAGCGGCGTCGGCAGCTCGAGGCGGTGCTGAAGGAGAACGACTACCACTTCAACGCTCACGGTGTGGAGCTCGGGCAGCGCTACGACTCGGATGCCGTCGTCTCCGACGGCACCGCCGAACCCTCGTACACCCGTGACCCGGAGTTGTACTACCACCCGACCACTTTCCCCGGCGCCTGTCTGCCGCACGCCTGGCTCGAACACGACGGTCGGCGGATTTCCTCCCTCGACCTGGTCGGTGACGACCGCTTCGCCCTGATCACAGGCATCGGTGGCGAGGCGTGGCTGCAGGCCGCCGAAAAGGTCTCAGCTGAGCTGGGCGTCCAGATAGCCGGTCGGCCCGTGGGATACCGGCTGAAGTACGCCGACGTGTACGGCGACTGGCGTCGGCTCAGGGAAGTGGACGACCGGGGCTGCCTGCTCGTACGCCCGGACAGGCACGTCGCCTGGCGGTCGCTGGACCTGGTCGGCGACCCCGTACAGACCCTGCGGCAGGTCATGCAGCAGGTGCTCGCTCTCACGTGACCATTCCGAAGGGGAATCATCATCATGGACATCGGCCTTCTCTTGCTGCGCTTGCTCCTCAGTGGGCTTCTCTTCGGCCACGGCGCACAGAAAATGTTCGGGTGGTACGGAGGCTTCGGCCCGAAGGGCACCGCCACGGTCTTCGAGCCGTGGGGGTTCCGGCCCGGTAAGCCCTTGGTCGTTCTGGCCGCCTTCTGTGAAATGACCGCCGCTGCTCTGATGGCTCTCGGACTGCTGTCCGCCCTGGGGGCGGCGATGGGCCTGGGAACGATGGCGGTCGCGGCCTCGGTGAATGTGTCCAAGGGGATCTGGGCCCAGGCCGGCGGCTACGAACTCGCTCTCGTCTACGGCGTCCTCGCCGCGGCGCTCGGTTTCACGGGCCCGGGGCAATGGTCACTGGACCATGTGCTCGGACTGGAGGGTCTGACCGGTGCCCGCCCGGGTGGGGCAGCCGTCGCTCTCGGTCTCGTCACCGCTCTGTGCCTGATCGGCTATGCCGCGCGGAACCGCCGGCGCCGACCCGCGTGACACCGGAACTCCATCTCTGACGACAGAAAAGAGGGATCAATCATGGTACGTGCAGGACGTCATGTCGTCGTCATCGGCGGCACCAAGGGACTGGGATTCGAGGTGGCCAAGGCCTGTGTCCGGCAAGGGGCGCGCGTCACCATCACGGGGAGGGACGAAGCGTACGCGAAGGCGCGCGCCAGTGAGCTCGGGGAGCTGGCTACCGGCGCCGAGTGCGAGTTGACCGACTGGGACTCGCTTGAGCGACTGTTCGAAAACATGGATGTTGTGGACCACCTGGTCCTCACGGCCCTGGACCGTGACTTCAACACCATCAAGGACTTCCGCCCGGACGACTGCGCCCGTACGTCTCTGATGAAGACCGTCGGTTACGCCACGGCCGTGCACAAGGCGCTGCCGAAATTCTCCGACGACGCGTCGGTCGTGATGTTCAGCGGTCTGTCCATGTGGCGACCGGTTCCGGGCTCGACGACGATTTCCATGGCCAACGCGGGGATCATCGGGCTGGTCAACTCCCTCGCGGTGGAGATCCCGCCGGTGCGCGTAAACGCGATCACCCCGGGAGTCGTCACCGGGACCGCCGCGGTGGACGGAGCGGACCAGGTCCGCAGCGACTGGTTCGAAGCGATGCGCCAGCGCACACCGGCGAAGCGCCTGCCGACCGCGGAGGACATCACCGCCTCGGTGATGCTCCTGCTGGACTGCCCCGGCATCAACGGCGCGAACCTCGTCGTCGACGCGGGCATGCACCTTGCCTGACTCCGCTTCTTCCTCCCCGCGCTCCCCGTTTCGGTGGGGGCTCCGGGTTCCTTCTGCCGGAAAGGACAACCTGCGATGACCGACACCACCGCCAACGAGGACCGCAAGGCCGTTGCCGAGGCCTACTTCAAGCGGATGGACGCTGGACGCGAGTTCGCCGACCTGTTCGCTGAGGACGCCTACGTCTGCTTCCCCAAGCACGCGCCCGCCCGCGGCATCGAAGAGGTTCGGCGGCTCTTCGGGGACATCTTCGTGCTGTTCCAGTCAGTGGTCCACGAGGTGGCCTACTTCAACTACGTGACTCAAGGCGACTATGTGGTCGTCGAGGGCACGACGCACGGCGTGCTGGCCGACGGCACCGCCTGGCGAGCCACGGAGGGACTCGGCGGGCGGTTCTGCAACGTCTTCGAGATCCGCGGCGGCAAGATCCAGCGACTCCACATCTACCTGGATCCGGACTACGGCGACGCCGACACCGCGCGCTACCCCTGGCTCACCGCCACCTCGTGATCGCGAGTCGAGAACTTTCGAAAGTTGCTTGACTTATCGAATCTGTCCTCTTAAGACTTTATGTGTCCTTCGGTGGCGATACCGAAGACGACCGTCAGGGAGCGTGTGGGATGCGTATTGCGAATGTGGCCGGTCGGCTGGTGCTGCTGACCACAGAGGGCTGGACGGATGTGGAGCGGGCCAGTGGCGGGCTGTTCTCGTCCGATCCGCAGGAGATCTTCGAGCGATGGGATCAGTTCCGTCATTGGGCGGCCCAGGCGCCGCCGGCAGGTGATGTGGTGCTGAGGGAGTCCGACGTGCGGTCACCGGTTCCGCGGCCGCGTCAGATCCTGGCGATCGGGCTGAACTACCGGGATCACGCGAACGAGTCCGGGTTCTCTGTGCCGGAACACCCTCCGGTGTTCACGAAGTTCGTCTCGTCGATCACCGGACCGTACGGGGAGGTCGCTCTGCCTGAAGGCAGCGTGGACTGGGAGGTGGAGCTGGTCGCGGTCATCGGACGGCGCGCCTGGCAGGTGAGCGAGGAGCAGGCCTGGGGCCACGTCGCGGGACTGACGGTGGGGCAGGACATATCCGAACGGGACATTCAACTCTCCGGGCCCGTACCGCAGTTCAGTCTTGGCAAGTCGTACCCGGGTTTCGCCCCGATGGGCCCGTATCTGGTCACTCCGGACGAGTTCGACGATCCCCACGACCTCGAACTGGGCTGTTCGATCAACGGCGAAGAGGTGCAGAAGGGCCGTACCTCGGATCTGATTTTCTCTGTCCCCCAGCTGATCGCCCGCCTGTCCGCCGTACTGCCGCTGCTACCGGGAGATGTGATCTTCACGGGGACGCCGGCCGGTGTGGGGATGGGGCGCTCGCCGCAGCGCTTCCTCGCCCCCGGTGAGGAACTGACCAGCTATGTCGAAGGCATCGGGGAACTGCGGCACCGCCTGGTGCGGGCCTGACCCGGAGGGACGGCGTGGGACCGCACCGCCTGAGCCGGCGGCCGCACCCTCTTCACCGAAAGCCGCTCCCATGACCCGTGCGTACGCGCGCCTGCTCCGCGACCGCACCGGTTGCCGGGCATGTGCCGAACCACCGATGTGATGAGACCCCGGGGGCGCGGTTACCTGTTCTGCCCTGACACCGAGCCGCGCCCCCGGTTTTGTTCCTGGGGCCGGAGCCGCCCGTCCGCCAGCGTGAACGGCGGCTCGTCTTCCCGGCCTCCGATGACGCGTCGTATGTCAGCGGCGCCTTGACCGCCTTCGGCGCACCGCGCGAGTGGGTGCCTTGGGGGCCGTAATGCCATGAAGGGAAACCACCCGTGGACAAAGTCTGGGAGACGGCCGCCGACGCCGTCCGGGAGATCGGCGACGGAGCGTCACTCGCCGTCGGCGGCTTCGGCCTCAGCGGCATACCTGATGTCCTGATACAGGCGCTCTACGAGCAAGGCGCCACGTCCTTGAGCGTCGTGTCCAACAACTGCGGCGTGGACGGCAGGGGGCTGGGCATCCTGCTCGCAGCCGGCCGGATCGCACGCGTCACGGGTTCGTACGTCGGCGAGAACAAGGAGTTCGCCCGGCAGTACCTGGGCGGCGAACTCGAAGTCGAGCTCGTACCGCAAGGAACGCTCGCCGAACGGCTGCGGGCCGGCGGCTGCGGTATCCCGGCCTTCTTCACCCCGGCCGGCGTGGGCACGCAGGTCGCCGACGGCGGACTTCCGTGGCGTTACGCCTCGGACGGATCCGTCGCCCTCGCCTCCCCACCCAAGGAGGTCCGCGACTTCGACGGTCGTCCGTATGCGATGGAGCACGGCATCACCACCGACTTCGCACTCGTACGGGCCGCGACGGGAGACCGGCACGGCAATCTCGTCTTCCACCGCTCTGCCCGGAACTTCAACCCGCTCGCCGCGATGGCCGGTCGCGTCACGCTCGCCGAAGTCGAAGAACTCGTCGAGCCGGGCGCCTTGGACCCGGACGAGATCCACCTCCCCGGAGTCTTCGTCCAGCGGGTCGTACCGCTGACGCCGGAACAGGCCGCGGACAAGCAGATCGAACGGCGCACTGTCTCCGCGCCTCCGGCACGAGGGACGGTGCGACGCTGATGGCTTGGAACAGGGACGAGATGGCCGCCCGGGCGGCGGCCGAGCTGGTGGACGGCTCCTATGTGAACCTCGGGATCGGCTTGCCGACGCTGGTGCCGAACTTCCTCCCGGCCGGGGTGGACGTGGTGCTGCAGTCCGAGAACGGGATCCTCGGCGTGGGCCCTTACCCCTCCGAGGACGAGGTCGACCCCGACCTGATCAACGCGGGGAAGGAGACGGTCACCGTCCGGCCGGGCGCGTCCTTCTTCGACTCCTCGCTGTCCTTCGGCATGATCCGCGGCGGCCACATCGACGCCGCCGTCCTTGGTGCCATGCAGGTCTCCGCCCGGGGTGACCTGGCCAACTGGATGATCCCCGGCAAGATGGTGAAGGGCATGGGCGGCGCGATGGACCTCGTGCACGGCGCCCGCCGCGTCATCGTGCTCATGGAGCACACCGCCAAGGACGGCTCGCCGAAGATCGTCCCCGAGTGCGGCCTGCCGCTGACCGGTAAGGCCTGCGTCCACCGCATCATCACCGACCTCGGCGTCCTGGACGTCACGGGCGACGGGCTCGTCCTCGTCGAGACGGCCCCCGGCGTCACGGCCGACCAGATCGCAGAGCGTACGGCCGCACCCCTGCGCATCGACGCCTGACGGCCGCTACCCACTGACGGCTCACCGGTCCGGATTCCCGGACAGCCCGGACCGGTGAGCCCATCACGTGCTCTCACCTGGTCACACCCGGTGTCACCGATGGTCTCCCAGCGCCGCACGCCGGACCGCTTCGGGACCGAACTCCAGGAAGCGACGGGCGGCGGGGCTGTGCGGGCCGCCCGTCGGGACCACGAGGTCGATGTCCCGCAAGAGGGGGGTTCCCCCCATGGGCACGACCGCCACGTCGGGGTGGTGGTGCTCGACCGCGCTCTCCGGCACCACGGCGACACCGAGGCCGTGCTGCACCATGTCGAGGACGAGGCTGATGTCGTTCGCCTCGCAGACACTCCGTCGCTGTACGTCCTCCGACGCGAAGGCGCGGTCGACGAGGGGCCTGATGCCCCACTCCGGGTGGAAGTCGAGGAAGCGCTCGTCGGCGAGCTCCCGGATGGTCACCGCGTCGCGGTTCGCGAAGGGATGGCCGCTGGGGCAGGCCAGGACGAGCCGTTCCGTCAGCAGATGGGTGAGTGCCAGCCCGGGGGGTGGCTGCTGGGGCAGGGAAACGAAGGCCAAGTCCAGCTCACAGCGGCGGACTTGCTCGACCAGCCGCTGCGATCCCGATTGATGCAGTCGTACCTCCACGCCCGGATGCGCCTGGTGGAAAGCCTGGATCCAGCTGGACAGCCCGATCGACTGCATCCATTGCATCGTTCCGATCAGCAGCGTTCCGGTGAGGAGGTGGCTCAGGTCCTCCACCGCCGCTCGCGCGGCCTCGGCTGCGGAGAGCGTCCGCCGCGCGTGGCCCAGAAAAGCCCTGCCCGCCGTGGTGAGCTCGATCGGCTGAGTCGAACGGCGGAAGAGCTCCGCTCCCAACTCCCGCTCCAGTGACCGGATCGAACTGGACAGTCCGGACTGAACGATGTGCAGCCGCTGTGCCGCCCTGGTGAAGTTCCGTTCCTCGGCCACGGTGACGAAGTGGATGAGATGGCGCAGTTCCACGGCGCGTTGCCCTCCTCGCCTCGGCGACTCCATCTCTGTTGGAGATGGAACCATTCTCCATCATCTGTTGGACGGATGTGAGGCCAGGGGGTGACCGTGGTCAGGACGTTTACGACATGTGAGGTGACGTCCAATGCGAAGCACAGTTGAGCCTTCGACACCGTCCGGTCAGTCTTCGACACCGTCCAGCCGGGAGTCCGCCGTCGCGAGTGCCGGAACCCATCCCCAGCGCAGGCACCGAGGCGGACGAGGGCATCTGACCCGCGCTGGTCTGGGAATCCTTCCCCCTGGCCGACACCGAGGTGGCCAGGGGCATCTGATCGACCATGGAGCGGGTTTCTGGGTCACCGCGTACGCCTTCCTCGTCGCCATGGCCTTTACGACCGTCCCGACCCCGCTCTATCCGATCTACCAACAACGCGACGGCTTCTCCATGGCGACCATCACCGTCATCTTCGCTTCCTACGCCGTCGGTGTCATGGTCAGTCTCTACGTGGCCGGCCATGCCTCGGACTGGCTCGGACGCAGACGGATCCTGGTGCCGGCCCTGCTGCTGGCGGCCGCTTCGGCAGCCGTCTTCCTGGTGTGGCAGAGCCTCACCGGTCTACTCGTCGGGCGGGTTCTGTCGGGCCTGGCGGTCGGTGTGACGACCTCGACGGCCACCGCCCACCTGGCGGAGCTGCATGCCCGGGCGCGGCCCGGTGCCCCCCGTCGGCGGGCGGAGGTCGTCGCGGGTGTCGCCAACCTGGGCGGTCTGGGACTCGGCACCTTGATCTCCGGGCTGCTCGCGGAGTACGCGCCCTCCCCGTTGCGCCTGCCGTATCTGCTGTTCGCCGTCCTGCTCGTGATCGGTGCGGTCGGGATGAGCCTGGTGGCCGAGACGGTCGACCCGCCGGAGGAGGCACCGCGCTACCGGGTGCAGAAGATCTCCGTTCCGCGTGAGGCCCGCGCCGTATTCGGCGGCGCCTGCCTGCTGGGGCTGTTCGCGTTCGCGGTCCTCGGGCTGTTCACGTCGCTGGCTCCCAGCTTCCTGGTGCAGCAGATCGGCACCGACTCGCATGTCGTGGCCGGTCTGACGGTGTTCGCCCTCTTCGGCGCCGCCGCGGGTGGGCAGGTTGCCGTCGGTTCGCTCGGCACCCGGCGAACCGTGGCGGTTTCGACGGTGCTGCTGCCGCTCGGCATGGCCGTCTCCAGCCTCGGGGTCGCCCTGGCCGACCTCGGCATGTTCACCGTCGGCGGCGTGATCGTGGGAATCGGCACGGGGCTGGCGTTCAAGAGCGCCCTGTCGACCGTGGCCGGACTCGTCGACGCCGGCTCGCGGGGAGAGGTGCTCGCGGGCCTGTTCCTGTCGTCCTACGTCGGGCTCGCGGTCCCCGCGATCGGGCTCGGCGTCCTCACGCAGCACATGTCGGCCACGGGCGCCTTCCTGCTCTTCGCCGGGGTTCTTTCGGTGGGCGCGGTCGCCTCCGGAGCCGTGATGCGGCTGCGGATCCCGACCCCATGAGCCGTTTGAGCCATCTCGCCTCTGTCATGGCACGGGCCTCCGCCGATGAGAAGCGAGCGAGGTCACACGCTGCATGGGGGAGAACAGGGCACCAGAGGCCACCAGGGGAATTGTGTTGTGTGTGCATGCAATCGGATGAACCAATTGGAGGACGAGTGAGCGCGATGCAGTTCGGAATCTTCACCACCCTGATCACCACGAACGACCCGGTCAAGATCGCCGAGGACTTCGCGATGCTGCAGCACCTGGCCGACGGGCGTGTCGATGTGATGCTGGGGCGAGGCAACACCGCACCGGTCTATCCCTGGTTCGGCCAGGACATCCGCCAGGGCATCCCACTGGCCATCGAGAACTACGCACTGCTGCACCGGTTGTGGCGCGAGGACGCCGTGGACTGGGAGGGACGCTTCCGCACGCCGCTGCACGGGTCGATCCGCAGCCCGGAGATCGCCGAGCAGGCCGCCTACTACGGCGACGGCTTCTTCGCGAACAACATCTTCTGGCCCAAGGAACACTTCCAGCGGCTGATCAACCTCTACCGCGAGCGCTACGCCCACCACGGCCACGGCAATCCGGAGCAGGCCATCGTCGGACTCGGCGGCCATGTGTTCATACGCAAGAACTCCCAGGACGCCGTCCGCGAATTCCGCCCCTACTTCGACAACGCCCCGGTCTACGGCCACGGCCCCTCGTTGGAGGAGTTCACCGACCAGACCCCGCTCACGGTCGGCAGCCCGCAGGAGGTCATCGACAAGACGCTGACCTTCCGGGAGTCCTTCGGCGACTACCAGCGCCAGTTGTTCCTGGTGGACCACGCGGCCGCTGAAGACCGTGCTGGAGCAGCTCGACATCCTCGGCGAGGAAGTCCTGCCCGTGCTGCGCAAGGAGTTCGCCGCCCGTCGGCCGGCCCAGGTGCCCGGCGGCCCACCCACGCGGCCCTGGCCGCCGGCCCGTGACCGCCGGGGGAGAGAGGCAAGGGGCCGGGCCGTCCGTCCCGACCGGCTCCGCGGTCTGACGGTCCGCGCCTGCTCGGATCCGGTTACCGCGTCGGCGCCTGGCAGGCACACGTCGAGGTGTTGATGAGCGCGAACGAGACCGGCCACTCAGGCCAGCGCTGTCTACAAGCCGCGCGCGATTCTCCTCGACGAGCATCGGCTGGGCATCTTCTCCGACAACCCGCTGCTCGGCGTCAAAACGCCGCAGTACGACCCTCGCGGCCGACCTCGTCCCTCAAGCAACGGTGCGCGATACGCGCGGCGGGTGATGACGCCTTCATGTCGCTCGTTGACCTGATGAGCGGCTGCGGTCTGGGCAGCGCGGCCGCGCTGAACCTCGACTACATCGTGGCCGACGACGTGTACCGGGTATGGAGCAGGTCGTTCTGCGCATCGGGCAGTACGGGTCGCGCATGGCCCGCGCACTGGCCGGTCCCGTCGGCGGTGTAGCGCCAGGGCGGCCCGTCGTCGGAGACCTGAGTGCCCACCCCGGCGGGTGTGAAGAACGCGGGTATGCCGCAGCCCCCCGCCCTCAGTCGCTCGGCGAGCGTCCCCTGCGGCACCGGCTCGACCTCGAGTTCCGCCGGCGAGGTGCTGCGGGCGAACTCCTTGTTCCTCCACGAAGAACCGGTGACACGAGCGAGCCGACCGGCCGCGAGCAGCATCCCCAGGCCCCCGCCGTCCACACCGCGGTTGTCGGACACGACGCTCAAGGCTGCGACCCCCTGTTCGTAGACGGCTCTGATCGGCACGTCCGGTACGCCGCTGAGGCAGAATCCACCGGCGGCGAACGATGCCCCGTCAGGTGAAGATGCGAAAGCTGGCCGGCGAGGTTTGCGCCACAGTGGCGACACCCTGCGGGGGATATGGTTTACGCTTCAACCAGATTCGCGGCTGACCGCTGCCGCCCCCAGAACGATGGGGTGTCGGCCGGTCATGTCCGCCATGGGCCGCGATTGCACATGCACTCAGCAGTGAACGGAGATCAACTGTGACTTCGCCCGTCAAGCTGGCCATCGTCTACTACTCCTCGACCGGTTTCAGTGCCGAGATCGCCAAGGAGATCTCGGAAGCCGCGGAGAAGGCCGGCGCGGAGGTCCGCCTGCGCAAGGCCGCCGAGCTCGCTCCCGAGGCCGCCATCGCCTCCAACGAGGCCTGGGCCGCCCACGCCGCCGCCAGCGCCGGGATCCCGGTCGCCACCCCGGACGACGTGGAGTGGGCCGACGCGGTGATCTTCGGCACCCCGACCCGCTTCGGCAACATCTCCTCGCAGCTCAAGCAGTTCATCGACACGCTCGGTGGCCTGTGGGCCCAGGGCAAGCTGGCCAACAAGGTCTACAGCGGCTTCGTCACCACCGCCACCACCCACGGTGGCCAGGAGTCGACCCTGCTGGCGCTGTACAACTCCATCCACCACTTCGGCGGCCTGATCGTCAGCCCGGGCTACACCGACCCGGTCAAGTTCGTCGACGGCAACCCCTACGGCACCTCCCACGTCGACGCCCAGGGCAACAACCCCATCGGCGACCAGACCCGTGACGCCGCTCGCCACCAGGCCGAACGCGTCGTGAAGATCGCCGAAGCCCTCAGCAACGGCCTCGCGCCCGAGCCTGACGGCAAGCCGAGAAGGCGGCACGCTCTGCTCTTCTCGGGCCTCTTGAAAGCACTGAACTCCAGCAGATCTGTCTGCTGGAGTTCAGTGCTGAGAGCGCGTCAACCGGCCGCATGTTCCTCCCTGGGGCCGGTTCGTGCGCCGTCCCCGACCGCGAGGCCCTGTACACGGTCGGGGGCGACGGCAGTCCGGATCGATGGGCGAACGGGACGGGCGGACGGAGCTGTCAGCCGCGCGCGAGGATCACGTCCAGGGCCCTGCGCAGCTCTTGCTCCGGGTCGGCCGACAGGTCATGACTGCGCCATGCGATGTGCCGGTCCGGCCGCACCAGGAGGCATCCCCGGTCCCCGGTCTCCCGCAGCCGGGCCCAGTCCCCGAGCGCGTCCTCGTAGGTGCACCCTGCGCCGACGCTGTGTGCGGTCAGGTCGATGCCGTAGTCGGCCGCGACTTTCTTCGCCGCGCTCAGCCATGGCTCGCCACCGATCCCCGTGAGCAGGGAGAACTTCCCGCTGCCCGTGAGGTCGAGCGTGGACACGCGCTCCGTGCCGTGCTGGAGCCAGGCGTGCGGCAGATAGGCGCCCGGATGGGTGGTGGGGTGGTAGTACAGCTCGGGATCACGCTCGAAGGGCGGGTACGGGGTACCGTCGTCGATCACCGCGCCGGACGTGTAGCGCTGGCCCAGTTCCACGCCGTGGCAGTTGAACTGGTAGTTCTGCAGCTCGACCGCTTCCCGCAGTTCACGGCGACGCTGCTGCCCGGTGTCGCTGTCGCTGAGGAGCTCGTCCAGGCTGGCCCACCCGTCCTCCGCGCTCTGGCCGGGGCGGAATCCGAGGGCCTGCGAGATCGGCAGCATGTCCTGCACGCTCTTCATGGCGCGGTCGACGACCTGGCGACCCACGGGCTGGCGCTCCTGGTGGTAGCTGTCGAGGAGCTCCGGCCCGGCGTGGCCGCGGATGACCACGGAGAGCTTCCAGGCCAGGTTGTAGGAGTCCTGGACGGAGGTGTTGGAGCCCAAGCCGTTGGCGGGCGGGTGACGATGGGCGGCGTCGCCGACGAGGAAGGCCCGGCCCTTGCGGTACTCGTCGGCGACTATGTGGTTGATCTCCCAGCGGCTGACCGCCTTGATCCTCACGTTCACGTCGGAGTCGCCGATGGTGGTGTGCGCACGGGCCAGCAGCGCTTCCTCGCTGAGGTCGGGATCGCCGTCGGCGGGGTCGTACATGAACAGCATGACCCACTCGGTCCACGGCTTGACGCAGATGAACGTGCCGCTGCCGACCCAGTAGTCGTTCCCGGGCTGGCACATCCAGTACAGCGCGCCCGGTCGGTGAGCGGTGTACCGAGTGAGGTCCGCCTCCAGCCAGACGTTCACGGCGGCGCCGAGTCCTGCCTCGCCGTCGAAGGCGAATCCAAGCTCCCAGGCGACGTTGGAGCGTCCGCCGTCGGCGCCGATCACGTACTGGGCCCGGATGGCGTACTCGGAACCGGTGGTGCGCTCCCGCACCGTGGCGAGGACCCCGTCCTCGTCCTGGCGGATCTGCACCAGTTCGGTCGAGAAGCGGATCTCGGCACCTGCCTCCTGCGCCGCCTCGAGGATGACCGGCTCGAGGACGTGCTGGGGGGCGTTGCACATCTGGGAGGGGCTGGCCGCCTCGTAGTCGGCCTTGCGGAGGGTGCCGGTGCCCCAGGTCATCAGCCGCGCGAACTCCTGGCCGGCGAAGCTGGTGGCCCAGACGTTGTTGCCCATCAGGTGATGGGGGGTGGCCAGCGCCCGGACGCGGTCCTCGATCCCGAGGTCTCTGAAGACCTCCACGGAGCGCTGGTTGGTGATGTGGGCCCGGGGCGAGTTGGCGGTGCCCTGGTATTTCGTGACCGTGATCGTGTCGATGCCGTCGCGGGCGAGGAGGGCGGCCGCGGTGAGGCCGGCCGGTCCGGCCCCGACGATGAGTACGGACGTGTCGATGGTGCGCATGGAAAGGGGCTCTCTCTTCTCCAGGTGATCAGGGTCCGTCACCGGGGCGCGTGCGCACCGGTCATGAGGGCGGCGAGGTCTTCCGGTTCCAGGAAGGAGGGCGGCGGAGGCGGTCCCCAGTTGAAGAGTCCCTTGGCGCCTTCGAAGACTTCCGGCTTCCACAGCGCGTCGTCGACGATGCAGTCCAGGTCCGAGTAGTACTCGGAGAAGTTGCCGGCCGGATCCTTCAGGTACCAGAAGAAGTTGGAGCCGATGTGATGGCGGCCCAGTCCCCAGACGTGCCGCTCGGGATGGTCCTCGAGCATCGCGGCCGCCCCGCGTCCGATCTCGTCGATGTCGTCGACCTGCCAGGACGTGTGGTGCAGGTAGTTCAGCGGCGCGGACAGCACGAGCACGTTGTGGTGGTCCGTGGAGCAGCGCATGAAGGCGGCCATGCCGGGCACGGAGTCACTGATCTTGAAGCCGAGTCCGTCGGTGAAGAACCGCTGCGTGGCCTCCTGGTCGGTGGAACCGATGACGACGTGCCCCAGCTTGCGGGGCCGCACGGCCCCCTCGCGCAACACTCCGGGAGCCCTCGTCCCCGGCCGCTCCATCCGTCCGGGCCCGTTGTAGGGGGTGGCCTCGATCTGCGGCTGCTTCAGCCGCTCGGCGACATCGAGAACCGCTCGCACGCCACCGATGGGTTCCTCGGTCACCAGCGTGTTCCCGGTCCGCGCGCCGGCCAGGTCCAGGCGCGCGAGTGAGGCGGACACGCGGTCGAGGTCGTCGCGGTCGTCCACGCCTATGCCGATCTCGACCAGTCGCCTCGTGGGCGTGTGGACGAGTTTCAGCTGCTGCCCGCCGTCGACGGTGGCGAAGGCGCCGTCACCGGTCGGTCGCAGGCCGAAATCCGCGTAGTACTGGGAAGTCTCTGCCACGTTGGGCACCCCGATGGTGATCGAGGTGAGGCGGTGCAGTCCCATGCCATCGCTCCCTTGTCAGGCCCGGACCAGGCGGTGGCGCAGCTCGCCGACGCCCTCGACATAGGAGACGAGCTCGTCGCCGTCGGCGAGGAACCGCTTCGGGTTCCGGCCGAGACCCACACCGGCCGGCGTGCCCGTGAAGATCACATCTCCGGGCAGCAGGGGCAGCACCGCGGACAGGCGGGTGATCAGCTGCGGAACGGAGAAGATCAGGTCCGAGGTACGGCCCTTCTGCATCTCCTCACCGTTGATCGCACAGCCCAGCTCGATATCGTCCGGGTCGTCGAACGCGTCGGGGGTGACCAGACAGGGGCCCATCGGGCCGGAGCCCGGGTGCGACTCGCCGAGGCTGAACTGCGGTACGGGCCCGGACAGTTGCAGATCACGCTCGGAGATGTCCGGTCCCGCGGTCAGGCCGGCCACGTGCGCCCAGGCTCGCTCCTCGCTCACCTGCCAGGCGCGGCGTCCGATGACCGCGACGAGCTCCACTTCCCAGTCCACGCTGCCTTCGAGCAGGGAGATGTCCCCGTACGGGCCGGTGATCGAGGAGACGAACTTGGTGAAGACCGGGGGGCTCTCCGGGACGGTGAACCCGGACTCGTCCGCGTGGTCCCGGTGGTTCAGGCCGATCGCCAGGGTCTGGCGCGGTCGCGGGACCGGAGACCGCAGCTCGGACTCGTCGATCGTCACCCCACCGGTCGGCTGGGCGTGAGCCGCCCAGTGACGGAACTCGTCCCAGCGTTCGTAGACCTCCTGCGGATCGGCCGAGAACAGTCCGCGGCTGGCCCGTTCCACATCCGACCAACCGTCATCCGTCAGCAGCATCAGCCGGCCGGCCGCATTCGCCATACGCATCTCAGACGCTCCCAGGCGGTGTCGTCTTCGGCGTCGTCGCCGAAGCGCTAGGCACCGTTGTAAGCCAGGAAATTCGACCAGTCAATGAACTTTCGAAAGTTTGCCGACGATTCGATCTCGCTCTAAGGTGAGGCACATGGTGGCCACGGGCGGGAAGCAGACACGGAGTGACGACGTGGGCGCGCGCCTGCGCGCCGACATCCTCAGCGGCCGGTTGCTGCCCGGCTACCGACTGAAGTTCCCGGTGCTCAGCGCGAACTACGACGCGAGCGTGAGTGTGCTGCGCGAGGCCCTGGTACGCCTGACCGAACAGGGGCTCGTGCGGTCGGAGCCCCACCAGGGATTCGTCGTGACACCGCTGTCCCGGGAGAAGCTCTGGGAGCTGACCGAGGCCCGCGTCGAGCTGGAGACCCTCGTGCTGCGCCGCTCGGTGGTCGAGGGCGACCTGTCCTGGGAGTCCCACCTCGTCGCCGCCCACCACACGCTGGAGCGCACCCCGTACACCGCCGAAGGCGACGACCAGCGCGTCGACGACGGCTGGGCCGCCGCCCACGCCGCCTTCCATGAGGCCCTTCTGTCCGGCTGCGGCAATCAGCGACTGCTTCGGATCGCCCTCGGCCTGCGGGACGAGGCGGAGCTCTACCGCCGGTGGTCGCAGCCGCTCGGCGACGAGCCGGGCCGGGATCTGGCCGGGGAGCACCGCGCCCTGCTCGAAGCGGCACTGGCCAGGGACCCGGAGGCTGCGGCGGCAGCCCTGTGCGCCCACGTACGGCACACCACCGAGCTCCTGCTGGCCGCCGCGGACCGCCTGGATCACGATCACTCCGAAGCTCAGGAGTGAACGACGACTGAGCTTGGACAGCGTCGGGTGGCTGCTTCCCGATTCACGTACGGGGCCGCGGGGGCGGCGTTCGGCAGTACCTCGGTCGCCACCGTCCCTGAGCGACCGCGAACGCATCCCCCGCGGCTGGGCACAGCTCCCCATCGTGCCCGGTTGTCATCAGCTCGTCCCTGGCTGATGACTTCCTGCACCGGCTCCCTGACCCGGTGCAGGAAGTGACTGCCCCTCAAGGAGGGGGCGCTTTCTCGGGTGAAATCGGCCTCGGGAACATCGGTACAGCGGTTGGCGCTGAGAACGATCATGGTCAGGGCGTGAGCGCGCTGACCCGGTTCTCCGGCCTTGGGGAACATGGGTACAGCGGTTAACGCTAAGCCGTTGATCTTGATCCCGGGAGCATCGGTGCAGCCGTTGGCGCTGGGGTGTGGACGCCGCGCGGAGAGTCCCGGTTGAATTCGTCCGGGGGTCGTCGGAGGCGAGGAATGCGACGAGGTTGGGCGTCTGCTCCCGCTTGAGGGCGGCCTGCTTCCAGGCGCAGAGATATTTGTGCGGCTGCGGCAACCCGACCCAGCCGCCGTGCAGGACGGCGGCGGCACGATGCCTCTCGGACCGACGGCTGTCGTGACGAAGTGAAGGCAGCCGTGAGCACCGGGCGTCGGTCCGTGCCATCGCCCACGAGATCAGTGGCCCTGGTGACCGATCACTCACGCCGTCAGTAGGACAAGGGCTGGACCCACCCCGTCGCCAGGGCTGATCGTGGGAGACGTGAACGATCACCGAATGGCACCTGTCAGTTGCACAAGTTCGCGAGGCGCGACAAGCGACGTGGCCTTGGATGAAGAGGCCGGTGAGGTCCGCCGTTTCTGGAACCGGCTCGGCCTTCCCGGACTGATCGACGTCCACACGCACTTCATGCCCGAGCGCGTCCTGCACAAGGTCTGGGAATACTTCGACGCGCAGGGGCCGCTGACCGGCGGACTGGAGTGGCCGATCAGCTACCGGCAGCAGGAGGCGGAACGCGCTGCTGTGCTGCGCAAGTTCGGTGTGCGGGCGTTCACTTCGATGCTCTACCCGCACAAGCCCGGCATGGCCCGCTGGCTCAACGGCTGGGCCGCCGACTTCGCCCACCGCAACCCCGACTGTCTCCACACCGCCACCCTCTACCCCGAGCCGGGTGTCGAGACGTACGTTCGAGAGGCCGTCGAAGCGGGCGCGCGCGTGTTCAAGGCGCACGTACAAGTAGGGGCCTACGACCCGGCCGACGAACTTATCCAGCGGGCGTGGGGGGTGCTGGCCGAGGCCCAGGTCCCCGTGGTGATCCACTGCGGCTCCGGTCCCGCTCCAGGCAAACACACCGGCCCCGAGCCGATCGCACAGGTACTGGCGCGACACCCGAAGCTACGGCTGATCGTCGCGCACCTGGGGATGCCCGAGTACGGGGACTTCCTCGGCATCGCCGAGCAGTACGCGGAGGTCCGGCTGGACACCACCATGACGTTCACTGACTTCACCGAGGGATTCATGCCTTTCCCCCGCCATGCCTTGCCTCGGCTCGCCGGGCTCGGCGACCGTATCCTGCTCGGTTCCGACTTCCCCAACATCCCTTACCCGTACGTACACCAGCTCCACGCTCTGGAGCGGCTCGGCCTCGGGCCGGAGTGGCTGCGAGCCGTGTGCCACGACAACGCGGCAACATTGTTCGGACTGTGATGAAAGGCCTCGGCTCCTACTGACTTTGTTGGCGTGGTGTCGTCATGGTGAGGCCGGTTTCGGCGAGGCATCCGTTGATGAGGTTGCTGCAGTACTGGATGTGGCGGAGACCGTGTCGGAGCGTGCTGATGAGGTGGTCGGGGTCGGTGAAGGCGGTATTGACCTGGCTGCTGCGTCGCAGCAGGGACCAGATGCCCTCGACAGGGTTGAAGTCGGGTGCGTAGGCCGGGAGGAAGTAGCAGGTGATCCAGTCGTGGGTGTCGATGAACTCCCGTAGTCGGCGGTCCTTGTGGACGTTGAGGTTGTCCCACACGAGCACGATGGGTGCGCCGAGCTGCTGGTGTGCGGCGATGAGCAGGTCGCGGTAGTCGGTCCAGGCGAAACTGCGTCGGCCGCCGCGTTTGTGATCGACGTGCCGCTTGGGCCGATAGATCAGCCGTGAGCGTTCACCTTGCTTGTAGCAGGCCAGAGCGGCGACGGAGAAGGGGCGCTGAGAGCGTCCCCGCACCCGGATAACGGGCGTGAGTCCGCGCTTGGCCCAGGTCCGTGCGGTGGGCGGCGTCATCGAGAAGCCGGCCTCGTCTTCGAAGCACAGCCAGGCGTCGAGCGCCGCCACGGACCTTCCACCTGCGGCCAGGTCTCCTTCACCCAGCCCGCCACGGCCCCCTCGTCGCGCTCGATGGCTCGGCGGGCCGGGACCTGGTGGCTGAAGCCGTGCCGGCGCAGCATTTGCGCGATCGCCGACAGCGTCATGCTCTTGTGGAACCGGCGCCCGATCAGCGTCTTGATCCGCGCCAGCGTCCACGTCTGGTTCGGCCAGCCATGCGCGACCGGCCCCTTCGCCAGCTCCTGCTCGAGCACGGCGAACAGGGCCTCACTCAGCTTGGGCCGTGAGACGGGCCCGGCAGACCGCAGCCCCTCTGTGCCGGCGTCATGCCAGGCCCGACGCCAGCGCTGCACCGAGCGCACACTCACCCGTAAGTCCTTGGCGACCTCGACGTTGGAGACACCCGCAGCAAATCGCTCCGCGGCCTCCAGCCGGATCCGCTCGCGAAACGCCTGCCGTTCAGGCGTCAGCCCACCACCCTGCGGATATCTCACACAACCGGCATACCGCGACGATCACACATCGTCAGCCCCCAACGACATCACGCCGCAAAGGTCAGTAACGGCTGTTCCACTGGTCCCCAAGGCCGAAACTCAGGGGCAAGTAGGGGCCCAATCGATCCGGATCCCCGTGACAGTTTCTGACGGGCCGAATTCCACGATCGAGCCGCCACTGCCGTCGTCGGGCGTAACGCACAAGTACTTGACCTGGCCGTTTTCCACGTACCGTATGTACGCCCGGTCGTCGTTGCGGGTGTTGAGCACCCAGTTGGCCCCGCGGCTGGTCGAGCCGAGGTTCTGGTAGTAGCTGGTCACATCCTGATACGCGGCTGTGGGATGGTCGTTGAGAAAGTCTGCGTCGGTCAGGTAGAAGCAAACGCGCGGATAGGTGCAGCCATAGTGAGAGTCGGCCGAGGCCGGAGGCGCCCCGACCGTCAGCAAGCCGGCAGCGGCAGCCGTTACGGTGCCGAAGATCATGAGCCTTCTGGTCATGTTCATGAGACGACGGTAGAGACGGAACACGCGATTCGGTAGGCGTCGTCACCCTCGCCCCATTGGGAACCGTCCGAGCGGCTTCCGGAGGGGCCGCCGCCCGCCGGGGGATGTCACCTCCGGCAGGCCCCGCCGCGTCAGCGCCGGTGGGCAGGGGAACCGACCGGTTCTCGGAGATCGGCAGAGGCCCGCACTCCGCTCTGCCGTTCATTCCAAGGCTGTTGCCGTGAAATCCTGTTCGATCGAGAAGCGGAACGGTCACTACCGTTATTGGCTGTACCGATGGCCCCCACGGCCGATGTAGCTATGAGCCGCGTCGCCGGGGCGATGGCCGCCGCGACGGAGCGGTCGACCTGCTCGGGGACGAGTGGTTGCAGCACGGCGTACTCGTATCGCCCGACCTTGATCCGGCTGGCGGGGTTGCGGAAGATCAGTCCGTTTCGCTTGGCCCAGGTGAACAGCGAGCGCAGGGCGACGAGTTGGTCACGGCGCTGGTGGCCGGGGCGGTGGACCTTCTCAGGTTCAGGGATCAGCAGGCGCCGATCTCGCAGCCGAGGACCACGCAGATGACGTCCAGGTCCTCCAGTTTGAGCGAGACCGGCTTGCCGGACCACAGCCCGGACATCTTGCCGGCCGAGATCACCAGGCCGTGCTCGGCCAGGCTCCGCTGGAGCTCGGACGCCTTCCAGATACCCTTGTTCGCGGCGGTCAGCCGCAGGTTCCACCTCATCGGGCCAGTCCTTCCAGCCGCTTTGCAGCCCGTTCCGTCCCTGCGACCCAGGCGTCCTCGACCCGGGTCTGCTGCACGTGGATATACCGCATGGTCGTGGCGATCCAGGAATGTCCTAAGACCTCCTGGATTGCGAGCAAGTCCATTCCGTTTCCGTAGAGTTGGGACGCGCAGAAATGTCGCAGGACGTGCGGCGTCAACCTGTCTGTCCAGCTCGGCAGATGAGCCTCGACCGCGTTGTCGAGCCCGTTGCGCAGGGCGTCGTCGCCGACCCGGCGGGCGGAGCCGTCGGTGTTCTTGCGCTCGGAGGGAAACAGCGGGGCACCAGGGCGAGTGTGATCGTCGTCGAACTGACCCCACACGTCCTCGATGAACCAGCACAGTGTCCGGTCGGCACCGTTGATCAGCGGAACCATCCGCTCGCGCGGCGCCGAGCCGCGGGCCCCCTTGCCCTGGCGAACGTGGAGTTTGCCGAAGCGGCCCAGGTCCCACTTGATGTCGTCCAGGTCGAGCCCACATGCCTCGCTCACCCGCAGGCCGACCTGGGACATCAGCTTCGAGGCGGTGTAGTTCCGGGCGGTGGGGGCGAACTTCCGGCAGGTGGCCAGCTCGCCGCCCCAGCCGGCGGCCGCGCGGGGCCAAGGACGCCCAACTGCGGATCCCGCCGAGTGAGCCGGAGATCGGGACGTTGTTCAGTTACTTCACCAGCCAGCAGAGCACACGAAGGAGGAAGAACCACCTGGCCACGCGCCCAGGGACTCAGCGGGGCTCAGGGGAACTCACGGGATGTCGCACAAATCTCCCGTCACGGCCGACCATGCCCTCGCCCGCCCATGCACCGCCCACATCGGGGCGGACGCCGGGAACCTCAGAGCAGCCGGTCGCAGGGAAAGACTCGCGCGCCGCGGTCAGTCGCGTACCCAGCGGCCGTCTTCCCCATAAGGGGAGCGGCCGTCCCAGTGGTGTGAACGCTCCTCGTGCACCGTGACCGTGATCCGGTGATGGCGACCGTCGCGGTCGTGCACGCAGCGGAGCTGATCGAGGACCCAGCGGTGGCGACCGTCGTCATCGCGGCCCCAGTACCCACCGCGATGGTGACCCTGGGTCCAGTCAACCTGGCCGAGGACCCACTGGCGACGCCCGCCGTCGCGGTCCCAGTCATGGCTCCCATGAACGTGAAGCCCGTAGCGGACCCGAGCGTCATTCCAGCCCTCATCGTGGGCTCCGGAGAGCCGCACGGACTGCGAGGCGACGGTATCCCGGTCGCCGGCCGGGAGCGTGGCCGCCGAGGCGGAACCCCCTGCGGCGAGGAGTCCGACCGCCGCGACCGCCACGGAAGCGGCCGCCATGGCAGCCCGGCGCGCAATGCAAAACCCCATGATCTTTCCTCCTTGCTCACCCCGTGACCTGTACAAACAGATCTCGATGGCGTGCCTTGAACCAGGCATAGGCGACATTACTCCCGGCTAGTTGAATGATGAACAAGTTCGGGAGTGAGGTGCACCACGCACCCGGAAAGACCCTGAACCGGATTTTCTGGAAGCCGCCAGTCCCGGCGAGCTGCACGCCGATGCCTCGCCGAATCGAAGCTCTACCGGAAAGGTGGCCGATGCCGATGGCCGCACCGCAGCGAGAGGGGACCGCCAAGGTGTCCAGGGGAACGGCCGCACAAACAGGGGCGGTTATCGAGGTGGGTGCTCAATTGCGTTGCACCCAGCCCCCGACAGTCGATTCTGTGCGTACGCCGACAGCGGCCTCAAAGGCCGCAGAGCCTTACGGTCTGGCGGATCGAGGCGCCGACGAGGATGGTGGCGAAGGCGGGTCTGACCTGGGCTGAGGTCATGCACAGAAGGGCGGCGAGCTGTCCGGGCTCGTCGTAGGCGGCGACGATCGCCGCACCGTCACGGCGATCGACCGCCCCGCCCCCGTTCTTCGCCTGCTTGTGGAGGAGCTTTACGAACCTGCGCTCCACACCATACGAGTGTCGCCACAGTTGGATGAGTTCCTGCTCTGCGAACGTTCCGAAGCCCTTCTCAGCGAACTCTTCTACCGCGCCGTCGACCTCAAGTGATGGGTATGCGATGGCCGCGCGCCGTCATCGGCCCTACCGACCTGTCCTGAGGCCTGGGATGCCTACAGCGAGGCGTAGTCAAGACCTGTGGACTGGTGTGTCTGTCGCGTTCCAGCCTGTGGGGCGTCGTCCGCCGGGAGAGGGTCGGTCTCCGGGTGGATGACGCCCCGCCTGGGTCACCAGGTCTTGCCGGCCTGCTCCCGGATGGTGCGGTTGATCCGGTTGAAGAAGTTGGTCATCGCGATCTCCAGGATGATCGCGTTCAGCTGTTCCTCGCTGAAGTGGTCGGCGGCGGCGTCCCAGATCTCGTCGGTCACGCCGGGCGCGCCGTCCTGGAGCCGGGTAGCGGCCTCGGTCAGGGCGAGGGCCGCGCGTTCCTCCTCGGTGTAGAAGGGGGTTTCGCGCCAGGCGACCACGTTGTGCAGCCGGTCGTCCGTCTCGCCGGCCGCCCGCGCCGAATGGGTCGAGGCGAAGACGCATGGGCTGCAGCCGTTGATCTGGCTGGCGCGCAGATGGACCAGCGACAGCAGCCGCTTGTCGACGCCGCCGGCGTGAATCGCCTTGTGGAGGTGCTGGATTGCTGTCATGACGTCGGGATTGGCCTGGCTTTTCAGACGTGCTTCCATCGTGCGTTGCTCCTTCATCGGTTACCTGAGCCCTTCCGGGCCCGTCATCACCCATGACGGAGCGGACCCGAGGAAGGTAACAACATGTCCGACACCAACCCGGCGGACCCGGTGGCCGAGGCGTTCGAGGCCCAGCGCGACCGGCTGCGCGCGGTCGCCTACCGCGTGCTCGGATCACACGTCGACGCCGAGGACGCGGTCCAGGAGGCCTGGCTGCGGCTGGCCCGCCAGGACCCGGCGACGATCGACAACTTGTCCGGCTGGCTGACCACCGTGGTCGGCCGGATCAGCCTCGACGTCCTGCGCTCACGCCGGACCCGCCCCGCGTCGTCCTATGACGACCGTCAGCCGGAGCTCGTGGTGACGGTCGACGACGGCCCTGTCCCCGAGGATGACGCGGTGCTCGCCGACTCGGTCGGCCTCGCGCTCCTGGTCGTCCTCGACTCGCTCGGCCCGAGCGAGCGGCTGGCGTTCGTGCTGCACGAACTGTTCGCGGTGCCGTTCGACGAGATCGCCCGGATCCTCGGCAAGTCCACCGCCGCCACCAAGATGCTCGCCAGCCGCGCCCGCAGGAAGGTCCAGGCGGCCGACCGACCGGCGGGTGACGTACGGGAGCAGCGAGAAGTGGTCCGGGCTTTCCTGGCGGCGGCGCGGCGCGGCGACTTCGAGGGGTTGCTACGCGTACTCGACCCGGAAGTGAAGCTGACCGTCGACACCCCCGACGGCGTGGTCGTCATCCTGGGCGCCACCCAGGTCGCCGCCGGTGCCGGCACGCGGCTGTCCGCCGGCGGAGCCGCACAGGGTCGACCGGCGCTTGTGGGCGGTCGCCCCGGTTTCGTCTCCTGGCGCGACGACGGCACCCCGCTCTCGGTCCTGGCGTTCACCATCGTCGACGTCCGAATCACCGAGATCACGGTCGTAATCGACCCGGCCAAGCTGGCACGGATGGACCTGCCGGCCTCGGCGTTGTGATCGGCCACGATCTGTGGATCATTGACCTGCTTCAGACTGCGCGGCCTCGGGGTGTTCGGCGAGGTGGCCGCGCTCGAAGCGGGCTCCGGCGCGAACGAGGGCGACGAGGTGGGAGGCGTTCACGGCCCGCCAGCGGACCTGGGCGGACTCGACGAGCTTGAAGACCATCGCGAGGGCCACGGCCGGGCTGCCTGCGCCCTTGGTGACCTTGGTCCGCAGCTGGACCGTGGCGAAGGTCGACTGATCGGGTTCGTGGTCCGCAGGTGAATCCAGTGCTCGGCGCGGAAGTTGCAGAACGCCGGCAGCTCGTCCACGTCATCGGTGGTCTTCTTCACCGCCTTGGGGAACTTCGCGCCGTAGGTCTTCTCGAACGCCGTGATCGCCCTGAGCGACGCGTCGAGCTCGAGTCCTGAAATCGCTCTTATCGCGACGTCGGGAGCAGTCGCCGGTGCACTCGCGACCAGTGCAAGCGCGTTCGTCATGGAGAACATCAAGACCCCCTTGGACGACTATCTCGACATGCGGGAGGAGTAGATCTGGCGCACCCGCGCAGTTGCGGTCCACGTCCGGCCGGTGTCCGGGCATCCGGTGATTGCCGAACGGTAGCCGGGGCTTCCGACGATGCAGAGGAGCGTCAGGTTGGGAGCCATGTTCGCGCTGACGGGCTTGGCGGCACCACCCGCTGTCCGCTGGGCACAACGCCATCAGCACGATCTGCAGACGCAGCCTGCACCTACTGAAAAGGCGTCAACCGCTCGATCGACCCGAGGCAACAGCCCACCCCCGTTCCAGCGGTGCCAAATAAAACCGCCCTCCGGAGCCACCTCACGGCGCCTGATCTTCACGAATCATCCGCGAACTGGGGCCAGTTAGAGTCACCTCGATGGGGCCGAAAGAAGCCGCCCTAAAGGCAATGCCGTTGTTTTAGGCCTCGGGCGTAGGTTCCTGGGTAGTGGTCCCAGGGGGTGGTTCGGTGTCTGCGCGCGTGTCTGAGTTATCGGGCCTG
>NZ_JBEYYC010000050.1:0-31116 GCF_040645355.1 Streptomyces sp. NPDC046805 | reverse complement strand
AACGCCCGGTTACATTCCGAACCCGGAAGCTAAGCCTCACAGCGCCGATGGTACTGCAGGGGGGACCCTGTGGGAGAGTAGGACGCCGCCGAACAGATTTTGAGAGGGTTGGTCCCTGGACTTCGGTTCAGGGACCAACCCTTTTTTGTTTTCTGTTACTTGGAGTTCACGTTCCACAACGAGCATTCACCGCATGGGTACTGCTGCAATGCTCAGGGCCGCCGGCGTCGGAGTCGGTGACGAGGTCGTGGTGCCGGCCTTCGGGAACGTCGACGTCGCCGAGGCCGTGATCCTGGCCGGTGCGCTGCCGGTGTTCGCCGACATAGACCCGGCCACGTACTGCCTGGACCCGTCCGAGGTCGAAGCAGTCGTAACTCCGCGCACCGCGGCCGTAGTTGTCGTACATCGCTTTGGACGGCGGGCGGACATGGAGCGGTTGCTCGACGTCGGCCAGCGGCGTGGGTTGCTCGTGCTGGAGCAGGGTGAGTCCGAGGCGCCGCACGAGGAGATAGCCCAGCGGCGGGCGCGGGCCGCGTATCTCGACGTCAAGCTGCGGGGCGTACGCACGCCCGACGGCGGCGACGGGCACACCTTCCAGCAGTACGTCGTACGGGTGCCGGGGAACGGGCGGCCGGACCGGGACGCCTTCGTGCGGGCCGTGCGGGCCAAGGGAGTTGAGTGCCAGGTGCCGGTGCAGACGCCGGTACACAGGCTGCCGGAGTTCCGGCGGTTCGTGTCGCTGCCGGAGACCGAGCGGGCCGCGGACGAGACGCTCGCGCTGCCCGTGGACGCGTCGCTGACGAAGAGGGAGATGCAGCGGATCGTGTCGGCGTGCAACGCCCTCGGGGGACTGCTTCAGCCCGCCTTCTGAGCGAAGTCGAAGCGAAGCCGAACGGATTTGGGAAGCCAGGCCTGTTCAGGGTACGATCTTCTTGTTGCTGCGAGGGAAACCTCGAAAAAGCAACAGGCCCCCATAGCTCAGTCGGCAGAGCGTCTCCATGGTAAGGAGAAGGTCAACGGTTCGATTCCGTTTGGGGGCTCAAGGAAGCCCAAGGAAAAGGCCTCACCCGATCGGGTGGGGCCTTTTGCATGTCCGGGGGACCCTCGGGGACCAGGGAGCGCGGGCGCGCCCCCTGGTCCTTCTGTAGACCCCTAATCCTTGTGCAGACCGGGGACGCGCATCGCGAGGATCGCCATGTCGTCGGATGGCGCGTCGGACGCGAAGCGTTCCACCGCGCGCATGATGCGGGCCGCGACCGCGCCCGCCGTGAGGCCCGTGCACGTGGTGAGGACGTCGGCGAGGCCGTCGTCGCCCAGCATGCGGGCGCCTTCGCGGCGTTCGGTGACGCCGTCCGTGACGCACAGCAGGACGTCGCCCGGGTCGAGGGTGACCGTCTGCTCGTACAGCTCCAGGTCCTCGATGACGCCGAGGAGCGGCTGGGGTTCGGCCGCGGGCTCCACCGTGCCGTCCTGGCGCAGACGCAGCGGGAGGGGATGGCCGGCGCAGACCACCTTCAGCTCGGCGCTGCCGTCCTCCTGGGGGCGCATCTCGCCGTACAGGAGCGTCAGGAAGCGGCTGCGGGCGCCCTCGTCGAGGATGGCCGAGTTCAGGCGCTCCAGGACGGCGGGGCCGCTCAGGCCCTCGCGGGCCAGCAGACGCAGTGCGTGGCGGGCGAGGCCGGTGACGGCGGCCGCGTTGGGGCCCGTACCGCAGACGTCACCGATCGCGAAGCCGTAGGCGCCGTCGCGGATCGGGAAGAGGTCGTAGAAGTCGCCGCCGACCTCGTTGCCTTCGCCGGCCGCGCGGTAGATGACCTCGACCTCGACGCCGTCGATCTGCGGGAGGCCGGGCGGCAGGAGGCTGCGCTGGAGGGACTGGCTGATGGCCGTGCGCTCCGAGTACAGGCGGGCGTTGTCCAGGGCCAGGGCGGCCCGGCGGGACAAGTCCTCGGCCAGTTCCAGGATTTCCTGGCGGAAGTGTTCGTCGGTCGGCTTGCCGAGCGTCAGCATGCCAATGACGCGGTTGCGGGCCACCAGCGGCAGCACGACCGTCTCGCCGCCGACCGCGGAGGCCGTGGCGAGGGTGGGGCCGATGCCCGAGGCGACCTGGTGGGTGGGCCCGCCGGTGAGGCCGAGGCTGCGCATGGACGTGCGCAGGGCCGCCTGGTGGGCCACCTCGGCGGGGACCGTCCAGACGCGGGCGCCCGGGGTGGGGACCGGGTCCGGCGGCGCGATCTTCGACAGCAACGATTTGATGCCGTCGATGAGTTCCTCGTCCTCGTGCAGGACGTACGACAGATAGGGCTCCGAGGCCTGGTCGGCGATCGTGTAGACCGCGCACCAGGTGGCGAGGGTGGGCACCGTCATCTGGGCCATCAGGGCCAGCGTCTGGTCGCGGTCGAGCGTGCCGGCGAGCAGGTCGGAGGCCTCGACCAGGAAGCTGAGCGAGCCGCGGCGCAGGCGCTCGAGTTCGCCCAGGCGGGCCGACTCGACGGCCAGCGCGATGCGGTCGGCCGCGAACTGCAGGCGCAGCGCCTCCTCGTTGGAGTACCGGCCGGGGGCCTCGGCGGCGACGCCCAGGGAGCCCGTGAGGCGTCCCTCGACCTTCAGGGGGACCGTCACCACCGAGCGCATGCCCGTGCCGCTCAGGAGCGGTACGGCGCCCGGTACGACCGTCAGGTCGTCGTGGACGGCCGGCATGCGGGCCGAGCCGTAGCGGCCGGGGCCCGCCTCGACGGGGACGCGCGCGAAGCGCTGGCGGGCCGAGGGCAGGCCGGTGGAGGCGCGGACCTCCAACTCCGTCTCGTCGTCGGTCGCGAGGAGCAGGAAGGCGGAGTCGGCGTCGAGCATGTCGCGGGCGCGTTCCACCGTGCGCTGCAGGAGGCCGTCGAGGTCGTCCGGGGCCGGGGAGCCGATGAACAGTTCGAAGGGGTCGGTGTTCTGGCCGTCGGTGGACGGGAGCGTGTCGGAGGCCGGGACGCGCAACGGCGTCTGCAGGACGGCGCGTTCGTGGTCCCGGACCAGGAGGCAGACGGTGGAGGGTTCGCCGCCCGCGTCGCGGACGCGCAGATGCGAGGCGTACACCGAGGTCACCCTGCCGTCGGCGCCGCGGATGCCGTAACTGCCCTCCCAGCGCGAGAGCTGGAGCGCCTCCGCGACGCCGGTGCTGGTGCCCGGCGTGTGCGGCCAGGCCGCGAGTTCGGTCAGGGGCCTGCCGGTGACCTGGTCGGCGGGGTAGCCGAAGAGTTCCTCGGCGTCCTCGTTCCAGGCGGAGATGGAGCCCTTGCGGTCGATCTGGACGACCGCGACGCGGACCCGGCCGTCGGCCATGGGGAGGAGGTCGGCGGGGAGGCAGGGGCCGGCGGTGCGGGTGCCGACCGCGCGTTCGGGCAGGTCGAGTTGGAACCAGACGTTCTTGTGCGTGGGCGTGTACTCGACGCCCCAGCGGTCGGCCAGGGCCGCGCAGAGCTGGAGGCCGCGGCCGCCCTCGCGGTCCGGGCTGCCCATGTTGACGACCGAGCCCTGGAGGGGGACCTCGCGCTCGGGGTAGCGGTCGGCCACCTCGATGCGTACGCCGTCCTCGGTGTGCAGGCACAGCACGTCGGCGTGGGTGCCGGCGTGCACCACCGCGTTGGTCACCAGCTCGCTCGTGAGGACCACGGCGTCGTCCACGATGTCGCCCACGCCCCAGCCCTGGAGGGTGTCGCGGACGAAGGACCGGGCGGTCGCGACGGAGCGCCCGACGGGCTCGAAGCTGGCGGCCGCGCGCGCGGTGATCACAGAACTCCTCGACCGGTCGTCGACGTGCAGGGCTCCGGGACCGACCTGCTCGATCCGCTGCTGCGGCATCTGCTCGCCCGTCGGCCGTGGCTCCGGGGGCTGTTCCCCGGGGATCAGTCCGGTGGTCATGTTCTGCGGCCGCCCCTCCGATGCCCGCTCGTTCTCGTGCCACCGCCCAGGCCGGACGGACCGGTGCGGCTGGACAGCCGCATGCAAGGTTACTTACCTTCGCCGTCCGAGCGGATGCCGGTCCGCCGTGTTTCCGCCCCAGGGTGTGCGGACGATGTGTGAAGCTGCCGAACTGTTATGGCCTGGTTCGGTGGGGGTGAAACACTGGGCAGGCTTCTGGTGAAGGTCCGGGCAGGCCGAGTGTGTTCCGTGTACAGCGGGCAGCAGCCCCAGGTGTGGCCGGATCGCATCTGGCAGTAATACTCAGCGGTAACCGGTACGCCGGAGTGACTGGCATGCCGAGCAGAAGAACCCGAGCACAGCAGTACGCACAGCAGTACCAAGTACAGCGGTAACGGTCGACCCCTGCGGGAGGGACACAGTGGAGTCTGGCGCAGCGACGCGTGGCACGAAGACGCGCGCGAAGGGCGGACAGTCCCCGAGCAAGCAGCAGACCGCGAGCAAGCAGCCCCCGAGCAGGCCACGCAACGGGACCGTCGAGGTGGACACGGCTGCCCTGAACCGACTGCTCGCGGCGCTCGTGTCGATGCGGGACGGGAACTTCCGCAAGCGGCTCACGGTCTCCGGCGACGGCGTGATGTCGGAGATCGCCGCGGTCTTCAACGAGGTGGCCGACCGCAACCTGCATCTGACGGGTGAGCTGTCGCGGGTGCGCCGGATGGTGGGCCGTGAGGGAAAACTCACGGAACGGCTGGAGACCGGTGCGTGCGAGGGATCCTGGGCGAACGCCATCGAGGCGTCCAACGCGCTCGTCGACGACCTCGTACGGCCCGTCTCCGAGGTCGGCCGGGTCCTGACCGCGGTGGCCGAGGGTGACCTGTCGCCGCGTATGGAGCTGCGCACGCAGGCCCCGGACGGGACCGGGCATCCGCTGCGGGGCGAGTTCCTGAGGGTCGGGCGGACCGTCAACAACCTGGTCGACCAGCTGTCCACGTTCACCGACGAGGTCACGCGCGTGGCCAGCGAGGTGGGCACCGAGGGCAAGCTCGGCGGTCAGGCCCGGGTGCGCGGTATGTCCGGTTCGTGGAAGGACCTGACGGAATCCGTCAACACGATGGCCAACCGGCTCACCGCACAGGTGAGGGACATCGCGCTGGTGACCACCGCGGTGGCCCGGGGTGACCTGTCGCGCAAGGTCACCGTGCACGTGGCCGGCGAGATGCTGGAGCTGAAGAACACCGTCAACACGATGGTGGAGCAGCTGTCCTCGTTCTCGTCCGAGGTGACGCGCGTCGCACGTGAGGTGGGCACCGAGGGCATCCTGGGCGGCCAGGCGCAGGTGCCGGGTGTCGCCGGGGTGTGGAAGGAGCTCACCGACTCCGTCAACACGATGGCGGGCAACCTCACCGCACAGGTGCGTGGGATCTCACAAGTCACGACGGCCGTCGCCAACGGTGACCTCTCGCAGAAGGTGACCGTCCCCGCGCGCGGGGAGGTCGCTCAGCTCGCCGAGACCATCAACCAGATGACCGAGACGCTGCGCATCTTCGCGGACGAGGTCACGCGCGTGGCCAACGAGGTCGGCGCCGAGGGGCGGCTCGGCGGGCAGGCCAACGTGCCGGGCGCCGCGGGTACCTGGAAGGACCTGACGGACTCCGTCAACACCGTCTTCCGGAACCTGACCACACAGGTGCGCGACATCGCCGCCGTGACGACGGCCGTGGCCAACGGTGATCTGTCGCAGAAGGTCACCGTCGACGTGGCCGGCGAGATGCTGGAGCTGAAGAACACCGTCAACGGGATGGTGGACCAGCTGTCGTCGTTCGGTGCCGAGGTCACGAGGGTGGCGCGGGAGATCGGCGTCGAGGGTGAACTGGGCGGCCAGGCGCAGGTGCCGGGCGCGGCCGGTACGTGGAAGGACCTCACCGACTCCGTCAACACCGCCTTCCGTAACCTCACCGGGCAGGTCCGCAACATCGCCCAGGTGACGACGGCGGTGGCCAACGGTGATCTGTCGCAGAAGGTCACGGTCGACGTCTCCGGCGAGATGCTCAAGCTGAAGAACACCGTGAACACGATGGTGGACCAGCTGTCGTCGTTCGCCGACCAGGTCACGCGGATGGCCCGTGAGGTGGGCACCGAGGGCCGCCTCGGCGGTCAGGCACGCGTGGACGGCGTGTCGGGTACGTGGAAGGAACTCACGGACTCCGTCAACACGATGGCCGGCAACCTGACGGCCCAGGTGCGCGGTATCGCCCAGGTGACCACCGCGGTGGCCCGGGGTGATCTGTCCCAGAAGATCGACGTGGACGCGCGCGGGGAGATCCTCGAGCTGAAGAGCACCATCAACACGATGGTCGATCAGCTCTCCGCCTTCGCCGACCAGGTGACCAAGGTGGCCCGCGAGGTGGGCACGGAGGGCCGCCTCGGCGGTCAGGCGCAGGTGCCCGGTGTCGCCGGTGTGTGGCGGGATCTGACGGATTCCGTGAACGGCATGGCCGGCAACCTGACCGCCCAGGTGCGCAACATCGCGCAGGTCGCCACCGCGGTGGCCCGGGGTGATCTGTCGCAGAAGATCACCGTGGACGCGCGCGGGGAGATCCAGGAACTCAAGAACACCCTGAACACGATGGTGGACCAGCTGTCGTCGTTCGCCCAGGAAGTGACGCGGGTCGCGCGCGAGGTGGGCACCGAGGGCATCCTGGGCGGCCAGGCCGAGGTGCAGGGGGTCGCGGGCACCTGGAAGGACCTCACGCAGTCCGTGAACTTCATGGCGAACAACCTGACCATCCAGGTGCGCAACATCGCCGAGGTCACGACCGCGGTCGCCAAGGGCGACCTGTCCAAGAAGATCACCGTCGACGCGAAGGGCGAGATCCTCGAACTCGTCACCACGGTCAACACGATGGTCGATCAACTGTCGTCCTTCGCCGAGCAGGTGACCCGCGTGGCCCGTGAGGTGGGCACGGAGGGCATCCTGGGCGGTCAGGCGCACGTTCCGGGTGTCACGGGCATCTGGAAGGACCTCAGCAACAACGTGAACCTGATGGCCAACAACCTGACCATGCAGGTGCGCAACATCTCCCAGGTCTCGGCGGCCGTCGCCAACGGCGACCTGACGCGGCAGGTGACCATCGAGGCGAGCGGCGAGGTGGCGCAGCTCGCCGACACCATCAACACCATGGTGAAGACGCTGAGTTCGTTCGCCGACCAGGTCACCAAGGTGGCCCGCGAGGTGGGCACGGACGGCATCCTCGGCGGCCAGGCGCACGTACCGGGTGTGGCCGGTACGTGGAAGGACCTCACCGAGTCCGTGAACCAGATGGCGTCCAACCTGACCGGTCAGGTGCGCAACATCGCCATGGTCACCACCGCCATCGCCAAGGGTGACCTGACCAAGAAGATCGACATCGACGCTCGCGGCGAGATCCTCGAGCTCAAGACGACGATCAACACGATGGTGGACCAGCTGTCGTCCTTCGCCGAGGAGGTCACCCGAGTCGCCCGCGAGGTGGGCACGGAGGGCCAGCTCGGCGGCCAGGCGCGCGTGCGGGACGTCGACGGCACCTGGCGCGATCTCACCGAGTCCGTGAACGAGATGGCCGGGAACCTGACCCGGCAGGTGCGGGCCATCGCGCGCGCGGCCACCGCGGTGACCCGCGGCGACCTCAACCTGAAGCTCGACGTGGACGCCGCCGGCGAGATCCAGGAACTGCAGGACTACATCAACAAGATGATCGCCAACCTGCGCGACACCACGATCGCCAACGAGGAGCAGGACTGGCTCAAGGGCAACCTCGCCCGCATCTCCGCGCTGATGCAGGGCCGCCGCGACCTGGAGGACGTGGCCTCGCTCATCATGAGCGAGCTGACCCCGGTGGTGTCCGCGCAGCACGGCGCGTTCTTCCTCGCGATGCCGCTCGTCGACGGCAAGGACATGAACGCCGAGGACGAGGACGCGTACGAACTGCGCATGCTCGGGTCGTACGGCTACTCGATGGGCTCCATGCCGACGTCGTTCCGGCCCGGTGAGGCGCTGATCGGCACGGCCGCCAAGGAGCGGCGCACGATCCTCGTGGAGAACGCGCCCAGTGGCTACCTGAAGATCTCCTCGGGGCTAGGCGAGGCCCCGCCCGCGCAGGTCATCGTGTTGCCGGTGCTGTTCGAGAACACGGTGCTCGGCGTGATCGAGCTGGCGTCCTTCGCGCCGTTCACGCAGATCCAGCGGGACTTCCTGAACCAGATCGCCGAGATGATCGCGACCAGCGTCAACACGATCTCCGTCAACACCAAGACGGAAGTGCTGCTGAAGCAGTCGCAGGAGCTGACCGAGCAACTGCGCGAGCGGTCGGCCGAGTTGGAGAACCGGCAGAAGGCCCTCCAGGCGTCCAACGCCGAACTGGAGGAGAAGGCCGAGCTGCTGGCCACACAGAACCGCGACATCGAGGTCAAGAACACCGAGATCGAGGAGGCGCGGCAGGTCCTGGAGGAGCGCGCCGAGCAGCTCGCGGTCTCCATGCGCTACAAGAGCGAGTTCCTCGCCAACATGTCGCACGAGCTGCGTACGCCCCTCAACTCGCTGCTGATCCTGGCCAAGCTGCTCGCCGACAACGCGGACACCAATCTCACCCCCAAGCAGGTCGAGTTCGCCGAGACCATCCACGGCGCCGGCTCCGACCTGCTCCAGCTGATCAACGACATCCTCGACCTGTCGAAGGTCGAGGCGGGCAAGATGGACGTCTCCCCGACGCGTATCGCGCTCGTCCAGCTCGTCGACTACGTGGAGGCCACCTTCCGCCCGCTGACCGCAGAGAAGGGCCTCGACCTGTCCGTACGGGTGTCGCCGGAGCTGCCCGCGACGCTGCACACCGACGAACAGCGCCTGCTGCAGGTGCTGCGCAACCTGCTGTCCAACGCGGTCAAGTTCACCGACTCCGGATCGGTGGAGCTGGTGATCAGGCCTGCGGGTGCGAACGTGCCGATGGGCATCCGCGAGCAGCTCCTGGAGTCCGGCTCGGTCAGCGATCCGGACGCGGAGCTGATCGCGTTCTCGGTGACCGACACCGGGATCGGCATCGCGGCCAGCAAGATGCGAGTGATCTTCGAGGCCTTCAAACAGGCGGACGGCACGACCAGCCGCAAGTACGGCGGTACGGGCCTCGGGCTGTCGATCTCCCGGGAGATCGCGCAGCTGCTCGGCGGCGAGATCCACGCGCAGAGCGAGCCGGGACGCGGCTCGACGTTCACGCTGTATCTGCCGCTGTACCCGACCGAACTGCCGCCGCAGGGCTACCAGCAGTCGTTGCCCGCGCTGGTCGTCAACGAGCTGATGGCCTCCGAGCACCACCACGCCTCCGAGCTGTCCGACGTGGAGATCGAGACGCCAGCCGAGGTGAAGTCGTACCGGGAGACGCAGAACGGCGCCGCCGCGCTCTTCCGGCGCCGCCGCCGGGGTGCTCCGCCGGTCGAGCAGTGGTCGGCCACGACCGGGCAGGAGTCTGCGCCGCAGGCGCAGCGGACGGTACGGTTCGGTGGCGAGAAGGTGCTGATCGTGGACGACGACATCCGCAACGTCTTCGCGCTCACCAGCGTTCTGGAGCAGCACGGGCTGTCCGTGCTGTACGCCGAGAACGGCCGGGAGGGCATCGAAGTCCTGGAGCAGCACGACGACGTCGCGGTCGTCCTGATGGACATCATGATGCCCGAGATGGACGGATACGCGACGACGACGGCGATCCGCAGGATGCCGCAGTTCGCCGGGCTGCCGATCATCGCGCTGACCGCGAAGGCCATGAAGGGCGACCGGGAGAAGGCGATCGAGTCGGGTGCGTCCGACTACGTCACGAAGCCGGTCGATCCGGACCACCTGCTGTCCACGATGCGGCAGTGGATGCGAGGGGAGTGAGGGCGAGATCAGGTCGATGGTGAACGCTGCGAAAACGTTTGGCGTGTACGCGGAGTTGCTGACTCAGGGTGTCCGAGGCTGTGTAGAGGCACGGGAATCGGGGAACCTTCTGGTCTCCTGCTGCGTTTCTGCTACGTGCACGGTGACATCCCAGTGACAGGGTGTGGCGACGGGCAGGGTGCGGCTACGATGACCGGCACAAGGGCGGGCGGCGAAAGGGAGTCGTCCCCTGGGGCGGCGCCCGGTGTACCGCCGGGGCGAGGAGGGCGGGCCATGGTGCAGAAGGCCAAGATCCTCCTGGTCGATGACCGGCCGGAGAATCTGCTGGCGCTGGAGGCCATCCTCTCTGCGCTCGATCAGACGCTGGTGCGGGCATCGTCCGGGGAGGAAGCGCTCAAAGCACTGCTCACGGACGACTTCGCGGTCATTCTGCTGGACGTCCAGATGCCGGGCATGGACGGTTTCGAGACCGCCGCGCACATCAAGCGGCGGGAGCGGACCCGGGACATCCCGATCATCTTCCTCACGGCGATCAACCACGGCCCGCACCACACCTTCCGGGGCTATGCGGCGGGTGCGGTGGACTACATCTCCAAGCCGTTCGACCCGTGGGTGCTGCGCGCGAAGGTCTCGGTCTTCGTCGAGCTGTACATGAAGAACTGCCAGCTGCGGGAGCAGGCGGCGCTGCTGCGGCTCCAGTTGGAGGGCGGCGGCAAGGGCGCGGTCGGTCCCGGCAAGGAGTCGGCGGGACTGCTGGCCGAACTGTCCGCGCGGCTCGCCGCCGTCGAGGAGCAGGCCGAGGCGCTGTCCAAGCAGCTGGACGACGAGTCCGCGGACGCGGCCGCGGTGGCCACGGCCGCCCATCTCGAACGCAAACTCACGGGGTTGCGCCGCGCCCTCGACGCCCTGGAACCGGGCACGGGCAGCGGGGCGCCGTCGGTGCCGACGCAGAACTGACCGCTGCCGTCACCGCAGTTGCCCATGAGGGTGCGTCAGTTCTGCGCCTGCGCAAGGGTGACACGTTCGAGTGAACGTGGGGATCCCCCCTGTTCGAGCGAAGTCGCGAACTCGGGGAAGGCACACGTGTCCGCTGCCGCCTTCCCCCGGTAATCTCGCACCTATGGCCTCACGTCCCTCCGCAGCCAAGAAGGCGCCCGCCAAGAAGGCGGCCGCTCCCGCGAAGGCTCCGGCGAAGAAGGCCGCCGCGAAGAAGACGCCCGCGAAGAGCGCGAAGAAGGCGCCCGCCAAGAAGGCCGCGGCGAAGAAGCCGGCGTCGGCACGCAAGCCGGCGCCGAGCCCCACCGGGGGGATCTACCGGCTCGTCTGCGCCCTCTGGCTCGGCCTCGCGCACGCCGTCGGAGCCGTCCTGCGCGGCATAGGGCGGGGCGCCAAGAACCTCGACCCGGCCCACCGCAAGGACGGCATCGCCCTGCTGCTGTTCGGCATCGCCCTGATCATCGCCGCCGGCACCTGGGCCGACCTGCGCGGTCCCGTCGGCGACCTGGTCGAGATCCTGGTGACGGGCGCCTTCGGCCGCCTCGACCTGCTGGTGCCGATACTGCTCGCGGTGATCGCCGTGCGCTTCATCCGGCACCCCGAACAGCCCGAAGCCAACGGCCGCATCGTGATCGGCCTGTCCGCGCTCGCCATCGGCGTGCTCGGCCAGGTCCACATCGCCTGCGGCTCGCCCGCCCGCAGCGATGGCATGCAGGCCATAAGGGACGCCGGCGGTCTCATCGGCTGGGGCGCGGCGACCCCGCTGACGTACGCCATGACCACCGTGCTCGCCGTACCGCTGCTCGCGCTGCTCACGATCTTCGGCCTGCTCGTCGTGACCGCCACCCCGGTCAACGCCATCCCGCGCCGGCTGCGCGAACTCGGGGTGCGGCTGGGCGTCGTACACGACCAGGAACCGGACGAGTTCACCGAGGACGACGCGCGCTACGACGAACAGTGGCGCGAGGCGCTGCCCGCGCGCCGCCGCGGGCGCCCGAGCGCCCCTCAGACGCACGAGCCCGACGAAGCCGGGCAATTGGCCCTGTCGGGGCGCCGCGGCCGGCCCAGGCGCTCCGCCGTCCCGCAGCCCGACATGGAGCGGCAGATGGACGCCGTGGATGTCGCCGCGGCGGCCGCGGCCGCGCTCGACGGCGCCGTCCTGCACGGCATGCCGCCCTCGCCGCTCATCGCCGACCTCACCCAGGGCGTCAGCGTGGCCGACCGCGAGGAGACGACGCCCACGCCGACGCCCGTCCCGGCCGCGCGCCCGGCCGCACGCCCCCGGCAGGAGAAGCTCGACGGCGCGGTCCCGGACCTCACCAAGAGCCCGGCCCCCGAGCCCCGCGACCTGCCCGCGCGCGCGGAGCAGCTCCAGCTGTCCGGCGACATCACCTACTCCCTGCCCTCGCTCGACCTCCTCACGCGCGGGGGCCCCGGCAAGGCGCGCAGCGCCGCCAACGACGCGATCGTCGCCTCGCTCACCAACGTCTTCTCCGAGTTCAAGGTCGACGCCCGCGTCACCGGCTTCACGCGCGGGCCTACGGTCACCCGGTACGAGGTCGAACTCGGCCCCGCCGTCAAGGTCGAGCGGATCACCGCGCTCACCAAGAACATCGCGTACGCCGTCGCCAGCCCGGACGTGCGGATCATCAGCCCGATCCCCGGCAAGTCGGCGGTCGGCATCGAGATCCCCAACACCGACCGGGAGATGGTCAACCTCGGCGACGTGCTGCGGCTCGCGGAGTCCGCCGAGGACGGCGACCCGATGCTGGTGGCCTTCGGCAAGGACGTCGAGGGCGGCTACGTCATGCACTCGCTGGCGAAGATGCCGCACATGCTGGTCGCCGGCGCCACCGGCTCCGGCAAGTCGTCCTGCATCAACTGCCTCATCACGTCGGTCATGATGCGGGCCACCCCCGAGGACGTCCGCATGGTCCTCGTCGACCCCAAGCGCGTCGAACTGACCGCCTACGAGGGCATTCCGCACCTGATCACGCCGATCATCACCAACCCGAAGCGGGCAGCCGAGGCGCTGCAGTGGGTCGTACGCGAGATGGACCTGCGCTACGACGACCTCGCGGCGTACGGCTACCGGCACATCAACGACTTCAACGCGGCCGTGCGCAGCGGCAAGGTGAAGCCGCCGGAGGGCAGCGAGCGCGAACTCCAGCCCTACCCCTACCTGCTGGTGATCGTCGACGAGCTCGCCGACCTGATGATGGTCGCGCCGCGCGACGTCGAGGACGCGATCGTGCGCATCACGCAGCTCGCGCGCGCGGCCGGCATCCATCTGGTGCTGGCCACGCAGCGGCCGTCGGTCGATGTCGTCACCGGTCTGATCAAGGCGAACGTGCCCTCGAGGCTCGCGTTCGCCACCTCCTCGCTCGCCGACTCGCGCGTCATCCTCGACCAGGCCGGCGCGGAGAAGCTCATCGGCAAGGGCGACGGGTTGTTCCTGCCGATGGGCGCCAACAAGCCGACCCGTATGCAGGGCGCGTTCGTGACCGAGGAGGAGGTCGCGGCCGTCGTCCGGCACTGCAAGGACCAGATGGCGCCCGTCTTCCGGGACGACGTCACCGTGGGAAGCAAGCAGAAGAAGGAGATCGACGAGGACATCGGCGACGACCTCGACCTGTTGTGCCAGGCGGCGGAACTCGTCGTCTCCACGCAGTTCGGATCGACCTCGATGCTCCAGCGCAAGCTGCGCGTCGGTTTCGCCAAAGCAGGGCGGCTCATGGACCTGATGGAGTCCCGGGGCGTCGTCGGACCGAGCGAAGGGTCGAAAGCTCGTGACGTTCTTGTGAAGCCTGACGACATGGACGGCGTGCTCGCCGTGATCCGCGGGGAAGCTGAAAGGTAGGGACGCGCGCGTGCGGCGCTCCTGACCGGGCAGAGTGACGGCACCGCCGTGACCCACCCGTTAGAGATCGGCGCGCAACCGTTTTCCCTAGACGTACGTCAAGTTGACCGAGAGGACAGGTACCGGTCCCAGGCTGGGAAACGGCCCGTCCCGTCGTCGGGATGTCCGGCCATTCCGATGGCGTACAAAGTTCCATCGCCCGGTTGCCCCACCCTTTCGTACCCCCCCTACACTGAACCCCCAGCACAGGTGGCTTAACGCTCGAAAGGCGCCCCCGTGTCAATCGGCAACTCCCCTGAAGACGAGCGTCCCTTGCAAGACGTCTCCGAGGAAGCCCGCACCCCCGTCGGCCGCGCCCTTCGGCAGGCGCGCATCGCGGCCGGGCTGACCGTCGACGACGTCAGCAACGCCACCCGGGTCCGCATCGCCATCGTGCACGCCATCGAGGCGGACGACTTCGACGCCTGCGGCGGAGCCGTGTACGCGCGCGGGCACATCCGGACCCTGGCCAAGGCCGTGCAGGTCGATCCCGACCCGCTGCTCGCGCAGTACGACGCCGAGCACGGCGGCCGCCCCGCCCCGACCCCGGCCGCGCCCCTCTTCGAGGCGGAACGTATCCGCCCCGAGCGGCGCGGGCCCAACTGGACCGCGGCCATGGTCGCCGCGATCGTCGCCGTGGTCGGCTTCGTCGGCTTCACCGCGGTCAAGGGCGGCGACGGCGACAGCGGCAAGGACCAGGTCGCCGAGGGCGCCACCACCGCGACCAGCAAGCCCGCCTCGCCCACCCCGACCGGCAGCAAGCCCGCCGACGAGAAGCCCGAGCCATCCGACAGCGCCATCGCGGCCGCGCCCCAGGACAAGGTGACGGTCCGGGTGAGCGCCGTCGACGGGCACAGCTGGATCTCGGCCAAGGACCACAACGGCCGCATGCTCTTCGACGGACTGCTGAAGAAGGGCGACTCCAAGACCTTCCAGGACAGCTCGAAGGTCAACCTGATCCTCGGCGACGCCGGGGCCATCCAGCTCTACGTCAACGGCAAGAAGATCAACGACGACTTCCGGCCGGGAGCCGTCGAGCGTCTGACGTACACGAAGGGTGACCCCGAGGTCGGATAGGGGTCACAGGCTGTCGGGTGCGCACGGGGTTGGCCGGGATCGGCCAACCCCGTCGACGTGGGGTGTCAGCGAGACAAAGTACTCTTGAGCCCATGCCTGAACGCCGTACCGTCGCACTAGTCACTCTCGGCTGCGCCCGTAACGAGGTGGACTCGGAGGAGCTCGCAGGCCGTTTGGAGGCGGACGGCTGGCAGCTCGTCGAGGACGCCGAGAACGCCGATGTCGCCGTGGTCAACACCTGCGGTTTCGTGGAGGCCGCCAAGAAGGACTCCGTCGACGCCCTCCTGGAGGCCAACGATCTCAAGGGGCACGGCAGAACGCAGGCCGTCGTGGCGGTCGGCTGCATGGCGGAGCGGTACGGCAAGGAGCTCGCCGAGGCCCTCCCCGAGGCCGACGGCGTGCTCGGTTTCGACGACTACGCGAACATCTCCGACCGTCTGCAGACGATTCTGAGCGGCGGCGTCCACGCCGCGCACACCCCGCGCGACCGGCGCAAGCTGCTGCCGATCAGCCCGGCGGCGCGCCAGGAGTCGGCGACCGAGGTGGCCCTGCCCGGGCACGGCGCCCCCAAGGACCTCCCCGAGGGCCTCGCTCCGGCCTCCGGCCCCCGCGCGCCCCTGCGCCGCCGTCTGGACGGCTCCCCGGTCGCCTCCGTCAAGCTCGCCTCCGGCTGCGACCGGCGCTGCTCCTTCTGCGCCATCCCGTCCTTCCGCGGCTCCTTCATCTCCCGCCGCCCCAGCGACGTGCTGAACGAGACGCGCTGGCTGGCCGAGCAGGGCGTCAAGGAGATCATGCTGGTCTCCGAGAACAACACCTCGTACGGCAAGGACCTGGGCGACATCCGCCTGCTGGAGTCCCTGCTGCCCAACCTCGCCGAGGTCGACGGCATCGAGCGGGTGCGTGTCAGCTACCTCCAGCCGGCCGAGATGCGCCCGGGGCTGATCGACGTCCTGACCTCCACCCCGAAGATCGCGCCGTACTTCGACCTGTCCTTCCAGCACTCCGCCCCCGGCGTACTGCGCGCGATGCGCCGCTTCGGCGACACCGACCGCTTCCTGGAGCTGCTCGACACCATCCGCACCAAGGCCCCGCAGGCCGGTGCGCGCTCCAACTTCATCGTCGGCTTCCCCGGCGAGACCGAGGCCGACCTCGCCGAGCTCGAGCGCTTCCTGACCCACGCCCGGCTGGACGCCATCGGCGTCTTCGGCTACTCCGACGAGGAGGGCACGGAGGCGGCGACGTACGAGAACAAGCTCGACGAGGACGTCGTCGCCGAGCGGCTGGCGCACGTCTCCCGGCTGGCCGAGGAACTCGTCTCGCAGCGTGCGGAGGAGCGCGTCGGCGAGACCGTGCACGTGCTGGTCGAGTCGCTCGGCTACGACGACGACGCCGAGGAGGGCGTGTTCGGCCGCGGTGCGCACCAGGCGCCCGAGACCGACGGCCAGGTGGTGCTCACAAGCGGCGAGGGCCTGAGCGTCGGTCGTATGGTCGAAGCGAAGGTGGTCGGTACGGAGGGTGTCGACCTCGTGGCCGAGCCGCTGGGAGGCGCGCTCGCGCACGGTGAGGAGGCCGCCAGATGACCGGAGTCCCGGCATCCGCCGCGGATGGCCCCTCCGGTGCTCAGGGCGGGGCGAAGAACCCGCGCGGCGGGAAGCTGGCGGCCGCGGCCGTCAACCAGGCCAGCGTCTGGAACATCGCCAACCTGCTGACCATGCTCCGGCTGGTGCTCGTCCCCGGCTTCGTGGCGCTGATGCTGGCCGACGGCGGGTACGACCCGGCGTGGCGCTCGCTCGCCTGGGCCGCCTTCGCCATCGCCATGATCACCGACCTGTTCGACGGTCATCTGGCGCGCACGTACAACCTCGTCACCGACTTCGGGAAGATCGCCGACCCCATCGCCGACAAGGCGATCATGGGTGCGGCGCTGATCTGCCTGTCCTCGCTCGGCGACCTGCCGTGGTGGGTCACGGCGGTCATCCTCGGGCGGGAACTCGGCATCACGCTCATGCGTTTCCTGGTCATCCGCTACGGCGTCATCCCGGCGAGCCGCGGCGGCAAGCTCAAGACGCTCACCCAGGGCGTGGCCGTGGGGATGTACGTCCTGGCACTGACGGGCTGGCTGGCCACCCTGAGGTTCTGGGTGATGGCGGCCGCGGTAGTTCTCACCGTCGTGACCGGCCTCGACTATGTGAGACAGGCCATTGTGCTGCGCAGGCAGGGAATGGCCGAGGGCCGGGACGCGTTGGAGGAGACCGAAGCGTGAATTCTCCGGCCCAAGCTGGGGCCACTGAAGTGGTGCGACTACTCACGGTGAGGGGCGAGACGCTCGCCGTCGCCGAGTCGCTCACGGGTGGCCTGGTCGCGGCGGAGATCACGGCGGTTCCGGGTGCGTCCAAGGCCTTCCGGGGCTCGGTCACCGCCTATGCCACCGACCTGAAGCACGAGCTGCTGGGGGTCGACGCCGCCCTGCTGGAACAGCGCGGAGCGGTGGACCCGCAGGTCGCGGCCCAGATGGCGGCCGGAGTACGCACGGCGCTGGGCGCCGACTGGGGCCTCGCGACGACCGGCGTCGCCGGCCCCGATCCGCAGGACGGCAAGCCGGTCGGGACGGTGTTCGTGGCCGTCGACGGCCCCGTCCGGCGGGATTCCGGTTCTGCCGGTGGCGGAAAAGTGGAGGCCCTGCGGTTGAACGGCGGCCGCACGGAAATTCGTATGGAGAGTGTACGGAGCGTACTCGCGTTGCTTCAGACGGAGCTCGCGGGCGAACAGATCGGAAATGGGCGGGCACAGGATACGGAACAGAACGGGGGGTTTTGATGTTTGCAGCCCTTAGTGAACACGACATCGCTCCCCGCACGGCCGCAGCACGAGGCGGTACGGTGGGGCGTGAAGGATGCGGCTACGCGGTCCGAGGAGGGAGCCACCGATGATTCTGCTCCGTCGCCTGCTGGGTGACGTGCTGCGTCGGCAGCGCCAGCGCCAGGGCCGTACTCTGCGCGAAGTCTCCTCATCCGCCCGAGTCTCACTCGGCTATCTCTCCGAGGTGGAGCGGGGGCAGAAGGAGGCTTCCTCCGAACTGCTCGCCGCCATCTGCGACGCGCTTGACGTACGGATGTCCGAGCTCATGCGGGAAGTGAGCGACGAGCTCGCGCTCGCGGAGCTGGCCCAGTCTGCCGCTGCCACCGAGTCCGTGCCCGCGCCGGTTCGCCCGATGCTGGGTTCCGTCTCGGTGGCCGGTGTGCCACCGGAACGGGTGACCATCAAGGCGCCCGCGAAAGCGGTGGACGTGGTCGCCGCGTGAGGTTCACGCGCGTGGCTCTGTGACGCACCACGTGTGAGGCCCCGGCCGGGGCGATTCCGGGAAGCCCGGAGGTGCTCGGCCGGGGCCTTCGTGTTGTCTGCGTCGTTGTCTGCCTCGCATGAGGCTGTCGTGTCGTGCCCAGTCCAGCGCCGTGCCCTGTATGCGTCCATTTGCCGGTATTGGGTGGGGCCGTCAAGGTGGAAGGACCGGGGGACGCGACCAGGATGGACCGACGGAGGGTTCGGAGGTACGTGGTGAAGAGCCGGCTGTCCGATCAGGACCTGAAGACCGTGTCCGAGGCGCTGCAGGGCGCGCTCGTCGACCTGGTGGACCTGTCTCTGGTAGCGAAGCAGATCCACTGGAACGTCGTCGGCCCCCGCTTCCGCTCCGTCCACCTCCAGCTCGACGAGGTCGTCGACACGGCGCGCATCCACTCCGACGCGGTGGCGGAGCGGGCGGCCACCCTCGGCGTCCCGCCCGACGGGCGCGCGGCAACGGTGGCCTCCGGCAGCGGCATCGCGGCGACGCCCTCGGGCTGGGTCAAGGACACGGACGCGGTGCGCACGCTCGTGGACGCGCTGGGCGCGGTGATCACGCGGATGCGGGCGCGAGTGGCGGCGACCGCGGAGCCGGACCCGGTGACCCAGGACATCCTCATCGGGATCACGGCGGATCTGGAGAAGCACCACTGGATGTTCCAGGCCGAGAATGCGTGACGGTCGGGCCGGGACGGGCCCGGGTGCGTCCGTGTGCCCTTGGTGCGCTCTCCCGTCCGCCGAGGGCGGCGGCCTAGCCTCCCGCTGGAGGTGGCGGCCATGGTCGGGCGAATAGCGTGGTGGGGGGCCGCCCTGGGGTTGGGGGTGGCGTGGTGGTGGGCCGCGCTGAGGATCACGCTGGGGACGGACACGGGGTTGGTCGAGGGGGTCGTCGTGGCCGGAGGGTGGGGGCTGAGCCTGCTGCCCGTGCACTGTGTGCCGAAGAAGCGGGCGGCGGGAGCCGTCGGGGCTGGGCGGTGGGCGGCTGCCTGGCGGGCGGGAACGCCGGGAGGAGCGGCAGGATCAGCGGGAACGGCAGGAGGTGCGGGCGAGGTGGTGTCACGCTTGCGTCGCCGCGGGTCGGACGCGGGGTCCGGTTCGGCTTGATCCGGGACTGCTGAGGTCGTTCGCCGGTGCCGTGTGGTCAAGCGCGGTCCGGTGAGGCGTCACGGTGCCGTACGGGGGCGGAAGCGGCGGGCCTCCGGGGAGCCCGGGTCCGGTGCAGGGCCCCGTTGGCAGGTCGGGCACCAGTAGGTGGGGCGCTCCCGGGAGCCGTCGCCCTGGTCGGCCGCGCGGATCGGGGTGCGGCAGCGCAGGCAGGGGCGGCGTGCGCGGCCGTACACGAAGAGTTCCTGGCCGCGTCGGCCCTTGGTGGTGCGCAGCGGGCGGTCGCGGTTGACCTCCAGCAGCTTCTTGGCGAGGGCGGGCAGCTTCGCGGCCCGGTCGGCGGGCAGCGCGCCCACGGGGAGCCAGGGAGTTGCGCCGAGCAGGAAGCAGAGCTCGCTCTTGTAGATGTTGCCGATGCCGGCGAGGTTGCGCTGGTCGAGCAGGGCCTCGCCGAGGGGGCGGTCCGGAGCCGCGAGGAGGTTGGCGAAGGCCTGGTCCGCGTTCCAGTCCGGGCCCAGGAGGTCGGGGCCGAGATGGCCCACGACGCGGGACTCCTCGGTGGTGCGGAGGAGTTCGAGGACGGGAAGGCGGTAACCGACGGCGGTGCGGTCGTCGTTGCCGAGGATCACGCGGATCTGGTGCGCCGGACCGCCGCTCCAGCGCCGGCCGGTGTCGTACAGCCTCCAGGCGCCGTCCATCCGGAGGTGCGAGTGCAGGGTCAGGCCGCCCTCGATGCGGGTGAGCAGGTGCTTGCCGCGCGGGGTGACGTCCAGGACCGTGCGTCCGGTGAGGTCGACGGTGGCGTACTGCGGTACCCGGAAGTCGCTGAGGGTCAGCACCCTGGCCGCGAGCGCGTCGTGCAGTCGCCTCGCGGTCTGCCAGACCGTGTCACCCTCGGGCATGGCTCAAGGGTGACACGGTGGGGTGGCGGGACTGACGGGACCGGCGCCGACGTCCCGCGCGTCATATGCGGATGCGCAGTCCGCGCGGGGTCGCGATGAAGCCGGCTCCTTCCAGGACGGTGCCGATGGGGGAGGTCAGGGCCGAGCCGCCGTTGATGCGCTCCACGGTGATCCTGCCGAGGGCGCCCGCGCCCGCGGTGGCGGACAGGGCCTCCGCGGCCGCCCGCAGACGGGCGTCGTCGGCGGGCTCGGTGTCCGGGGCCGAGGGCCAGGCCAGCAGCGTCTTGCCGCCGCGCTCCATGTAGAGCGTCAGCTCACCGTCCACCAGGACGACGAGCGAGCCGGCCTTGCGGCCCGGCTTGTGCCCGGCCCCGGTCGGCGACTCGGGCCAGGGCAGGGCGGAGCCATAGGCGTTCGCGGGGTCGGCGGCGGCGAGAACGACCGCTCGGGAGTCGGCGGAGGACCTATGGCCGCGACGGTCGCCGTAGCCGGCGCGGGCTCCGGAGCCGTACGAGGGGCTGCCACCGCCCCGTGGGCCGCCGTAACCGGGCGCGGTGAAGTCGCGAGGGGAGACGTACTCGTCCGGTGCGGTGCGGTTGTTGGGAGGCCAGTCGATCTCACCGTCGAATCCGGCGATGTCGAATCCGGCCGCGGCCTCCTCGAAGGGGGCGGGTGAGGCACCGCCTCCGTTCAGGCCGCCGAAGGCCGGGGTGGACAGGCCCCCCTCGCTCCGGTCGCGGGCGTTGGACACCGCGCGCAGCCGGTCCACGGCACCGTCCATCGCGAACTGGGCGGCGCCGAGCCCCTCCACGACGTAGCCACGTCGGGCCTGGCCGCTCTCCTCGAAGGCGGACAGGATCCGGTACACCGACGAGAAGCCGCCCTCGACACCCTCCGCGCCGACCGCTCCCCGGGTGACCACGCCGTGCCGGTCGAGCAGTGTGCGGGCCAGGGCGTGGGCGCGGACCGTGGGGTCCGGTTCGTGCGCGGGCAGCAGGGACCAGCGGCCGCCGACGGACGGCGGGCCGCCGCGGGCGGCGGGGCGCGCGGCCCCCGTCAGCGAGCCGTAACGCCCGCGCGGGACCGAGCGCTTGGCGCGGTGCGCCGTGGCGCCCGCCGTACGGCCGGAACCCAGCAGGGACCGCATCGGGGCGAACGTGTCGTTCGTGAGCCGCCCGGACCAGGCCAGGTCCCAGAGGGCGTCGGCCAGTTTGGCGTCGGTGACGCTCGGGTGGGTGGTGGCACGGATCTGGTCGGCGATCTGGCGGAAGAACAGGCCGTAGCCCCCGGAGAGGGTACTCAGGACGGACTGGTGCAGCGGTGTCAGCTCCATTGGGGCGGGCGGTGGCAGGAGCAGCGGGGCCGAGTCCGCCAGGTAGAGCGAGACCCAGCCGTCCTTGCCGGGCAGCGCGCCCGCCCCGGCCCACACCACCTCGCCGGCGGCGGTGAGTTCGTCCAGCATCGACGGGGTGTAGTCCGCGACGCGGGACGGCAGGATCAGCTTCTCCAGGGCGGACGCGGGCACGGACGCGCCCTGCAACTGCTCGATGGCGCGCACCAGTCCGTCGGTGCCGCGCAGACCGTGCCCCTTGCCGATGTGCTGCCACTGGGGCAGGAACTGCGCCAGCGACGCGGGCGGTACCGGCTCCAGTTCGTGACGCAGCGCGGCCAGGGAGCGGCGGCGCAGGCGGCGCAGCACGGCCGCGTCGCACCACTCCTGGCCGATCCCGGCCGGGTGGAACTCCCCTTGTACGACGCGGCCGTTGGCGGCGAGCCGTTGCAGGGCGCCGTCCGTGACCGCCACGCCCAGCCCGAAGCGTGCCGCCGCGGTGGCCGACGTGAACGGACCGTGGGTGCGCGCGTGGCGCGCGAGGAGGTCGCCGAGCGGGTCCTTGACCGGTTCGGTGAAGGCCTCGGGGACACCGACCGGGAGCGCCGTGCCCAGGGCGTCGCGCAGTCGGCCCGCGTCCTCGATCGCCGCCCAGTGGTCGGCGCCGGCGATGCGGACCCGGATGGCGCGGCGGGCCGCGGCCAGCTCGAGGGCCCACTGCGGCTCGGCTCCCCGCTCGGCCAACTCGGCGTCGGTGAGCGGTCCGAGGAGCCGCAACAGGTCGGCGACGCCTTCGGCGTCCTTGACGCGGCGGTCCTCGGTGAGCCACTGGAGCTCCTGCTCCAGCTCGGTCAGCACCTCCGCGTCGAGCAGCTCGCGCAGCTCGGCCTGGCCCAGCAGCTCGGCCAGCAGCCGCGAGTCCAGCGAGAGCGCGGCGGCGCGCCGCTCGGCGAGCGGGGAGTCACCCTCGTACAGGAACTGGGCGACGTATCCGAACAGGAGGGAGCGCGCGAAGGGGGACGGCTCGGGGGTGGTGACCTCGACCAGGCGGACCTTGCGGGACTCGATGTCGCCCATCAGCTCGACGAGTCCGGGGACGTCGAAGACGTCCTGGAGGCACTCGCGGACCGCCTCCAGGATGATCGGGAACGAGCCGAACTCGTTCGCCACCTGCAGCAGTTGGGAGGCACGCTGGCGCTGCTGCCACAGCGGGGTGCGCTTGCCGGGGGTGCGGCGCGGCAGCAGCAGCGCGCGGGCCGCGCACTCGCGGAACCGGGAGGCGAACAGGGCCGAGCCGCCGACCTGGTCGGTGACGACCTGGTCGACGTCGCCCTTGTCGAAGGCGACGTCCGCCGCGCCGACGGGGGCCTGCTCGGGGTCGGTTCCCGGATGGAAGGGGGCGTCCTCCTTCGCGGGGTCCTGGTCCAGCAGGTCGAGGCTCATCAGGTCGGCGTCCGGCAGGCGCAGCACGATGCCGTCGTCGGCGTGCATGACCTGCGCGTCCATGCCGTAACGCTCGGACAGGCGGGCGCCGAGCGCGAGCGCCCACGGGGCGTGGACCTGGGCGCCGAAGGGGGAGTGGACGACGATCCGCCAGTCGCCCAGTTCGTCGCGGAAGCGCTCGACGACGATCGTGCGGTCGTCGGGGACATGGCCGCAGGCCTCGCGCTGCTCGTCCAGGTAGGAGAGGACGTTGTCGGCGGCCCAGGCGTCGAGGCCCGCGCTGAGCAGGCGCAGCCGGGCGTCCTCCTTGGACAGCGAGCCGATCTCGCGCAGGAACGCGCCCACCGCGCGGCCGAGTTCGAGCGGGCGGCCCAGCTGGTCGCTCTTCCAGAACGGGAGCCTGCCCGGCTGTCCCGGTGCCGGGGAGACCAGGACACGGTCGCGCGTGATGTCCTCGATCCGCCAGGAGCTCGTGCCCAGCGTGAAGACGTCGCCCACGCGGGACTCGTAGACCATCTCCTCGTCGAGCTCGCCGACCCGGCCGCCGCCCTTCTTGGGATCGGCACCCGCGAGGAAGACACCGAAGAGCCCGCGGTCGGGGATCGTGCCGCCGGAGGTGACGGCGAGGCGCTGCGCGCCGGGGCGCCCGGTGACCGTCCCGGCGACCCGGTCCCACACCACGCGCGGGCGCAGCTCCGCGAAGGCGTCGGATGGGTACCGGCCCGCCAGCATGTCGAGGACCGCCGTGAACGCAGACTCCGGGAGTGAGGCGAACGGCGCGGCGCGGCGGACCATGGCCAGCAGGTCGTCGACCTGCCAGGTGTCCATCGCCGTCATGGCGACCAGCTGCTGGGCGAGCACGTCCAGCGGGTTCGAGGGGACCTTCAGGGACTCGATGCCCCCCGAACGCATCCGCTCGGTGACCACGGCCGCCTGCACGAGGTCACCGCGGTACTTCGGGAAGACCACGCCCCGGGAGACCGCGCCCACCTGGTGTCCCGCGCGGCCGACGCGCTGGAGGCCGGACGCCACCGACGGCGGGGACTCGACCTGGACGACCAGGTCCACGGCACCCATGTCGATGCCCAGCTCCAGGCTGGAGGTGGCCACCACGGCGGGCAGGCGCCCGGCCTTCAGCTCCTCCTCGACGATGGTGCGCTGCTCCTTGGAGACCGAGCCGTGGTGCGCGCGGGCGATGATCTGGGGCGCGCCCTGGGCCGCGCCCGAGCCGCCCATCAGCTGGGCGGGGGAGTGGTCCTCCTCCAAGGGCTCGCCGGTCGCCCGCTCGTAGGCGATCTCGTTGAGCCGGTTGCACAGCCGCTCGGCGAGGCGGCGGGAGTTGACGAACACGATCGTCGAACGATGCGCCTGCACCAGGTCGGTGATGTGCTCCTCGACATGCGGCCAGATCGACGGGCGCTCCGCGCCGTCGCTGCCGTCGGCCGCCGGGGCGGCGCCCACCTCGCCCATGTCCTCGACCGGGACGACGACGGACAGGTCGAACTCCTTGCCGGACTCCGGCTGGACGATCTCCACCTTGCGGCGGGGCGAGAGGTAGCGGGCCACCTCGTCCACCGGGCGGACGGTCGCCGACAGGCCGATGCGGCGGGCCGGCTTGGGCAGCAGCTCGTCCAGTCGCTCCAGGGTGAGCGCCAGATGCGCGCCGCGCTTGGTGCCCGCGACCGCGTGCACCTCGTCCAGGATCACCGTCTCGATGCCGGTCAGCGCGTCGCGCGTGGCGGACGTCAGCATCAGGAAGAGGGATTCCGGGGTGGTGATCAGGATGTCCGGCGGCCGGGTGGCCATGGCACGGCGCTCGGCGGCCGGGGTGTCGCCGGAGCGGATACCGACCTTGATCTCGGGCTCGGGCAGCCCCATGCGCACGGACTCCTGGCGGATGCCGGTGAGCGGACTGCGCAGGTTGCGCTCGACGTCGACCGCGAGGGCCTTCAGCGGGGAGACGTACAGAACGCGGCAGCGCTTCTTCGGGTCAGCCGGGGGAGGAGTCGCGGCCAGGTGGTCCAGGGAGGCGAGGAACGCGGCCAGCGTCTTGCCGGAGCCGGTCGGGGCGACCGTCAGCACGTCCGAGCCCTCCTGGATGGCCTTCCACGTACCCGCCTGGGCCGCGGTGGGCGCGGAGAACGCCCCCGCGAACCAGTTGCGGGTGGCGGGGGAGAAGCCGTCGAGGGCCGGATGTGCGGAGCTGACCATGAATCCATCCTGCACCCCAGCACTGACAAACCGCCTGACCTGGGAAAATGCGGTCACCGGGCAGAGTGCGGGCCTCGCCGGGAGTACGGGCCCTCGCCGGAAGTCCGGGCCTCCCACCGGCAGGCCGAGCCCGGTCAGCGGGTCAGCCCACGAAGCGGCCGTACGCCTTGAGGGTGCGGAGCGCCTCGATCGTCACCACGGGACGTGCCTCCAAGGCGGTGCCGGGCGCCCACTGGCGCCAGCGCACCGGCCAGCCGCCGTCCTCCTGCTGCTCCGCGGTGAGGAAGTCCAGGGAGCGTGCCATCTCGTCGTCCGTGAACCACGCGCGCGCGAGGGAGCGCGGGCTCCTCGCGAAGTCGTGCGGGAAGTGGTGCTCGCCCGGGGCGTAGCCGGGTGCCACGGGGTGGTCGTCGAGGCGCCGCGGATCCAGGGCGACGAGCCGGTGTTCGCGCACCAGGCGCCCCAGCCGGTCGGCGGCCGCCTCCGCGCGCGGGCGGTCGGGCGTCGCGTCCAGGAAGGTCACGGCGGCCTCGATCTCGTAGGGGTGGGACTTCTCCAGGGACTCCACGGCCTGCCAGCAGAAGTCGGTGGCCCGGAACAGCCACGCGTGCCACACCTCGTTGCGGTGCAGCAGGCCCACCACCGGGCCGGTGGTGAGGAGCGAGCCGTGCGGGTCCCGCCGGCCGAGCGTGCCCGAGGCCGGGGAGGTCTCGTCCGGGATCGGCATGAACGGGGCCGCCGGATAGCCGCGCTGGCTGGGGTGGACCGCCGGAAGGGCGCCGTCCGCGGTGGACACCGACGTCAGATAGCGGCACACCCGCTCCACCCGCTGTCCGCCGCACCGCCTGATGGCGTCCAGGACGCCCAGCGCGCGACCGGTGTGCAGCGGCTGGCTCACCGGGCCGCGCAGATCGGGCTCCAGCGCGTGGCCGTACCCGCCGTCCTCGTTGCGGTAGGCGTCCAGCGCCGTCTCCACCGGATCGGCGCCCCCGTTCAGGAAGTGGTGGGCGAACAGGCGCTGCTCCAGCACGCGCGCGGTGAGCCACACGAAGTGCTCGGCGCGGAAGAGCGGGGAGCGCGCCGGGGGCGCAGGGGGGAGTGGGGAAGCTCCGGTTTCGGCCATGCGTCAGACCGTAGGGCGGAAAGCCGTCCAGGCAAGCCGTCCCGGGCAGGGCCCACCCAGAGGGACGGGATACTGGAGGCATGCGGTTGACGGTCTTCTGGCAGCGGATGGCGGAACATTTCGGTCCGGGTTACGCCGACACCTTCGCGCGCGATCATGTGATGTCGGAGCTCGGCGGCCGCACGGTGCGCGAGGCGCTGGAGGCCGGCTGGGACGCCAAGGACGTGTGGAACGTGGTCTGCACGGTCATGAACGTGCCGGGGGAGAAGCGCTGACCCGTCACGAACGTCACATGAGGGCAGCCGTCCGCTGTCAGTGGCGTGGGTGAGACTTGCACCGTGGCATCCACTGACGACACCGTCCCGCACGCGCCCCCGTCCGGTACGGCGCCGCCCGGTCGGCCCGCGGCCGAGGGTGCCGCCGGGCCGAGCGCCCGTATGCCGCGCTGGCTGCCGCGTGCCATGGTGCTCGCGCTCGCCCTCGTCGCCGTGTTCCAGCTGGGCAGTTGGGCCTTCCACCAGCTGCTCGGACTGCTGATCAACCTCCTCATCGCGTTCTTCCTGGCGCTCGCCATAGAGCCCGCGGTGAGTCGGATGGCCGCCCGCGGGATGCGCAGGGGGCTCGCCACCTGCCTGGTGTTCATCGGCCTGACGATCGTCGCGGCCGGGTTCGTCACGCTGCTCGGCTCCATGCTCGCGGGCCAGATCATCAAGATGGCCGAGGGCTTCCCCGACTACCTCGACTCGGTCATCAGCTGGGTCAACCACACGTTCCACACCGACCTGAAACGGGTCGACGTCCAGGAGGGGCTGCTCCACTCGGGCTGGCTGCGCAAATACGTCCAGAACAGCGCGGCGGGCGTGCTCGACGTGTCCGCCCAGGTGCTCGGCGGGCTGTTCCAGCTGCTGACGATCGCGCTGTTCTCGTTCTACTTCGCCGCCGACGGGCCGCGGCTGCGCCGGGCCCTCTGCTCCGTCCTGCCGCCCGCCCGTCAGGCCGAGGTCCTGCGCGCGTGGGAGATCGCCGTGGACAAGACCGGCGGCTACATCTACTCGCGCGGCCTCATGGCGCTCATCTCGGGAGTCGCCCACTACATCCTGTTCCAGGCACTGGGCGTGCCGTACGCGCCCGTGCTGGGTGTCTGGGTGGGCCTGGTTTCGCAGTTCATCCCCACCATCGGCACGTATCTCGCGGGCGCCCTGCCGATGCTGATCGCGTTCACGGTCGACCCCTGGTACGCGCTCTGGGTGCTGGTGTTCGTCGTGGTCTACCAGCAGTTCGAGAACTACATGCTGCAGCCCAAGCTGACCTCCAAGACCGTCGACATCCACCCCGCGGTCGCCTTCGGGTCGGTCATCGCGGGCACCGCGCTGCTCGGCGCCGTGGGCGCGCTGATCGCCATTCCGGCGGTCGCCACGCTGCAGGCCTTCCTGGGCGCGTACGTGAAGCGGTACGCCGTCACCGACGATCCCCGTGTCCACGGGCACCGCCGACGCGACCCCGTCGGCTCCGGCATGCTCACGCGCGCGTGGCGCGTGCGGGCGCAGCGGCAGGAGACGCGGGACACCACCGGGGCGGGGACCGCGGAGGACGGTTCGGCCTGAGCGCGGGCGAGGCGGCGGCCGCCGGTCGCCGGCTCGGCCGGCTGCCGTCCCGGCCGTTGCTCGCCGGGCGCCCGGGGGCCATGGTCCCCGGTTCCGGGAGGGGCGCGTGAGGATGCGCTCTCAGTACGGCACGGGCGCGTGAGGGTGCGCCCTCAGTACGTGAGGACCGCCCAGGCCCCGGCAGCGGCGACCGCTGCCACGTAACAGCCGACGGCTATCGCCACGGTCCGGCGCCGGGCCCGTTCGCGCCACTCGGTGCGGGACAGCAGCCACGCCAGCGCGGGCAGCACCAGGACGGCGTGCAGGCTCACCCCGTGCAGCGGCTTGAACGGGGCCGTCAAGTGGTAGGCCGCCTCCTGGTGGCCGGTCCGGGTGAGCACCACCCCGCGCGCGATCATCGCGGCACCCGAGGCCAGCGCCACGAGCAGGATCGCGAAGCCGGAACGCACCGCCACCGCCATGCCCGCGGGCCCGCCCGGCCGGTGCCGGAAGGACGCGACCGCGAAGACGGTGAGCAGCACCACGAGCACAGCGCCGCCCACCGCGAGCGTCATGGACACCGCCGTGTCGAAGGGGGTCTCCATGTCGAGGTGCGAGGGCACTCCGCGCCAGGCCTGGAGGGTGATGCCGCCGACCTCCACCACGCAGTCGGCGGCGAACACGACGAGCAGGACGGTGCGCAGACGCGGTCCCACCCGCAGGTACGACGTGACCCAGGTGACCGCGATCAGCGTCAGGCCGAAGGAGAGCCCGAAGGTGACGGGCTTGCGCCAGGAGACGGGACCGTCCCAGGGGCCGCCGTCGACCGAGAACACCACCAGGTGCGCGAGGCCGGAGAGGACGAGGACCAGACCGGTCGCATGACAGAGGCGTTCGGCAGGGCGCAGATTCTCCATGGGCCAAGGCTCCCGGGAGCGCCCGAGGCGGTCGTCGTCCGGTCGACGACACCGGTTGTACGCCGTGCGGAGTACCGCGCGATTGCAGCGCGGCGCACAGCGCGGAGTACGCGGAGTACGCGGAGAGCGTGGACGGGGCGGGCCGCTGTGTCCTTGACACGAAAATCGAACATCTATTCTTATAGAGGCTCGGGCGAGGCTCTCGATGGGCGTTTCGGCGTGATTTGGGCGGAGAGGAGCCCGGGTTATCCACAGGCGCCACCCATGTCGGGGCCCATTGTCAGTGGCAGGCGTTAGCGTCTTTGACGTGAAGCGATCGACTCAAGCAAACCGGGTGGAACCCATGGCAGGAACCGACCGCGAGAAGGCGCTCGACGCCGCGCTCGCACAGATTGAACGGCAATTCGGCAAGGGCGCGGTCATGCGCATGGGCGAGCGGTCGATGGAGCCCATCGAGGTCATCCCGACCGGTTCGACCGCGCTCGACGTCGCCCTCGGCGTCGGTGGCCTGCCCCGCGGCCGTGTTGTGGAGATCTACGGACCGGAGTCCTCCGGTAAGACGACCCTGACCCTGCACGCCGTGGCCAACGCGCAGAAGGCCGGCGGCCAAGTCGCCTTCGTGGACGCGGAGCACGCGCTCGACCCCGAGTACGCGAAGAAGCTCGGCGTCGACATCGACAACCTGATCCTGTCCCAGCCGGACAACGGTGAGCAGGCGCTCGAGATCGTGGACATGCTGGTCCGCTCCGGCGCGCTCGACCTGATCGTCATCGACTCCGTCGCCGCGCTCGTCCCGCGCGCGGAGATCGAGGGCGAGATGGGCGACAGCCACGTCGGTCTGCAGGCCCGCCTGATGAGCCAGGCCCTCCGGAAGATCACCAGCGCGCTCAACCAGTCCAAGACCACCGCGATCTTCATCAACCAGCTCCGCGAGAAGATCGGCGTGATGTTCGGTTCCCCGGAGACCACGACCGGTGGCCGGGCGCTGAAGTTCTACGCCTCGGTGCGCATCGACATCCGCCGTATCGAGACCCTGAAGGACGGCACGGAGGCGGTCGGCAACCGCACCCGCTGCAAGGTCGTCAAGAACAAGGTCGCGCCCCCCTTCAAGCAGGCCGAGTTCGACATCCTCTACGGCCAGGGCATCAGCCGTGAGGGCGGCCTGATCGACATGGGCGTGGAGCACGGCTTCGTCCGCAAGGCCGGCGCCTGGTACACGTACGAGGGCGACCAGCTCGGCCAGGGCAAGGAGAACGCGCGCAACTTCCTCAAGGACAACCCCGACCTGGCCAACGAGATCGAGAAGAAGATCAAGGAGAAGCTGGGCGTCGGCGTGCGGCCGCAGGAGGCCGGCACCGAGCCGGGCACGGACGCGGCGGCCACCACCGCGGACGACGCCGCGAAGACGACGCCCGCTCCGGCAGCCACCAAGGCCACCAAGCCCAAGGCCTCCGCAGCCAAGAGCTGACCCGTGACACGGCGAACCGAGTGGGCCGAGCACGCACACCTCGACGCGGCGCGGGAGCCGAGCGGGAGAGGTGGCGTCGGTCCTGCCTGGACGAGTGACGGCACGGACGGCGAGGGCACGAGCACCGGCGACGAGGGCGCGCCACGCCGGCGGCGTCGGCGCGGCGCCGGGGAGTCTTCCGGTGCACGCGGAGGTTCCTTCTCCTCGTCGAGGGCCGAGAAGGAGGAGCCTCCGGCGGACCCGGTCGAGCGGGCGCGGGCGATCTGTCTGCGCCTGCTCACCGGGACCCCGCGCACGCGCAAACAGCTCGCGGACGCGCTGCGCAAGCGGGAGATCCCGGACGACGTGGCCGAGGAGGTGCTGTCCCGGTTCGAGGAGGTCGGACTGATCAACGACGGTGCCTTCGCCGACGCCTGGGTGGAGTCCCGGCACCACGGCCGGGGCCTGGCCCGGCGCGCGCTCGCCCGGGAACTGCGCACCAAGGGCGTCGACTCGTCACTGATCGACGAGGCCGTCGCCCAGCTCGACTCCGAGCAGGAGGAGGAGACGGCCCGCGAGCTCGTCTCCCGCAAGCTCCGCTCCACCCGCGGCCTCGACCGCGACAAGCGGATACGGCGCCTCGCCGGCATGCTCGCGCGCAAGGGCTACCCCGAGGGCATGGCCCTGCGGGTCGTCCGGCAGGCACTGGAGGCGGAGGGCGAGGACGACGAGGACCTGGAGTTCCTCGACGGCGAGGGGTACTGAGGCGGGGGCCTGAGACGAGGGGGCATGAGCTGAGGGGGGCCTGAGACGGGGACGGAGGCGCCGGATACTGCGGCGAGGGGCGAGGGGCGAGGGGCGAGGGGCGAGGGGCGAGGGGCGAGGGGCGAGGGGCGAGGGGCGAGGGGCGAGGGGCGAGGGGCGAGGGGCG
>NZ_JBEYYC010000049.1:0-32105 GCF_040645355.1 Streptomyces sp. NPDC046805 | reverse complement strand
GGTTGATAGGCCAGATATGGAAGCCCGGTAACGGGTGGAGTTGACTGGTACTAATAGGCCGAGGGCTTGTCCTCAGTTGCTCGCGTCCACTGTGTAAGTTCTGAGGCAACGAACAGTTGCCGGTTCAGAGCTGAACTCACAAGTAAAGAGTGTGCTTGTTCGCTCGAAACCATTAGGGTTTCGGTGGTCATAGCGTGAGGGAAACGCCCGGTTACATTCCGAACCCGGAAGCTAAGCCTCAAAGCGCCGATGGTACTGCAGGGGGGACCCTGTGGGAGAGTAGGACGCCGCCGAACAATCTTTGGAGGACCCCTGGTCCCAGCGTTCAGCTGGGACCAGGGGTCCTTTCGTTTTTTTGGATCAAACACAGCCCGAAGCGCGCCGGGTACCCGGCTGCGCGAGAATGACTTGCGGTACCGAAGACAGGAGTAACCGATGTCCACCAACTCTCCCGGCGATCGACCAGAACGCGACCAGCGGCGACGGGACAGTGGTGACCGCGGTGAGCGTGGCGGCTTCCGTGGACGGGACGACCGAGGTCGTGGCCCCCGCCGCGACGACCGCGGCGACTTCCGTCGGGACGACCGCGACCGCGGCGACCGCGGTGACCGTGGTGGTTACGGCCGTCGTGACGACCGTTCCGCCGGCCCGCGCCGTGACGACCGGGACCGTGATCGCGGTTTCCGTCGCGACGACGATCGTGACCGCGGCTTCCGCCGTGAAGGTGATCGTGACCGCGGCTTCCGCCGTGAAGGTGATCGTGACCGCGGCTTCCGCCGTGAAGGTGACCGGCCCTCCTATCGTCGGGACGACCGCGACTCCCGTGGCGAGCGTCGCGATGACGACCGTCGCGGCTTCCGCCGTGACGACGACCGCGGTGACCGTGGTGGTTACGGCCGTCGTGACGACCGTTCCGCCGGCCCGCGCCGTGACGACCGGGACCGTGACCGCGGCTTCCGCCGTGAAGGTGATCGTGACCGCGGCTTCCGCCGTGACGACGATCGTGACCGCGGCTTCCGTCGCGACGACCGTGGTGATCGCGGCGACCGCGGTGGCTTCCGCCGTGATGACAGCCGGGGTGACTACCGCGGTGATCACCGTGGCGACCGTGGTGGCTTCCGCGGGCGCGACGACCGCAGGGACGACCGCCGCGAGGGCGATCGCTCCGGCTTCCGTCGCGACGACCGACGCGACGACCGACGGGGCGGTGAGCGTTCCGAGTTCCGCCGCGACGATTTCCGGCGTGACGACCGCCGTGACGACCGCCGTGACGACCGGCGCGACGACCGCCGTGGTGGCGAGCGCAGTGACCGCGGTGACCGTGGTGGCTTCCGTGGTCGGGACGACCACCGGGGCGGTGAGCGTGGCGGGTTCCGCGGGCGTGACGACCGGGGCCGTGGCCCCCGTCGCGACGACCGCGGTGACCGTGGCGGCTATGGTCGCCGCGATGACCGCGATGACCGCGGTGGCTTCCGTGGCGGCCGGGACGACCGGCGCGGCGGTGGCCGCTTCCGCGACGACCGCGATCGGGACCGCGAGCCGATCAAGCGGCTGCCGATCCCCGAGGACGTCACGGGCGACGAGATCGACAGGGACGTACGACAGGAGCTGCAGAGCCTTCCCAAGGGGCTCGCGGAGGACGTCGCCAAGAACCTGGTGATGGTCGCCCGGCTCATCGACGAGGACGCCGAGGCCGCGTACGGCTACTCCAAGGTGGCCCTGCGTCTGGCGTCGCGCGTCGCCGCCGTACGGGAGGCGGCCGGGTTCGCCGCGTACGCGAACCAGAAGTACTCCGAGGCGCTGGCCGAGTTCCGGGCCGCGCGGCGCATGACCGGCAACACGGAGCTGTGGCCCGTGATGGCGGACTGCGAGCGCGGGCTCGGGCGGCCGGAGAAGGCGCTCGACATGGCCGGCGCCCCCGAGGTGCACAAGCTCGACAAGGCCGGTCAGGTCGAGATGCGGCTCGTCGCGGCCGGTGCCCGGCGTGACATGGGGCAGCTGGAGGCGGCCATCGTGACGCTGCAGAGCCCCGAGCTGGCCTCCAACGCCGTACAGCCGTGGACCGCGCGCCTGCGCTACGCGTACGCCGACGCGCTGCTCGCCGCCGGGCGTGAGGGCGAGGCCCGTGAGTGGTTCGCCAAGGCCGTCGAGGCCGACCGGGACGGCAGCACGGACGCCTCCGACCGGCTCGCCGAACTGGACGGTGTCGAGTTCGTGGACGCCATGGACGAGGACGAGGCCGAGACCGCGGTCGAGGCCCGGGACACCGTCGTCGAGGACGAGGACGAGGACGAGGACGAGGACGAGGCCGACGGTGACGGCGATGACGCCGGCGCCAGCGGCAGTGCCAGCCACAGCACCGAGGCCGACGACAAGGACTGACGTCGGCCGATGACGAAAGGGCGGGACCCCCGGAAGCAACCGGGGGTCCCGCCCTTTCGTATGCGTACGTCCGTCAACGGTTTCGCATGGCCGTCGGTGTCCTCAGAGGCTCAACGCGCGCAGCACCAGCCCCGACGCCGGCTTCGGGCCGAACGAGGTCGACTTGCGGGGCATCTTCACACCCTGGCGGGCCAGGTCGCGTACGACGTCCTCGCGCACCGGGTGCATGAGGACCGCCGTACCGCCGTCGTGTTCCGCCTTGGCGACCGTCGCGGCCGTGTCGTGGATGTACGCGATGTGCGCGGGGGAGTCCTCGGGGATGCGCCAGACGTGCTCCAGGAGCGTCGCGTGCAGGACGGTCGCGTCCAGGGTCCGCCAGGCCTCCGGATGGTCGGCCGGGACGGTACGGGCCAGGAGGTCCGGGTCCGGTCGGTCGACGAGGTGGAAGGCGCCGTCGCCGGCGAGCAGGAAGGCGTTGCCCGCGAGGGTCGCGTCCGCCAGTTCCTCCAGGGCCTCGGCGAGGGGCACGTTCAGGCGCCGTACCCGGAACGGGCCGTCCACGGCCGACACCGCCTCCGCGACCGGGAGGCCGTGCAGCAGGCGGTGGATGGCACGGACGCGCACCGGATAGCGGACCGTGTCGACGAGGAGGACCAGGCCGTAGTCCCAAGGGCTGGGGGAGGGGTGCTCCGCGCACAGGCGCAGATACGTCGCCCAGCGGTGGTGGCCGTCGGCGATCAGGGCCTGGTGGTGGGACAGGTCCGTCTGGACGTTCGCGACGTCGACGGGGTCCGTGATCGACCAGAGTCGGTGGTGGAAGCCGTCCTCGGTGGTGGTGGAGATCAGCGGCGGCCGGCCGGCGGTGCGCTCGATGATCTCTGCCGTGACGCCGTTGCCGCGGTAGGTCAGGAGCAGGGGTTCGAGGTTCGCGGACGTGGCGCGCATCAGGGCCGCGCGGTCGGCGACGACCGGGGGCATGACGTCCTCGTGCGGCAGGACGACGCCCTCAGAGGGCTCCGAGACGCGCAGGGCGCCGATGATGCCGCGCTGGAGCATGCCGCCGCCGTCGCGCTGCTCGTAGACGTACAGACTCGGCTCGGGATCGGCGGCCAGCACGCCCTCGGCGAGCCAGCGGCGCAGGGTGTCGGCCGCCTGCTCGTTGCGTGCGCTGGGGGTGCTGGCCTCCGGGAGGATCAGCCGGACGATGTTGTAGGGATCCGCCGACTGGAGGTGGTGCAGGCCGTCGGGGCGTACGACGACGTCGTACGGCGGTGACGTCACGGCGGCCAGGCTGCCGACCCGTGCCGGGTCGTAGCGAAGGCCTCGGAACGGGGCGAGTTCCAGGCCGCGTCGCGTCGCTGCTCCCGAGAGCCCCAGCGTCGCGGCTTCCGAGTGACCTGCAGTGTTCATTCCCGCATCGTACGTGTGTCAGTGGGGTGGGGGATGATCGGGGGAAACGGAACGAATGAGGAGCGATGCGGAATGAGCCAGGGCGTCAGGACGGTGCCCGCGGGCAGTCGGCAGCCCCTGAGCGCGGCGTACGACACGGCGTTGCTCGATCTGGACGGGGTGGTGTACGCGGGCGGGGACGCCATCGACCACGCGGTCGAGTCCCTGGCCGAGGCGCGCGCGGGAGGGATGCATTTGGCGTATGTCACCAACAACGCGCTGCGCACCCCGGACACCGTGGCCGCGCACCTGACCGAGCTGGGGATACCGACGGCGGCCGGTGACGTCATCACCTCCGCCCAGGCGGTCGCGCGGCTGATCAGCGAGCAGGTGCCGCCGGGGTCGCGCGTGCTGGTGATCGGCGGCGAGGGGCTGCGGGTCGCGCTGCGCGAGCGCGGGCTCGAGCCGGTGGACTCGGCCGACGACGACCCGGTGGCGGTGGTGCAGGGGTACGGCGGGCCCACGCTGGAGTGGGGACGGTTCGCCGAGGCGAGCTACGCCATTCAGCGCGGGATGCCGTGGTTCGCGTCCAACACGGACCTGACGATTCCGAGCGGACGCGGGATCGCGCCGGGCAACGGCGCGGCGGTGGAGGTCGTACGGATCGCCACCGGCGCCGAGCCGCAGGTGGCGGGCAAGCCGCTGCCGCCCATGCACCGGGAGACGATCCTGCGGACCGGCGCCGAGCGGCCCCTGGTGATCGGGGACCGGCTGGACACGGACATCGAGGGCGCGTTCAACGGCGGCGTCGACTCGCTGCTCGTCCTCACCGGCGTCACCGACGGCGCCCGGCTGCTCGCGGCACCCCCGCAGCACCGGCCGACGTACGTCGACGCCGACCTGCGGGGCCTGCTCACCGGTCAGCCGGAGATCACTCGTACGGATGACGGCTTCCGGTGCGGCGGCTGGACGGCTTCAGCCGGTGACACGCGACTGGACCTGTCGGGTGACGGCGCGGCTCTCGACGGGCTGCGCGTGCTGTGCGCGGCGGCCTGGACGGCGGCCGGGGACGGCGTCTGCGAACTGGACGGAGAAAAGGCACTGGCGCGGCTGGGGCTGTGAGCCGCAGCCCCGCGGCAGTCCCGCAATCGCGGGCCGGTCCGCGCGCCCGGTGCACCGAGGATCGCACCGGGCGCGCCGACGACCGCATGGGTGTGGGTTGCAGGCCGTGAGCGGTCGCATCGAGATCGTATGCGAGGGTAGGCTAACCTAACCCCGTGTTGGTCGACAGTCCTCCCGAACAGCGCGCGGGAACCGCCCCCGCGCCCCCGATCCACCGGGCGATACGGGCCGTCGGGCTCCTCGTCGCCGCCGCGATCCTGGTGCTCGTCGTGCTGGCGAGCATCGCGATCGGGGCCAAAGAGCTGTCGTTGGGGCAGGTCTGGCACGGCCTGTTCCACGGCTCGGGGACGTACGGCGACGTCGTCGTCGACGAGCGGCTGTCCCGCACGCTCCTCGGGCTGCTCGCCGGCGCCGCGCTCGGCCTGTCCGGAGCGGTGCTCCAGGCGCTCACGCGCAATCCGCTGGCCGATCCCGGACTGCTCGGCATCAACGCGGGCGCGTCGGCGGCGGTCGTCACGGCCATCACGTACTTCGGCGTCACCAGCCTCAGCGGCTACGTGTGGTTCGCGTTCGCCGGGGCGGCCGCGGTCGGGGCGCTGGTCTGGTTCCTCGGCGGCGGCCGGGGCGCCACCCCGGTACGGCTCGCGCTCGCCGGTACGGCGATCAGTGCCGCGCTGTACGGCTACCTCCAGGCCGTGATGATCACGGACGACGCGGCGCTCGGCAGGATGCGCTTCTGGACGGTCGGTTCGCTGGCGTCGGCGACCGACGCGACGATCACCCAGGTGCTGCCCTTCCTCGGCGCCGGCACGGTCCTCGCCCTCCTGCTCGCCCGCCCGCTGAACGCCGTGGCGCTGGGCGACGACACCGCCCGCGCCCTCGGAGCCCACCTGGGCCGCACCCGGGCGCTGGCCATGCTCGCCGCCACCGTGCTGTGCGGCGCCGCGACCGCGGCCTGCGGGCCGATCGTCTTCGTCGGCCTGATGATCCCGCACGTCGTGCGCTCGTTCACCGGCCCCGACCTGCGCTGGATCCTGCCGTACACCACTCTCCTGTCGCCCGTGCTGCTGCTCGGCGCCGACGTCGTCGGACGGGTCGTGGCCCGGCCCGCGGAGCTCCAGGTCGGGATCGTCACCGCGCTCCTCGGCGCTCCGGTCTTCATCTTTCTCGTACGACGGCGGAGGACGGCGCAGCTGTGAACACGCCCCGGACGAGCCACCCCACCCGTCCCGTCCGCCCCGTCCGTGCCCTGCGCGGTCCCGGCGGCCTCTCCGTCCGGCTGGACGTGCGCGCGCTGATCGTCGTAGCCCTTCTGCTGATCGCCGCGCTCGTCGCGGGCGTCCTGCTGATCGGCACCGGCGACGCCCCGATTCCGCCTGTCGACGTCCTCCGGACGCTGGCCGGGAACGGCACCCGGTTCCAGGAGTTCATCGTCGACGAGCTGCGGCTGCCGCGCGTCCTCGTCGGCCTGCTGGTCGGCGCCTCGCTCGGCCTCGGCGGCGCCCTGTTCCAGGCCGTCTCCCGCAACCCGCTGGGCAGCCCGGACGTGCTCGGTCTCACGCAGGGCTCGACGGCCGGCGCGCTGACGGTGATCGTGCTGCTGTCCGGGTCCGCCACCGAGGTCACGGCCGGCGCGCTCGCCGGGGGCCTGGTCACCGGGCTCGGCCTCTATCTGCTCGCCCGGGAGCGGGGCGTGCACGGATACCGGCTGGTCCTCGTCGGCATCGGCGTCTCCGCGATCGTCACGGCGGTCAACGGCTATCTGCTCACCCAGGCCGACCTCGTCGACGCGGCCCGCGCGGTCGTGTGGATGACCGGGTCCCTCGACGGCCGCGACTGGAGCCAGGTCTGGCCGCTGCTCGCGCTGTGCGCCGTACTCGTCCCGCTCGTGCTCGTCCACGCGCGCGGGCTGCGGATGCTGGAGATGGGCGACGACATCGCGTACGCCCTCGGGGTGCGCGTCGAGCGCGTACGGCTCGTGGCCATGATCGCGGCCGTGCTGCTGACCGCGGCCGCGACCGCCGCCGCAGGACCCGTCAGCTTCGTGGCGCTCACCGCGCCGCAGCTCGCCCGCCGCCTGACCGGCTCGCCCGGCCCCAACCTGCTGCCCTCCCTCTGCATGGGCGCCGCCCTGCTGGTCACCGCCGACTGGGCCGCGCAGCGCGCCTTCGGCGCCGACCAGCTGCCCGTCGGCGTGGTCACCGGCGTCCTGGGCGGCGTCTACCTGCTGTGGCTGCTCGTGACCGAGCGCAGGGCGGGCCGGATATGAGCGCGACCACCCCCACGACCCTCACCGCCGGCGAGACGACCGACCCAAGGAGCACCGTGAACCGCCTGTCCGCCGAGAACGTCACCCTCGCCTACGACCAGCGCGTCATCGCCGAGCAGCTGTCGGTGGAGATCCCCGACCAGTCCTTCACGGTGATCGTCGGCCCGAACGCCTGCGGCAAGTCGACGCTCCTGCGGGCGCTGTCGCGGATGCTCAGGCCGAGGCAGGGCCGGGTGCTGCTCGACGGGCAGGTCATCCAGTCGATGCCCGCCAAGAAGGTCGCCCGCACGCTGGGCCTGCTGCCGCAGTCGGCCGTGGCGCCCGACGGGATCACCGTCGGCGACCTGGTGGGCCGCGGCCGCTATCCGCACCAGGGCATCCTGCGCCAGTGGTCGTCCGAGGACGAGCGGATCGTGCAGGAGTCCATGGCGCGGACCGGCGTCGCCGCACTCGCCGACCGGTACGTCGACGAGCTGTCCGGCGGCCAGCGCCAGCGCGTGTGGATCGCGATGGCGCTCGCCCAGCAGACCCCGCTGCTGCTGCTCGACGAGCCGACCACCTACTTGGACATCCAGCACCAGATCGACGTCCTCGACCTGTGCGCCGAGCTGCACGAGGAGCACGGCCGCACGCTGGTGGCGGTCCTGCACGACCTCAACCACGCCGCCCGGTACGCCACCCATCTCATCGCCCTGCGCGACGGCAGGGTCGTCGCTCAGGGCGCGCCGGGCGACATCGTCACGGCCGACCTGGTCGAGGAGGTCTTCGGGCTGCGCTGCCAGGTCATCGACGACCCCGAGACGGGGACCCCGCTGGTGGTGCCGGCGGCGCGGCGGGCGGCTACAAGAGCTTCCTGAGCCGGAACAGGTCGAACAGGGTCGCCTCCAGCCGTACCCGGCCCGCGCCCCAGGCCTTGGCGAAGTGGATCTGGCCGTCGACCAGGGCCACCAGGTCGTCGCCGGCCATCGCGAGTCTGATCTGCGCCTTCTCGCGGGGCGGCCCGGGGTAGGTGTCGCGCACCTCGATCCGGCCGCCGGTGAGCCGGCCGGCGAAGCTGACATCCAGGTCGGTGATGTGGCAGCTCACCGAGCGGTCCAGGGCGGCGGCCGCGCGGACGTCGCCCTCGGCGCCCTGCATGGCGTCCGAGAGCTTCTCCAGTGCGGTGCGGCACTCTTCGATCGTGGCCATCGCGACAGACGGTACCCCAGCGCTTCGCGGTAGCGTCTGGGCATGAGCGACACACTGCCGGAGGCCGGTGCCCCGCGGGACGCGGCGCCCGAACCCGAATCCGCGCCCGCGCACGACCCCGCCGCGCCCGCCCGGCTGAACGTCGCCCGCACCCCCACCGGCAACCCGGAGGTAGACGCCGGGCTGGAGCGGCTGGGCGACGCCGACCACCTCGCGACCGACGGACACCTCGAGGTGTACGAGGATGTTCACCGGGGGCTGCGCGACGCGCTCACCGCGCTCGACGCCCGCCCGGGACCTCCGGCGCCCCCATCGACGTACGAAAAAAGCAGGAGCTGAACCGAACGTGGCAGGAGTCGCACGCCGTCGTCTGGACGCGGAGCTGGTCCGCCGGAAGCTCGCGCGCTCGCGCGAGCACGCCAGCCAGCTGATCGCCGCGGGGCGGGTCACCGTAGGCAAGGCCGTCGCGACCAAGCCCGCCACCCAGGTGGAGACCGCCGCCGCGATCGTGGTCCAGACCGACGACAGCGATCCCGAGTACGTTTCCCGCGGCGGCCACAAGCTCGCGGGCGCCCTGGATGCCTTCGTGCCGCAGGGCCTCGTCGTCGAGGGGCGGCGGGCGCTCGACGCCGGCGCGTCCACCGGTGGCTTCACCGACGTCCTGCTGCGGGCGGGCGCCGCGCACGTGGTCGCCGTGGACGTCGGGTACGGCCAGCTCGCGTGGTCTCTCCAGAGCGATGAACGCGTCACCGTCAAGGACCGTACGAACGTACGCGAGTTGACGCTCGAAGCCATCGATGGGGAGCCTGTGGATCTGGTCGTGGGTGATCTGTCCTTCATTCCGCTCGGGCTGGTGCTCCCGGCCCTGGCGCGCTGTGCGCGGCCGGACGCCGACCTGGTGATGATGGTCAAGCCGCAGTTCGAGGTGGGCAAGGAACGGCTGGGCAGCGGCGGAGTCGTCCGCAGCCCGCAGCTGCGGGCCGAGGCCGTGCGGGGGGTGGCCGAGAAGGCCTGGGAGCTGGGCCTCGGGGTGAAGGGCGTGACGGCCAGTCCGCTGCCCGGGCCCTCGGGCAATGTCGAGTACTTTCTGTGGCTGCGGGCCGGGGCACCGGAACTGGACCCGGCCGATGTTGACCGTGCAGTGGCGGAGGGGCCGCGTTGACACAGAATCCAGCACAGACGTCAGCCGAGACCGCGGCGCAGACTGCGGTACCGAGCCCGGATCGTACGGTCTTCCTGCTCGCCCACACCGGGCGGCCCGCGGCGGTGCGCAGCGCCGAACTCGTGGTCAAGGGGCTGCTGCGGTCCGGCATCGGGGTGCGGGTGCTGGAGGAGGAGGCGCGCGACCTGCCGCTGCCCGAGGAGGTCGAGCTCGTCAAGGAGGCGACCCCGCAGTGCCTCGACGGCTGCGAGCTGCTGATCGTGCTGGGCGGCGACGGCACGCTGCTGCGCGGCGCCGAGTTCGCCCGCGCCTCCGGGGTGCCGATGCTCGGCGTCAACCTCGGCCGGGTCGGGTTCCTCGCGGAGGCCGAGCGGGACGACCTCGACAAGGTCGTCGACCGCGTCGTCAACAAGGCGTACGAGGTCGAGGAGCGGATGACCGTCGACGTCGTCGTGCACAGCAACGGCGACATCGTGCACACCGACTGGGCGCTGAACGAGGCGGCGGTGCAGAAGGCCGGCGCCGAGAAGCTGCTCGAGGTCGTGCTGGAGATCGACGGGCGGCCGGTGACGGGGTTCGGCTGCGACGGCATCGTGCTGTCCACGCCGACCGGGTCCACGGCGTACGCGTTCTCCGCGGGCGGCCCGGTGGTGTGGCCCGAGGTGGAGGCGCTGCTGATGGTGCCGATCAGCGCGCACGCGCTGTTCGCGAAGCCGCTGGTGACGTCGCCGGATTCCGTGCTCGCCGTGGAGGTTCTGCCGCACATCCCGCCGGGCGTGCTGTGGTGCGACGGGCGGCGGACCGTCGAGCTGCCGCCCGGGGCGAGGGTGGAGGTCAGGCGGGGTGCCGTGCCGGTGCGGCTGGCCCGGCTGCACCATGCCTCGTTCACGGACCGGCTGGTGGCGAAGTTCGCGCTGCCGGTGTCCGGATGGCGCGGAGCGCCGCACTGACAGGCCCCGGGCGGGACCACTCGCCCGAGTGACAAAGGCGGGCCATGTGCGCTCCCCGCCCCGGACCTCGTATGGTCTGTTCCGTGTTGGAGGAGATGCGGATACGGTCGCTCGGGGTCATCGACGATGCCGTCGTCGAGCTGTCGCCGGGGTTCACCGCCGTCACCGGTGAGACGGGTGCGGGCAAGACCATGGTCGTCACCAGCCTGGGACTGCTACTGGGCGGGCGCGCGGATCCGGCGCTCGTGCGGATCGGCGCGGACAAGGCGGTCGTCGAGGGGCGGATCGCCGTACCCGGCGACGCGGCAGCCGTCGTACGGGCCGAGGAAGCAGGGGCCGACCTCGACGACGGGGCGCTGCTCATCAGCCGTACCGTCTCCGCCGAGGGACGGTCGCGCGCGCACCTGGGCGGGCGCAGCGTCCCGGTGGGGATGCTCGCCGAGCTCGCCGACGAGCTGGTGGCCGTGCACGGGCAGACCGACCAGCAGGGGTTGCTGAAGCTGACCCGGCAGCGCCAGGCGCTCGACCGGTACGCGGGCGACGCGGTCGCCGTGCCGCTCGCCAAGTACACCGAGGCCTACCGGCGGCTGCGCGCCCTGTCCGTCGAGCTGGACGAGATCGTCACGCGTGCGCGTGAGCGGGCCCAGGAGGCCGACATGCTGCGCTACGGCCTCGACGAGGTCGCCGCGGTGGAGCCGCGCGCCAGTGAGGACGTGGAGCTGGCCGAGGAGGCGGAGCGGCTCGGGCACGCCGAAGCGCTGTCGTCCGCCGCGACCGCCGCGCACGCCGCTCTGGCGGGCAACCCCGAGGACCCCGAGGGCATCGACGCCGCGACCCTCGTCGCGGGCGCGCACCGGGCCCTGGAGGCCGTCCGTTCCCACGACCCGGCACTGGCCGCGCTCGCCGACCGGATCGGTGAGGTCGCGATCCTGCTCGGGGACGTGGCGGGCGAGCTGGCCGGGTACGCCGACGACCTGGACGCCGACCCGCTGCGGCTGGCGGCCGTCGAGGAGCGGCGCGCCGCACTGAACGCGCTCATCCGCAAGTACGGCGAGAACATCGACGCCGTGCTCGCCTGGGCCGAGCAGGGCGCCGTGCGACTGACCGAGCTCGACGGCGACGACGAGCGGATCGGCGAGCTGACCAACGAGCGCGACGTGCTGCGCGCCGAACTGGGCGCTCTCGCCCAGGCGTTGACGGACGCGCGCACGGAGGCCGCCGATCGGTTCGCCGCCGCCGTGACCGCGGAGCTGGCCTCGCTGGCGATGCCGCACGCGCGCGTGTCCTTCGACATCCGGCAGACCGAGGACCCCGAGGGCGTCGAGGTCGGCGGCCGGGCCGTGGCGTACGGCCCGGCCGGCGCCGACGAGGTCGAGCTGCTGCTCGCCCCGCACCCGGGTGCGCCGCCGCGGCCGATCGCCAAGGGCGCGTCCGGCGGTGAGCTGTCGCGCGTGATGCTGGCCGTGGAGGTCGTGTTCGCGGGCACGGACCCGGTGCCGACGTACCTCTTCGACGAGGTCGACGCCGGTGTCGGCGGCAAGGCGGCGGTCGAGATCGGGCGGCGCCTGGCCCGCCTCGCGAAGACCGCCCAGGTCGTCGTCGTCACCCACCTTCCCCAGGTCGCCGCCTTCGCCGACCGGCAACTGCTCGTCGAGAAGACCAACGACGGGTCGGTCACCCGGTCCGGCGTGAAGGTGCTGGAGGGCGAGGACCGGGTCCGTGAGCTGTCGCGGATGCTGGCCGGGCAGGAGGACTCGGAGGCCGCACGGGCACATGCGGAGGAACTGCTGGCGACGGCTCGGGCCGACGGGCGGTCGGGCTGATCACGCCCGCCCCGGCTTCGTCCACGCTGCCCCGCTTTCCTCACCCGTGTGAGTGATGCGCTCCGGTGCATTGCCACCGCCCGCCGCGCGATGCGCCTTGGGCGATTTCACGTAACACCCCTACGTCCTGGCATCCTTGAGGGGGAACGCGGTAGGCGGAGGTGGCGCGCGCGGTGCACCCCGCCGCCCGATACCTTCTGTACGTTCTTCGTGACCGCCCGACGCCGAACCAGGAGCCCCGGCCGCGTGAGCCCCGTGAGCAGCAACGCATCGCACGGTCAGTCCCCGTTGCGCACCGTGCAGGTGCTGGGCGGTGGCAACGTCGGCAGTTGCGCGCACGTGCGGTCCCTGGCCGCGGGGCTGGTCGCGCGGGGCGTGCGGGTCACCGTGTGCGCCCCCTACGAGGCCGACCGCGCCTACGACTTCAGCGGAGTCGGCGCCGCGCACGTCCACGTCCCGCGCAGCAGCGACCCGGCGTCCGTGGCCGTGCTGCGGGCGGTCTGCGCGGACGCCGACCTGGTGCACGCGCACGGGCTGCACGCCTCCTTCCGCGCCGTGCTCGCGCTCGGCGGACGCCGTACCCCGCTCGTCGTCACCTGGCACGGCCGCGCGCGGGCCGAAGGCGCACGCGCCCATCTGCTGCGCCTGCTGGAGCGGCGCGTGGCGAAGGCCGCCGCCGTGGTGCTCGGCACCACCTCGGACCTGGTGGACCGCGCCCGCAGGATCGGCGCCCGGGACGCCCGACTCGCCGGCGTCGGACTGCCCCGGCCGCGGCCGCCCGTCGAGTCCGACGACCCCGACCGGCTGCCGCCCAAGCTCCGGGCCGAACTCGGCGCCACCGGACGGCCGTTGCTCATCGCCGTCGGCTCCCTCGACCGGTACCGGGGGTACGACGTGCTGCTGGACGCGGCGCGCGCCTGGCGCGATCTCGTTCCGCTGCCGCTGCTCGTCATCGCGGGGGAGGGGCCGCTGCGTCCGGAGCTGCAGCGGCGGATCGAGGACGAGGAACTGCCCGTCCGGCTCATCGGGCGTCGCAGCGACGTCGGCGAACTGCTCGCGGCCGCCGATCTCGCGCTGCTGTCCAGCAGTTGGGAGTCCCGCTCCGTCCTCGCGCAGGAGGCCCTCCACGCGCGCGTGCCGCTCGTCGCGACCGCCGTCGGAGGCATCCCCGACCTCGTCGGCGACGCGGCCGAACTCGTCCCGTACGGAGACCCCGAGGCGTTCGCCGACGCCGTCGTGCGGCTGCTCGCCGACCCCGAACGGTGCGAACTCCTCAAGGACAAGGGCGTACGGCAGGCGGCCGGCTGGCCCACCGAGGACGAGACCGTGGCCCAAGTCCTCAGCGTCTACGATGAGTTGACCCAGCCTCTGCCGCTACCCTGAGCGCGATCGGCAGGGCTAGCTCACGTGGCGACGCGCACGCAGGGCCAGGCTCAACGCCAGTACGGTCTGCGGGTCGTCGAGGTCCGTGCCCAGCAACTCCCCGATGCGAGCGAGCCGGTTGTAAAGCGTCTGGCGGTTGAGATGCAGTTCGCGGGCGGTCTCGGCCTTGCGGCCCGCGTGCGCCAAGTAGGTCTCCAGCGTGGGCAGCAGCGGCGGCCGGGAGCGGCGGTCGTGCTCGCGCAGCGGGCCGATGGCACGGTCCACGAAGGCCGCCAGATCCGGGTGGTCGCGCAACCGCCACAGCAGCAGGTCGATGTCCAGACGGCGGGCGTCGTACCAGGGGCGGTCCGCGAGCCCCCGCGCCGCCGTCGCCGTCTCCGCGGCGTGCCGCAGCCCGGCCGACGCGGCCGCCCAGCCGCCGGCCACCCCGACCACCACCACGGGCGGCCCGGCGCCGGGCCGCCGCATCCCGGCCCGCTCCACCCCGGCCCGCAGCGCCGCCGCGACCCGGTCCGCGACCGCCGCCCGCTCCGCCTCCGAACGCAGGCCCACCAGCAGCGGGACGCGGCCTTCGACCGGCCGTACGCCCAGCAGCACCGGCACCCCGACCGACGCCAGCTCCTCCCCGACCGCGCGCGCCAGGACGGCCCAGTCGCCCCCGCTCCCGACCGCGCGTGACGGTGCGGTGCCCCCGCCCGGGGACAGGGCCTCCCCGACCCGCATGACCACGGGCAGCAGAGGGCTGTCGCCCGGCTTGAAGCCCAGCACCCGGGCCTGCGCGGGCGCGTCCTCGGCCGCGACACGACCCTCGGCGAGGTCGGTGAGGAAGTCGCCGCGGCCGCGCGCCGCCAACTCCTCCTCCTGCCGGGCCTGCATCAGCACGACGGCCAGGATGCCCGCGGCCCGCTCGGCGGCAATGCGGTGCACCGGCGCCAGGGGCGCGCGGACAGGCAGCAGCACGAGCCGGGCGCGCACCGACCCCGTGCCCGGGCCGCCGCCCGGCACGTCCACCAGCACCGAACCGGCCGGCGGCGGTGCGTCCTCGCGCTGACCGCGCAGCCCCTCCCACACCTGCAGCGCGTCCGCGCCCTCGGGCCCGGACCCGGCGGCGTACAGCAGGCGGCCGTCCGCCGTCTCCAGGAAGACCGGGTTGCCGGCGAAGTCCGCCAGAATCCCCAGGACCTGCGGCACCCCGCCCCCGCCCAACAGGGCCTCGGTACAGCGGCGGTGCACCTCCTCCGCCCGCTGCAGCAGCGCGTAGTGGCCATTGACGATCTCGGTGTGGATCTCCTCGGTGACCGTCACGAACGGCACCTCGCGGTGCAGTTGGACCAGCGGGAGCCCGGCGGCGCGGGCGGTGTCCACCAGGGCGGCGGGCAGCCGCGTGAAGCGCGGGCCGAGCTCGATGACCAGGGCGGCGATGCCGCGCTCGGCGAGGGTACGCACGAACGCGCGCTGCTCGGCCGGGCGGGCGCCCAGGCCGTAGCCCGTGGTGAGCAGCAGTTCGCCGCCCTTCAGCAGCGAGGCGATGTTCGGCACCTCGCCCGCGTGCACCCAGCGCACGGTGCGCCCCAGCCGGTCGGCGCCGGCCAGGATCTCCGGGAGCCCGCTGCGCAGCCCGGGCAGTTCGAGCGCCCGCTGCACGGTGATCCCGGCACCCTGCGTGCCGGTCGCACTGCCTGCCCCGCTGTCCGGTGCGCTGTCGGTACGGCTGTCCATGCGGCGGACGCTACCTGCGCGAACGCCCTGACGACAGCGCCGGGCGTGCCCTACACCGGGCGGATGTTGTGGTTGAAGCGGAACACGTTGTCGGGGTCGTAGCGCCGCTTCACCTGCGCCAGACGCAGGGTGTTCCCGGCGCCCAGCCCGGCGACCACGCGCTCGGGGCCTTCGTCGCCGACGAAGTTGAGGTAGACCGCGCCGGTGCTCCACGGCCGTACGTCGGCGCGGACCTCCCGCACCCAGGCCTTGGCCCGCTCGTCGTCGGCCGGGTGCTCCCAGACCCCGAAGGGGTGCGCCGCCCACGGCGCGTCCCGGTAGGGCACGGGGTACTCGTCCGGGGCGGCGGCGATCGCCCCGCCCTGCGGGAACAGCAGGTGCTGCGAGTTGCTCGGCACGGGCATGCCGTCCGCGGCGGCCGCGAAGACGTCCACGAGTTCGTCGGGCAGGCCGGTCAGGTACTCCGCCGACCAGTAGTTCCGCAGACCGGCCGGGTCGTCGATCATGCACTGCACGTCGGCGTACGGCATCGCGCCGACGATCTCCGCCTCGTGCGGCAGCGCCAGCAGCGGCTCGACGAGCCTCCGCAGCTCTTCCTCACCGCCCGCGTACGTCACCAGCACGGCGCTCACCAGCTTCCCGACCAGGTGCTCGGGCAGGAACTCCTCGGGCGGCCCGGTGATGTACAGCGCGGCGCCGCTCACCTCGTCGGGGCCGGTGCGGATGAGATCGCGGAAGGTGCGGATCACCTCCGGTCCCCGCTCGGGCAGGAAGAACAGGAAAGCGATCGAGAACTCCGGGAGCTCGTGCAGCCCCAGGGTGAGCGCGGTCGCGACGCCGAAGTTGCCGCCGCCGCCGTGCAGGGCCCAGAACAGCTCGGGGTTCTCGTCGGCGCTCGCGTGTGTCCGCTCGCCGTCGGCGGTGACGAGCTCCACGGCGAGCAGGTTGTCGACGGCGAGACCGAAGACGCGGTCCAGCCAGCCGGTGCCGCCTCCCAGGACGAAGCCGCCCACCCCCGTGGTCGAGGCCCGGCCGCCGGTGGTCGCGAGGCGGTACGGCTGGGTGGCGCGGTCCAGGTGGCTCATCGTGGCGCCGCCCTGGACCCGAGCCGCCTCGGCGGCGGGATCGACGGTCACCTGGTGCATCCGGCGCAGGTCGATCACCAGCGCCCCGTCGCCCAGGGCCATGCCCGCCACGCTGTGGCCGCCGCCGCGCACCGCGATGTGCAGGTCGAGCTCCCTGGCGAAGCGCACCGCACGGATCACGTCGTCCTCGTCCACGCACTGCGCGATCACCGCCGGCCGACGGTCGATCATGGCGTTGAACACCGTGCGGGCCTCGTCGTAGCCGGGGTCCCCGGGGGCGAACACATCGCCGGCCAGATCCTCGCGCAGCGCGGCGAGAGCCGCGCCCGCCTTCGAGAAGGAAGCCATGGCAGCCCCCTTTCGGACAGGGGCACGCGTCGGCTTCCAGCCTAGGTTGACGCCACCTTCCGGGCGCGCTCAGCCGCCGTACGCCCCCGAAGCCGTCAGCCGCAGGGCCGTGTCGATCAGCGGGACGTGGCTGAAGGCCTGGGGGAAGTTGCCGACCTGGCGCTTGAGGCGCGGGTCCCACTCCTCGGCGAGCAGGCCGAGGTCGTTGCGCAGGGACAGCAGCTTCTCGAACAACTGGCGGGCCTCGTCCACGCGGCCGATCATCGCCAGGTCGTCCGCCATCCAGAACGAGCAGGCCAGGAAGGCGCCCTCGTCGCCGGGCAGACCGTCGACGTTCTCGTCGTCGCCCCCGGTCGGGTAGCGCAGGATGAAGCCGTCCGGCGTGGACAGCTCCCGCTGGATCGCCTCGATGGTGCCGATCACCCGCTTGTCGTCCGGCGGCAGGAAGCCCACCTGCGGGATGAGCAGCAGCGAGGCGTCCAGCTCCTTCGAGCCGTACGACTGCGTGAAGGTGTTGCGCTCCTCGTCGTAGCCCTGCTCGCACACCTCTCGGTGGATCTCGTCGCGCAGCTCGCGCCACCGCTCCAGCGGGCCGTCCGCGTCACCGGACTCGATCAGCTTGACGGCGCGGTCCACCGCGACCCAGGCCATCACCTTGGAGTGCACGAACTGCCGACGCGGTCCGCGCACCTCCCAGATGCCCTCGTCCGGCTCCTGCCAGTGGTTCTCCAGGTAGTGGATCAGCTTCAGCTGGAGCAGGGAGGCGTAGTCGTTGCGGGCCAGGCCGGTCATGTGGGCCAGGTGCAGGGCCTCGGCGACCTCGCCGTACACGTCCAGCTGGAGCTGGTGGGCGGCGCCGTTGCCGACCCGGACCGGCGCGGAGTTCTCGTAGCCGGGCAGCCAGTCCAGCTCCGCCTCGCCGAGCTCGCGCTCGCCCGCGATGCCGTACATGATCTGCAGGTTCTCCGGGTCGCCGGCGACCGCGCGCAGCAGCCACTCGCGCCAGGCGCGGGCCTCCTCGCGGTAGCCGGTGCGCAGCAGGGAGGAGAGGGTGATCGCGGCGTCGCGCAGCCAGGTGTAGCGGTAGTCCCAGTTGCGGACGCCGCCGATGTCCTCCGGGAGGGAGGTGGTGGGCGCGGCGACGATGCCGCCGGTGGGGGCGTAGGTGAGGGCCTTCAGCGTGATCAGCGAGCGGATCACCGCCTCGCGGTACGGCCCGTGGTAGGTGCACTGCTCCACCCACTCGCGCCAGAACTCCTCCGTCGCGTGCAGCGACTCCTCCGGCTCCGGCAGCGGCGGCGGCTCCGTGTGCGAGGGCTGCCAGGAGATGGTGAACGCGATCCGGTCGCCGGGCGCGACCGTGAAGTCGGCGTACGTCGTCAGCGACTCCCCGTAGGTCTCGGCGTCGGTGTCGAACCACACCGAGTCCGGTCCGGCGACCGCGACCGTGCGCCCGTCCTGCTTGCGCACCCACGGCACGATCCGGCCGTACGAGAACCGCATCCGCAGCTCCGAGCGCATCGGGACGCGGCCGGAGACGCCCTCGACGATCCGGATCAGCTGCGGGGCGCCGTCACGCGGGGGCATGAAGTCGGTCACACGGACCGTGCCGCGGGGGGTGTCCCACTCCGACTCCAGGATCAGCGAGTCGCCACGGTAGGTGCGCCGGGCCGCCCTGGGCGGCTCCGAGTCGGCCGCGTGCGCGGGGCCGATGCGCCAGAAGCCGTGTTCCTCGGTGCCCAGCAGACCGGCGAAGATCGAGTGCGAGTCGAAGCGGGGCAGGCACAGCCAATCGACCGTGCCGTCCCGGCAGACCAGCGCTGCGGTCTGCATGTCTCCGATGAGTGCGTAGTCTTCGATGCGCCCGGCCACGTGCAACTCCAGTCGAACGGCCACGTCGCCCCCGGAAAAGAGGGGGCTGTCGCTAGTGCGGTCAAGGGGTCGTTGTTGTTGTACGTCGTTGAACGGTCCAGCGAAGCAGCCGACCGGCCCTGGGGCAAAACGGTCGGTGTTCGACGAAGCTCCAACGAACTGACGAGCTCTCGTGTTTCCGGTGCATACGGGCGAGGGTGGTGCCGTGATGCCGGCCGGGCTCGGCAGCGAGTGTCCGAGCAGGATACGACGCACGTAGATGATCTGCGTGCCGCTCCGGGCAACCTGTGTGGGCCGAACGAGTGAGCAAGGGGTGATGACCGCGTGCGCGGTACGCGACCGTGCCGACGTGTGCGCGGAGCGTGGCCGGAAGCCATCCCCCCGCAGCGCTGATACCCTGGTAGCCCGTGGACCGGTGGGCTTGAAACCCCCGAACCGCAGCGACGGCGCCCCGCGAGGAAACACACGATTCTCCGGGCCGGCAGCCGCACCGCATCACGTACAGCGACCACGGGAGCCCCCTCTTGGCCATGCCGCCCAAATCCACGACGACCAAGCACATCTTCGTGACCGGGGGTGTCGCCTCCTCGCTCGGCAAGGGCCTCACCGCCTCCAGCCTGGGCATGCTGCTCAAGGCGCGCGGTCTGCGCGTCGTCATGCAGAAGCTCGACCCGTACCTGAACGTCGACCCGGGCACGATGAACCCCTTCCAGCACGGTGAGGTGTTCGTCACCAACGACGGCGCCGAGACCGACCTGGACATCGGCCACTACGAGCGCTTCCTCGACCGTGACCTGGACGGCTCCGCCAACGTCACCACCGGCCAGGTGTACAACACCGTCATCGCCAAGGAGCGGCGCGGCGAGTACCTGGGCGACACGGTCCAGGTGATCCCGCACATCACCAACGAGATCAAGCACCGCATCCGGCGCATGGCCACCGACGAGGTGGACGTCGTCATCACCGAGGTCGGCGGCACGGTCGGCGACATCGAGTCCCTGCCGTTCCTGGAGACCGTCCGCCAGGTCCGCCACGAGGTCGGCCGCGACAACGTCTTCGTCGTGCACATCTCGCTGCTGCCCTACATCGGCCCCTCCGGTGAGCTGAAGACCAAGCCGACCCAGCACTCCGTCGCCGCGCTGCGCAACATCGGCATCCAGCCGGACGCGATCGTGCTGCGCTGCGACCGCGAGGTCCCGACCGCCATCAAGCGCAAGATCTCGCTGATGTGCGACGTCGACGAGGACGCCGTCGTGGCCTGCCCCGACGCCCGCTCGATCTACGACATCCCGAAGGTCGTGCACACCGAGGGCCTGGACGCCTACGTCGTCCGCAAGCTCGACCTGCCCTTCCGTGACGTGGACTGGACGACCTGGGACGACCTGCTCGACCGCGTCCACAACCCCGACCACGAGATCACCCTCGCCCTGGTCGGCAAGTACATCGACCTGCCCGACGCCTATCTGTCGGTCACCGAGGCGCTGCGCGCGGGCGGCTTCGCCAACAAGGCCCGCGTCAAGATCAAGTGGGTCACCTCGGACGACTGCAAGACCGCGGCCGGTGCCGCCGCCGCCCTCGGCGACGTCGACGGCATCTGCATCCCCGGCGGCTTCGGCGACCGCGGTGTGCTCGGCAAGGTCGGCGCCATCCGCTACGCCCGCGAGAACAAGATCCCGCTGCTCGGCCTGTGCCTCGGCCTGCAGTGCATCGTGATCGAGGCCGCGCGCAACCTGGCCGACATCCCCGACGCCAACTCCACCGAGTTCGACGCCGCCACCACCCACCCGGTCATCTCCACCATGGCCGAGCAGCTCGACATCGTCGCCGGCGAGGGCGACATGGGCGGCACCATGCGCCTGGGCATGTACCCGGCGAAGCTGGGCGAGGGCTCGATCGTGCGCGAGGTGTACGACGGCAAGGAGTACGTCGAGGAGCGCCACCGCCACCGCTACGAGGTGAACAACGCCTACCGCGCGGAGCTGGAGAAGAAGGCCGGCATCGTCTTCTCGGGCACCTCGCCGGACGGCAAGCTCGTCGAGTACGTCGAGTACCCGCGGGACGTCCACCCCTACCTGGTCGCCACCCAGGCGCACCCGGAGCTGCGCTCGCGGCCGACCCGCCCGCACCCGCTGTTCGCCGGTCTGGTGAAGGCCGCGGTCGAGCGGAAGACCGCCGAGTAACACACGAGTTGTACGGTGACCGGGGTGCGCGCCTTCAAGAGGTGGGCACCCCGGTTTCTTTCTGACCCCGGATTCTTGTGCGCGTGGAAGGACAGGGCATGACCATCAAGGACACCCCGGAGGAGTGGGAGGTCCGGGCGACCGAGACCCCCTTCGTGGGCAACAAGACCTCCGTCCGCACGGACGACGTGGTCATGCCCGGCGGCTCGGTGGTGCGCCGCGACTACCAGGTCCACCCCGGCTCGGTCGCCGTCCTCGCCCTCGACGACGAGGACCGCGTCCTGCTGATCAAGCAGTACCGCCACCCGGTGCGGCAGAAGCTGTGGGAGATCCCGGCCGGCCTGCTCGACGTGCCCGGCGAGAACCCGCTGCACGCGGCGCAGCGCGAGCTGTACGAGGAGGCGCACGTCAAGGCCGAGGACTGGCGCGTCCTGACCGACGTGTACACCACCCCCGGCGGCTGCGACGAAGCCGTACGGATCTTCCTGGCCCGCGGTCTGTCCGAGGCCGAGGGGCAGCGCTTCGAGGTCGAGGACGAGGAGGCCGACATGGAGCACGCGCGCGTGCCCCTCGACGAGCTCGTCCGGGGGGTGCTCGCCGGCGAGTTGCACAACAACTGCCTCGTCGTGGGCGTCCTTTCCCTGCTGGCGGCGCGCACCGGCGGCGGCATCGGGGGGCTGCGCCCGGCCGACGCCCCGTGGCCCGCGCGTCCCTTCGAGTCCTGAACGCACCCCGCCCCACCCTTCCGGTGTGACGATCGCTTGATCCGATCGGGGGATGTGCCCGCCGCGCTCCCCACGGAACGTCGCAGAGCGTCAACTAGGCTCCTCGCGAGTGAGCCGGAGGCGAACGAGCCGAAAAGAAGGCGAACTGCCCGTACCGGAGTCCCGGCGGGCTTGCGCGTGTGGTGGGACGGGAGCGTGGCCCGTGGCGGATGAGGCGGTGGACACAGGCAGCGTGCAGCTGTCGGCAGACACGGCCGCGGAGAGTCAGTTCCTGGGCCGTACAAGGGAGTTGAAGGAGCTGCGCGCCGACATCGAGCGCGCGGGCCTCGACACCCTCGCCGGCCGCAAGGCGCCCTGCGCGCGCGTGCTCCTCATCGCGGGCAGACCCGGCTCCGGCCGTACGGCCCTGGCCGAGGAGCTCGTCCGCACGGTCGCCGACCGCTACCCCGACGGGGTGCTGCGCGCCCGGCTCGGCGAGCCCGACGGCACGCCCGTGCCCGTCGAGCGCGCCGCCGGCGAGCTGCTCGCCGCCCTCGGCCTGCCCATCCCGCCCGGAGCCGCCGAGGACGACCTGACCGAGGCGCTGCGCGCGGCCCTGACCGGGCGGCGGATGCTGCTCCTGCTCGACGACGCGGCCTCGGCCGAGCAGGTCGACGGCCTGCTGCCGGACACCCCGGACTGCCTGGTCGTCGCCGTGTCCCAGGGCCCGCTCACCGGGATCTCGGACGTCCGCCCGTGCACCCTGGGCGGGCTCGACACCAAGTCGGCCCTGGAGCTGCTGACCCGGCACACCGGCTCGGTCCGCATCACCGTCGACCCGCGTGCCGCCGAGAGCCTGGTCGAGGTGTGCCAGGCCCAGCCCGCCGCGCTGACCCTGGCCGGCGGCTGGCTCGCCGCCCGTCCCCAGGCGGCCGTCTCCGACCTGGCCAAGCGGATGCACGCCGACCCCGACAACGGCTCCGAGATCTCGCCGCTGTCCCGCGTCTTCCGGCTGGTCTACGACCAGTTGCCCGGGTCGGCCGCCCGCATGCTGCGCCTGCTCTCCCTGGCCCCGGCCGGCCTGGTCGACCCGCACACCGCCTCCGCCCTCGCCGGCTGCTCGGTCGGCCGCGCGCGGGAGACCCTGGACGAGTTCGTCGCCCTCGGCCTGCTGCGGGCCGTGCCGTCCCCGCTGCCGCAGTACGAGGTCCCCGCCTGCCTGCACCCCCTGCTGCGCTCCCTCGCCGAGAGCCACGACCGCCCCGGCGAGCTCCAGCTGGCCCGCGCCCGCATGCTGGAGCGGACCGTACGGCTGCTGCAGTCCTGCCGTGCGACCACCGAGACGGACAACCCCGAGGCGCGCGAGAAGCTCCAGGGCATGCCCCGTGCCCTGCGCTTCCCGAACCCCCGGGCCGCCGCCGACTGGCTGCGCGTCCGCCGGCCCGCCCTGCTGGCCTCCGCCCGCCTCGCGGTCGCCGACGGGGAGCTGGACACGCTGGCCCGCCGGCTGATGTCCCAGCTGGTCAGGACCATGGTGGCGCACCTCGGCACCCAGGCGGCCGCGCCCGACCTGTACGGCATCCACCGCCTCGTCCTCGACGTGGCCGAGCGCCGCGACCTGCCCCGGGAGCAGGCCGCCGCCCTGCTGAACCTCGCCGACCTGGACGCCCGGACCGGCCGCACCGCCGAGGCCCTGGTCCGCTACCGGGCCGCGCTGGACGCCGGGCGCGCGGCGAACGACCCGTACGCGACCGGCCGCGCGATGGAATCCGTGGGCGGCACCCACCAGGAGCTGGGGGACTACGACCGGGCCGCCGACTGGTTCGGCCGGGCCCTCGCCCAGCGGCTGGCCCGTGACGAGCGCGCGGAGGCGACCCGGCTCTACGGCCGCATCGCGACCGCCCACACCTACGCGGGCCGCTACGGCGACGCGCTGCGCGGCTGGCGGGCGGCCCTCGCGGGCCACCGCAAGGCGGGCGATGTCGCGGGCCACGCGCGGGCGCTCAGCGAACTGGCGCGCGTCCAGGAGTACGCCGGGCGCCCCGAGGAGTCGCTGCGCACCTGCCAGGAGGCGGTCGAGTGGGCGCGCCGCGCCGACGACGTACGGCTGCAGGCCGCGCTGCAGCTGCGGCTCGCCGACACCCTCGAACACCTCGGTGACTCCGCCGCCGCGCGCCTGCACCGGGGGGCCGCTGAGCGCATGCTGGTGGAGGAGGCCCAGGACCCTCAGGACGGCCGTGGGAGCCGGGAGGCCGCTCCTGACAAGGAACCCGATGGTGACGCCTGCGAAATCCGTAGTGCATCCGATAGAGATTGATGCATTGAAAGGCTAGACAGTCGGAACGCCTTCATTAGACTGGCTCTGCCGCACCTTCTCCCGCGGTGTCTCCCGGTGTGCCCTGCATGCTTGGGTATGTCTTGTAATGCCCCACACTCTCTGAGCCAAGGACCGTGATCGACGTGAAGGTCGGCATCCCCCGCGAGGTCAAGAACAACGAGTTCCGGGTGGCCATCACCCCCGCCGGTGTGCACGAGCTGGTGCGCAACGGCCACCAGGTCGTCATCGAGCGGGGCGCCGGCCTCGGCTCGTCGATCCCGGACGCCGAGTACGTCGCCGCCGGCGCCGACATCCTGGAGACCGCCGACGAGGTCTGGGCCGCCGCGGACCTGCTGCTGAAGGTCAAGGAGCCCGTCGCGGAGGAGTACCACCGCCTCCGCAAGGACCAGACCCTCTTCACCTACCTGCACCTGGCCGCTTCGAAGGAGTGCACCGACGCCCTCCTGGAGTCCGGCACCACGGCGATCGCGTACGAGACCGTCGAGCTCGCGAACCGCGCCCTGCCGCTGCTCGCCCCGATGTCCGAGGTCGCGGGCCGTATCGCGCCGCAGGTCGGCGCCTACCACCTGATGCGCGCGGCCGGCGGCCGTGGCGTGCTGCCCGGTGGCGTGCCGGGCGTGCTGCCCGCCAAGGCCGTCGTCATCGGCGGCGGCGTCTCCGGCTGGAACGCCGTGCAGATCGCCGTCGGCATGGGCTTCGACGTCACCCTGCTGGACCGCGACATCAACAAGCTGCGCGAGGCCGACCGGATCTTCGGCACGAAGGTCAAGGCCGTCATGTCCAACGCCTTCGAGCTGGAGAAGGCCGTCCTCGAGGCCGACCTCGTCGTCGGTGCCGTGCTCATCCCGGGCGCCAAGGCCCCGAAGCTGGTCACCAACGAGCTCGTCTCCCGGATGAAGCCGGGAAGTGTCCTTGTCGACATCGCGATCGACCAGGGCGGCTGCTTCGAGGACTCGCGTCCGACCACGCACGCCGAGCCGACCTTCCAGGTCCACAACTCGATCTTCTACTGCGTCGCCAACATGCCCGGCGCGGTGCCCAACACCTCCACCTACGCGCTGACCAACGCGACGCTGCCGTACATCGTGTCGCTGGCCAACAACGGCTGGGCCGAGGCGCTTCGCCGGGACGCCGCGCTGGCCAAGGGTCTCAACACCCATGACGGCAAGGTGGTTTACAAGGAGGTCGCCGAGGCGCACGGCATGGAGAGCGTGGAGCTCGAGACCCTCATCGGCTGAGCCGCCGACCGCGTCGCCGACCGAGCCGTCGGTCGCCGTGCCGCCAAGTCGCCCTTGAGGAAAAGGCGATTCGTCAACACGGCTCGTCAACACCCCGCACCCGGCCGGACCTTGCCCGACAAGGTCCGGCCGGGTGTGTGTATGGTCACTTTGCGACGCTCGGCCAACTCGCCGCGAACGTAACCCTTCGACCGATTCGCGCACCAGTGAAAGCTGCTGTGCTACGGCCGCACGCCCTTGACAGCCAGATGTTTCATTGCCGACACATCCTGCCGGGTCCGGCGGATTGTGTTGCTGCGGACCGCCGACACGCCATAGAGTCGCCAATCGTCGGCATGGTGCCACGCTGACCTGTCTAGAAGTTTCCTGGTCACCAAGGAGGTAAGACGACTTGTGAATGAGTCGACATTTTCTCCCGGGGGTGTTCAACCAGGAATGCCGGCACGGGGCCAGGGCCCCGCGGGATTCGAGGCTGTCGGCTCCGTCGCGGTGCGCACCTTCGCAGCCCACCAGGGTCACCCGACCTCACCGGTGACTCGCCCAGCACACCAGAGCATGGATGGCCATCACGTGAACGCCATGGCCGGCGACGGAAGTGGCGCGCCCCACAACCACTTCGCCGACTACGACGAACTGCCCGAGGGGCACTTCTACGACCCCGACGCCGAGTACGAGCCCGACCCCGAGTACGCGGCCACGCTCGCGCCCGACGCTGCCCGCCAGCGCCGCGAGCGCATCGGCCCGACCGGGCGCCCGTTGCCGTACTTCCCGATCCCGGGCCCGCTGACCGACCACGGTCCCGCGAAGATAATCGCGATGTGCAACCAGAAGGGCGGCGTCGGCAAGACGACGTCGACCATCAACCTGGGTGCCGCGCTCGCGGAGTACGGCCGGCGCGTGCTGCTCGTGGACTTCGACCCGCAGGGCGCGCTGTCGGTGGGCCTCGGCGTCAACCCGATGGAGCTCGACCTCACTGTCTACAACCTGCTCATGGAGCGGGGCATGTCGGCGGACGAGGTGCTCCTCAAGACGGCGGTCCCGAACATGGACCTGCTGCCCAGCAACATCGACCTCTCGGCCGCCGAGGTGCAGTTGGTGAGCGAGGTCGCGCGCGAGTCGACGCTCCAGCGCGCCCTCAAGCCGCTGATGGCCGACTACGACTACATCGTGATCGACTGTCAGCCGTCCCTCGGCCTGCTGACGGTCAACGCGCTCACGGCCGCGCACAAGGTGATCGTGCCGCTGGAGTGCGAGTTCTTCGCCCTGCGCGGTGTGGCGCTGCTGACCGAGACCATCGAGAAGGTCCAGGAGCGGCTCAACCCGGACCTGGAGCTCGACGGCATCCTCGCCACGATGTACGACTCGCGCACGGTGCACAGCCGCGAGGTCCTGGCCCGGGTGGTCGAGGCGTTCGACGACCACGTCTACCACACGGTCATCGGCCGTACGGTCCGCTTCCCGGAGACCACGGTCGCCGGTGAGCCGATCACCACGTACGCGTCCAACTCCGTCGGTGCCGCCGCCTACCGCCAGCTCGCCAGGGAGGTGCTCGCCCGGTGTCACGCCGAGTGAGTCTGCCCGGGGCCGACGAACTGTTCCGTACGACAGGGGGGATGGCGCTCCAGGCGTCCTCTCCCCGGCGCCAGGCCAACGGAGAGGCCCGGGTGCCGCCTCCCGCGGGGGAGAGCGACGGCGCGGCCGCCGCCGAGGACGCGCCGCAGTCGGTGCCCGTGCAGAGCGGAGACGGCGAGGGCGCGGAGCACGCGGCGGCGGAGGCCGAGCCGGCCGAGGCCGGCGAGTCCCGTAGCCGCCCCGCCCGGCGCCCGGCGGCGCAGGAAGGCTCCGCCGCGTCCGCCGCCGCGCAGCCGCGCAAGCGGGGACGTGCGGCGGCCCGGCGCCCCAGCGGGCGCGAGCGGCACGACGAGAAGATCACGGTGTACGTCTCCGCCGAGGAACTCATGGACCTGGAGCACGCCCGCCTGGTGCTCCGCGGTGAGCACGGCCTGGCCGTGGACCGGGGCCGCATCGTCCGCGAGGCGGTGGCCGTGGTGCTGGCCGACCTGGAGTCCCGGGGAGAAGCGAGCATTCTGGTACGGCGGCTGCGCGGCCGATAGTCGGCCGCGCCGACGGTTGGCGATAGCCTGCGACGGCCATGACCTCGAACGACGCTCCTGCATCCGGCACACCCGGCGGCCGCCGGCGTGCACTGGGCCTGGGACCGGGCACGAGAGCTCCGCGGGTCCCGCCGATCGAACAGCCCCAGCCGACCGAGCCCTCTCCGGAGACGACGCCGGCCGCCCCTGAGGCGCAGAGCCCGTCGACGGCTCGGCCCCTGCCGCTCCCTCCCGAGCCCCAGGAAGCCGCTGTCGAGCAGCAGGAAACCGCAGCAGAGCCCGACGAAGCCGCTGCCGAGCCGTTGCCCGAGCCCGCTGCCGTACCGCCGCAGGAGGCCGAACCCGGCGACGGTGTCTTCAAGGTCCGCCTCGCGAACTTCGAGGGGCCCTTCGACCTGCTGCTCCAGCTGATCTCGAAGCACAAGCTCGACGTCACCGAGGTGGCCCTCTCGAAGGTCACCGACGAGTTCATGGCGCACATCCGGGCGATGGGCCCCGACTGGGACCTGGACCAGACGACGGAGTTCCTCGTCGTGGCCGCCACGCTGCTCGACCTCAAGGCGGCCCGGCTGCTGCCCGCCGCCGAGGTCGAGGACGAGGCCGACCTGGCGCTGCTGGAGGCCCGTGACCTGCTGTTCGCGCGGCTGCTCCAGTACCGCGCCTACAAGCAGATCGCCGACATCTTCCACCACCGGCTGGAGCGGGAAGCCCGGCGCTACCCCCGTACCGTCGGGCTCGAACCCCACCACGCCGAGCTGCTGCCCGAGGTCGTCATCAGCATCGGCCCGGAAGGCTTCGCCAAGCTCGCCGTCAAGGCGATGCAGCCCAGGCCCAAGCCGCAGGTGTACGTCGACCACATCCACGCGCCGCTGGTCAGCGTGCAGGAGCAGGCCCGGCTCGTGGTCGCGCGGCTCAAGGAGCTCGGCGAGGCCCGCTTCCATGAGCTGATCGCGGACACCGACGACACGCTGACCGTCGTCGCCCGCTTCCTGGCGCTGCTGGAGCTGTACCGCGAGAAGGCCGTCGCCCTCGACCAGGAGGCCGCCCTCGGCGAGCTGACGGTGCGCTGGACCGGCGGGGACGGGGGCGAGGCGCCACGCGTCACCGACGAGTTCGACCGGCCCCCCGAACGGCCCGAGGAGGAGAAGAAGGCGTGAGCGAGGAGACCACGGAGCTTCCGGCGGGCGCGGACACGGTCGCCGGCCTGGAGCTCAGGCCCGCCCTGGAGGCCGTCCTCATGGTCGTGGACGAGCCCGCGACCGAGGAGCACCTCGCGAAGATCCTCCAGCGGCCGAGACGGCAGATCGCCGACGCGCTGCGCGAGCTGGCCGACGAGTACACGGTCCAGCGGCGCGGATTCGAGCTGCGCCTCGTCGCCGGCGGCTGGCGCTTCTACACCCGCCCCGAGTACGCGGCCGCCGTCGAGCGCTTCGTCCTCGACGGCCAGCAGGCACGGCTCACGCAGGCGGCTCTGGAGACCCTGGCCGTCGTCGCCTACCGCCAGCCCGTGAGCCGCAGCCGCGTCTCGGCCGTACGAGGAGTGAACTGCGACGGCGTGATGCGCACCCTCCTGCAGCGGGGTCTGATCCAGGAGACGGGCGCGGAACCCGAAACAGGTGCGATCCTGTACACGACGACGAACTACTTCCTGGAGCGGATGGGCCTGAGAGGCCTGGACGAACTCCCGGAGCTCGCGCCCTTCCTCCCGGAGGCGGAGGCGATCGAGGCCGAGACCCAGGAGGGCGTACCGTCGTTCGACCCGGACGCGCCCGACGCGCCCGGCGCAGAGGACGCAGACGACTAAGACGGAACTTTGATGCGAAGCAGCGGCAGCGGCAAGAGCGGCGGGCGCGGTAACAACCGCGGCGCCGGTAACAACAGGGACGAGCGCCAGCAGGGGCAGGGCCGTCCCCGCAAGCCCCGCCCCGAGGAGCGCCGCTACGACGTGGGTCCCGGCGCCACCAAGGACGGCCCCAAGTCCGGGCGTGGCAGCGCGGCGCGCGGCGGCGCCAAGGGCGGACCCAAGCGGTCCCAGCAGGGCGGTGGGCGTACGGCTCCGTCCCGCTCCCGTGAGTACGAGACGCGGGCCGAGGAGCGCAACCGGGAGCGGTACGCGGGCAAGAAGGACGTCAAGCTCCCCAAGACCTTCCCCGGCGCCGAGCAGGAGGGCGAGCGGCTCCAGAAGGTCCTCGCGCGCGCGGGCTACGGCTCCCGGCGCGCCTGCGAGGAGCTGATCGAGCAGGCCCGCGTCGAGGTCAACGGCGAGATCGTCCTGGAGCAGGGCATGCGGGTCGACACGGAGAAGGACGAGGTCAAGGTCGACGGTCTGACCGTCGCCACGCAGTCGTACCAGTTCTTCTCGCTGAACAAGCCCGCCGGTGTCGTCTCCACGATGGAGGACCCCGAGGGGCGGCAGTGCCTCGGCGACTACGTCACCAACCGTGAGACGCGGCTCTTCCACGTCGGCCGGCTCGACACCGAGACCGAGGGCGTCATCCTGCTCACCAACCACGGTGAGCTCGCGCACCGCCTGACCCACCCCAAGTACGGCGTGAAGAAGACCTACCTCGCGGCCATCGTCGGCCCGATCCCGCGCGACCTGGGCAAGCGCCTCAAGGACGGCATCCAGCTGGAGGACGGCTACGCGCGCGCCGACCACTTCCGGGTCGTCGAGCAGACCGGCAAGAACTACCTGGTCGAGGTGACCCTGCACGAGGGCCGCAAGCACATCGTCCGCCGCATGCTGGCCGAGGCCGGCTTCCCGGTGGAGAAGCTGGTGCGCACCTCCTTCGGTCCGATCACCCTGGGCGACCAGAAGTCGGGCTGGCTGCGCCGCCTGTCGAACACCGAGGTCGGGATGCTCATGCAGGAGGTCGACCTCTAGGCCTCGACGCCCGGCCTCTTGTGAGTGACCACCACCCCCTTTTATAGTCATCACGACCATAAAAGGGGGTGGTGGTCTTGTCGGCGGCGGCACAGGCCCACAGGCCGGGCGGCCACGACGCACCCGACGGCTACGACAAGCACGCCTTCGAGCCCTTCGCCGTCACCGTCGACCTCGCCGTCCTGACCCTGCGCGGGGGCGCGCTGCACGTGCTGCTCGTCGAGCGGGGGCAGGAGCCGTACGCCGGCCGCTGGGCGCTGCCCGGCGGCTTCGTGCTGCCCGACGAGTCCGCGGAGACGGCGGCCCGGCGTGAACTCGCCGAGGAGACCGGCCTGTCGGACGTCTCCGGACTGCGCCTGGAGCAGCTGCGGACCTACAGCGAGCCCGGCCGCGACCCTCGCATGCGCGTCGTGTCCGTCGCGTTCACCGCACTGCTGCCCGACCCTCCCGAGCCGCACGGCGGCGGAGACGCGGCCCAGGCGCGCTGGCTGCCGTACGGCTCCACGGGACCGCTCGCCTTCGATCACGACCGGATCCTCGCCGACGCCCACGACCGGGTCGGCGCCCGGCTCGAGTCGACCTGCCTCGCCACCGCCTTCTGCCCGCCCGAGTTCACGCTCGGCGAGCTCCGGCAGGTCTACGAGGCGGTGTGGGGCACCGCGCTCGACCGCCCCAACTTCCGCCGCAAGGTGCTGGCCACCCCCGGCTTCGTCGAGCCGGTCCCGGGCGGCGCCCGGCTGACCGGTGGCCGCGGCAAGCCGGCCGCGCTCTACCGCGCGGGCACGGTCACCGCCCTGCACCCGCCCCTGCTCCGACCGTCCAGGGAAGGACGTCCCGCATGACCACGACCACCGAGACGAAGCGCGCCGCCACCGGCTCCCTGCTGGGCCTCGCCCTCGGGGACGCGCTCGGCTTCCCCACCGAGTTCAACGACGTCCCGTCGATCCTCGCCAAGTGCGGCCCCTGGCGGGAGATGGAACTGGCGAAGCGCGCTTTCGTCTCCGACGACACGCAGATGACGCTGGCCCTGGGGCGTGGCCTGCGGACGGCGATGGGCCGCGGGTTGCTCGCGCCGAAGCGGCTGGAGCGGCCGGTGCGCGAGGAGTTCGTGGACTGGTACCAGTCGCCGGACAACAACCGGGCCCCGGGCAACACCTGCATGACCGCCTGCTATCTGCTGAAGGAGGAGGGGCGGCCCTGGCAGGAGGCCAGCCAGATCGGATCCAAGGGCTGCGGCGCCAACATGCGGGTGGCGCCGATCGGACTCGCCCCCGGCCTGAGCGACGAACAGCGCGCGGGCGCCGCCCAGTTGCAGTCCGCCCTCACCCACGGCCACCCGACGGCCCTCGCCGCCTCCGACCTCACCGCCCGTGCCGTACGGCTGCTCGCCCAGGGCGCCGACCCGACCGCCCTGGTCGGTCTGCTGCGCTCGTACGCCTACGACAACCGCACCCGCTACCACCACACCTGGCTGGGCGACCTGTGGACCCGCGGCCAGGATCCGACGCCCGAGCGCTTCATCGCGCGCGGCTGGGACGAGTGCCTGGAGGTCCTCGGCCGTCTCCAGGACGCTGTGGGCACCGTCTCGCCGGAGACCGATCCGTGCCTGGCCACCGGTCAGGGCTGGATCGCCGAGGAGGCCCTGGCGACCGGCCTGCTGTGCTTCCTGCTCTTCCCCGGCGAGCCGGTCACCGCCCTGCGCCGGGCCGCCTGCAGCTCCGGCGACTCGGACTCGATCGCCTGCCTGACCGGCGCCTTCGCGGGGGCGTACCTGGGCGCGGACGCCTGGCCGACGCCGTGGGCGGACCGGATCGAGTACCGGGACGAACTGCTGGCGCTGGGCGCGCTCTGGGACGCGTAGATCATGCCGCGTGGCCCGGGGGCGCCCCCGGGCCACGCGGCATGATGTAAGCGGCCCCGCCCACCGCCCGGGAGGAGGTGGCCGCCACCCGGGT
>NZ_JBEYYC010000048.1:0-32683 GCF_040645355.1 Streptomyces sp. NPDC046805 | reverse complement strand
TCTCCAACCAGAAGCGTCCACCCGAGTCGTGAGCACTCACTCATGCTCGCGACAACACACTTGAGCGCTGTTATGCAGTAGCAGCTCACAACCCCTGGTGGGGTTCGGACTGCACGAGTCCCTGCTCGGCCAGCCGTACGAGAGCTTCCCGGAGCACACTCACGCTCACGTCATAACGCGCACTGAGCACAGGAAACTTCAACCGACTCCCGGGCAGCAACCGCCCACTGAGAATGTCCGCGCGCAGACGGGCACGGATGTCGTCGCTCAGCGTCTGCTTACCGCCCTTGACCACCATGCCACAACTCCATCAAGCATCGAATCAACCAAACAAATTCGAAAATTCTGCAGATCGTAGAAAGTAGACGCCACAAACGGCAGACGGAAATATTTCGAACGCAACAACTTTCAGGACATGACAGACCTCACATGAAGACTAGTTAACCATTCAACGACTTTGGAGTAATGTCGCCAATGCCCACTTCAAAGGGCAGACCACCACGATCCGTTCACAGATCGTGGGGTGAGTAAGGAGGATGGCTCATGACACCCAGGATTGCGCGCCGGACCGCCGGCGTGGCCGTCTCCGTGACTGTCGCCGTGGCAGGACTCCTCGCCGTAGGTGGCACCGCCTCGGCGACGGCACTTCCCAGCGACGAGCAGTCCGGCCTCGTCCGAATCTCCGACAGCCACGACAGGGACCGGTGTTCTGGAGTAGCCGGCGACGACGCTCGCCGTACCTGGGTCCTCGATCAGATCAGCTGGGTCCGTGATCACAGCCTTCCTCACCGGGACCACTGACACGAGAACCACCACAGTTCCATTCGGAAGTCAGCGCGCCACGGAGCGTGCCGATGGCTACCGCAGCACTGTGAACGCATCACACCACACAGCTGGGGCGGCCTTCCCGGTCGCTCAAGGGACAGCAGCGATGACGAAATGGGGTGCCGCCCCTCCCCCGGACAGCAGGTGTTGCGCGCCAACCCTCATTCCGCAAGCAGCAGTTACGCCGAGCGGCCTCAGTGTGCGCTACGTGGTGGCGTGCAACACGTTCCACCGAGCCGTTCCGGACTGCCGAAGCCACATCAGAGAGTTCGAGCCATGACCGACTACATAGATCACATGCTGCACATGGAGCTCCTGCTCACACCAGAAGAGCCGGTCGCAGTGCAAACCCGCCTGAGGTATCGGCGGCGTGACCCGTTCACCGTGCACGTCACCTTTTACGCCGGCACCTCGAGCCCGGTCCTGTGGGTGTTCGCCCGCGACCTAATGTCGCAGGGCACCCGCGAACCGAGTGGAGAGGGAGACGTACGATTCTGGCCGAGCGGCAGCGGAGCGGCCGCCGTGCTGAACCTGACCCTGTCCTCGCCTCACGGACGCGCCCGCCTCAGAGCTCCGCTCCCGGCGGTGGCCGAGTGGCTGAAGCGCACGTACCTTCTGGTACCCGCGGGCCGAGAGGGCGAAGAACTCGACCTGGACGCCGAAGTTTCACGGCTGCTGCACGGAGCCGTGTAACGCCCTACCGAGCCGCGCCTTACGCTCCCTCACCTTGCTGGCGTCTGCCGCACTTCCGTGGCCGCCCCACCCATCTCCACCCTGATCCACTGGCTGCCGCCACCGTGGACCGGTGATGACGCAGGCGACTCCCACGGGGTCGGCTCAATCGGTCCACAGACAGGCACGCCATCGGCGGGTCGTCGATCCGCCCCTCCCCTACCTGCCACTACCTGGGCCGCGTGCGGATCAGCTTCCGGCCTTCGGCCAAGCGGATCACGGCACCGCGCGCGTCGTCCTCTCCGCCGGGGGCGAATGACAAGGCCGCGCCCTCCGCGGGCCTCCGCCTCAATAAATGCCGGAATGGTGATTGCGCAAACATTGTTATGGTGGACGCACACCGCACCACATCCGCTGCCGGAAGCCCGGAAGCGGCGAAAGGCTGGTGAACAGTGACAGGCAAGAAGAATCAGTTCCGAGCCCAGGCTCCGGGCCTGCCCGTCCTGGCCGGCGCCGCGACCATGCGCCGGCCCGGGATGTCCGCCCGCAGCCGGGCCGACCGGTCGCTCACCTGCCCACTGCCGCACTCGCTCTCCGCGCCGACCCGGGCCCGGAGGATGACCCGGCGGCTGCTGGACCGCTGGGGGCTGAACGGGGACTACGCCGCCAGCGTGGAGGTGGTCGTCTCTGAGCTGGTCACCAACGCCGTGTGCCACGCCCGGCCGGACATCCGCATCACCTGGCGGATACTCTCCCGTGACGGGCGGGCGCACGTACGCGTGGAAGTCGCTGATGGCGGGCCGTCCGGCGACGCCTCCGTCTGCTCAGACCGCCCGGCCGATGAGCAGGGCCGCGGCACTCTGGTGATAGACGCGCTCGCGTCCGACCACGGCACGGTGCAATGTGCCATGGGTGGCGCATTGCACTGGGTGGAGATAGCCGTGCCATGAGGAAGCGGCCCGGCGCACAGATTCGGGTCAGGGGCCACTGTGAGCCGCCCCGAGCCCGGCCGCGACTGGAAACCCGGTCAACCGTCCCGGTCAATACACCCCGGAACACCGCGGGGCTTTCGTTTGGCTTCAGCAGGCGGTCGGCAGCGGACATCGGCAGCGAAGTCGATTTCGTGGTCAGCTCGCCGCGGGACCGCCTATGGCGCCGCGACCGCTCCCCGGGCAGGGCCCCCCTTTGGCGGTGAAGCCCCGTTCCCAAGGTGCCGTCGACAGGCCGCATCCGCAGTCGGTTGTAGACACCTCGCCGGTTGCCGTATTCCTCCGGCAGTGCACGTGGCACGCCAGTGACCACCCCGCTTCGGCGTCCAGCCTTCTCGTGCGACAGGCCTGTCTGGCCGGTGATCTGCCGCAGCCCCCACCCTCAGCCTCCAGCCCTCTGTCAGCGTGGCGGTTGTCGCGCACCGGATTCACGTCCGTGCTTCGTGGGCCTCCGGGGCGGCCGGAAGGCTCTCGTCAGCTGCGGTGAGGTGGGGCAGTTCCTCGGGGGCGGTGGTTCCGAGGCGGCCGGCCCGGAAGTCCTCCATGGCCTGGCGGATTTCGGCCTTGGTGTTCATCACGAAGGGGCCGTAGCGGGCGATTAGCTCGCGGATCGGCAGACCGCCCAACAGCAGCACCTCCCAGCCAGTGCGGCTGCCGTGGTAGTCCTGGATCGTCGATGCCCGCAGGGTCAGGACCTGCCCCGGGCCGAGGACTGCGAGCTGCCCCCCGGCCAGCGGGCGCTGCTCGGCGCCGACGGTGCCGCGCCCGGCCAGGACATACACCAGCGCGTTGAACTGCTCCGGCCAGGGCAGCGCGAGTTGCGCACCGGGGCTGACGGTCGCGTGGACGTAGCTGATCGGGGTGCGGGTGACGCCCGGCCCGCGGTGGCCGTCAAGCTCGCCGGCTATGACGCGCAGCAGGCTGCCGCCGTCATCGCTGGAGAGCAGCACGGTCTCGTGCGCGCCGATGTCCTGGTAGCGGGCCGGGGTCCACTTCAGCGCCTTGGGCAAGTCGACCCACAGCTGCACGCCGTGGAACAGGCCGCCACGGGCGACGAACTCCTGCGGCGGAAGCTCGGAATGCAGCACCCCGGCGCCGGCGGTCATCCACTGGGTGGCGCCCTCGGTGATCAGTCCTCCGCCGCCGGTGGAGTCCTGGTGCTCGAATGCGCCGTCGATCATGTAGGTGACGGTCTCGAAGCCGCGGTGCGGATGCCACGGGGCCCCTTGGCTTCCCCCGGCCCGTACGCCACCGCGCCCAGTCGGCCAGCCGCAGGTCCATACCCGGAAGAGACGACGGACCTCGAAATCCTCCCCCTCCAGCTACCGATGGGCGGTGACGGTCTCGCCACCGGCCGCCAAACGGCTTCCCTTGCGGCAGGTCGAGTGGCGAACTGTCCTGGATGCAGCTCGCGCCTCCGCGCATCGGCGGCCAACGACGGCCAAGCGCGTCAGGTCATGGCGGCGCCATGGACAGCAGCGGGTGTCGGCACCGCCGTAGTCAGGATCGAGGCGGACGGACAGGCGCAGGCTCTTCGCCGTACACATTCCGAAGACGTTGCAGAAGGCACCGCCGCGGCTCTCGACCGTTCAGTGCGGAGGATGACTGCTGCACTCCAACAGGAGGAGCAGGGGCCGAGGCCGGCGCCAGACGTGATGTGGGGCCGGCCAAAATCTCCTGACGCTGCGATAGCCGACTCGCGCACCTACCGAAGGCCCACTGTCGAGCGTGCCTCCTGCGAACTGGCCCGGCCTGCCCGTTCCCACCCCTGCGCACCACATATCCGACACGGGCTCAGGAGATCGTAGAGCAACAGGTCCAGAGGGAAGCCGACGTCGGCGTCAGCCCCGCGACCAGCCGTCACCCTCCCGATGATGCGAGGCCCCATCGTCGCTGTACTTCCGACCGTGGTCGAAGTCGGTGCCCGCCGCATTCCACTGGAACCAGCGGTCGCCGTCCCAGCGGTACGAACGACCCGCGTGCTCACGGACCCAGTAATGACGTCCATCGTGGTCCCGGACCCAGTAGATCTGACCGAGGACCCAGAGGAACCGAGCGTCGTCGTCACGGACCCAATAGACGCGACCGTCGTCGTCGCGAACCCAGTAACCACGACCATCCTGGTCGTAGCGGCCCTGGCCGTCGCCCCAGTGGCCGCGCCAGTCCGTGTCACGGCTCTTGTCGATCCACGTGGACTGGGAAACGACGGCAGTCCGGTCGCCGGTCGGGAGGGTCGCTGCCGAGGCGGAACCCCCTGCGGCGAGGAGCCCGGCCGCTGCGACCGTCGCGGCAGCGGCCGCAGCGGCGGCTCGACGCGCAATCTTGTACGCCATGATCTTTCCTCCTTGCTCATCCCGCGACCTGCGGAAAACGGACCGCGGTGGATTGCCTTGCATCAGACACTGACGACAGTACTCCGAAGTAGTTGAATCGTTTACTACTTTCGGAGTGAGGTGTGTCATGTCCGGAAAGTCGTTGCGTCGGAATGTTCCGGCAGCCCCTGTCTCCGCTCCAGCAGAAGGCGTCGCGCGACCGGGCGGGGATGTTCTGTTTCACCAGGATCGACCTGCGAGTGAAGGGCGTCAGCGACTGCTGCCGGAAGCAGGCCTGACACGTGCACAGTTCGTGTCAACCCGCTCCGGACGAGCCGCCGTTGAGCCCCGCCGGATGGTGATCCGGCTCCGGGTGCGCCGATTCCTCTGCGACCGCAGAAGCCATTCGCCGGCATGCGCTTCAGAGCCTGTCGGCCGCCCTCCGATGCCGGTCGCAGCGGATCAAGCGCGATTCACAGTCCGTACCGCTCACGGGCCTGCTGAACGGTCTGCGGCTTGACCTCACCACGGTGGGCCAGCCGGGCGAGGGCGGCGACCACGATCGACTGCGCATCCACCCCGAAGTGACGGCGGACCGCCTCGCGGGTGTCGGAGAGACCGAAGCCGTCCGTGCCGAGCGAGCTGTAGTCCTGCTCGACCCACTGACTGATCTGGTCCGGCACTTGACGCATCCAGTCGCTCACCGCAAGTACAGGCCCGGGGGCGCCTGCCAGGGCCTCCACGATGTACGGAATGCGGTCCTCGCCGCCCAGTCGCGCTGCGTCGCAGGACAGGGCGTCGCGGCGCAACTCGCTCCACGAAGTGGCGGACCACACGTCGGCGGTCACGCCCCAGTCGGCGGAGAGCAGTTCCTGGGCTTCCAGGGCCCAGTGAATCGCCGTGCCGGAGGCCAGCAGTTGGAGACGGGGGGAATCGGCCGAGGGCGCAGTGCCTTCCTTGAAGCGGTACAGGCCCTTGACGATGCCCTTCTCAACTCCGTCCGGTATGGGGGGTTGGGGTTTGGTTTCGTTGTAGACCGTGAGGTAGTAGAAGACGTCTTCGGCGTCCGGCCCGAACATCCGCTTCAGGCCGTCCCTGACGATCACGGCGACCTCGTACGCGAACGCCGGGTCATAGGCCACTACCGCCGGATTGGTCGAGGCGATGAGATGCGAATGGCCGTCGGCGTGCTGGAGTCCCTCACCGGTCATCGTTGTGCGGCCCGCCGTTGCCCCGATGAGGAATCCCCGGCCGAGTTGGTCGGCGAGCTGCCACATCTGGTCGGCAGTGCGTTGCCAGCCGAACATCGAGTAGAAGATGTAGAAGGGAATCATGGGCTCGCCGTGGGTCGCGTACGACGTTGCCGCGGCGATGAAGTCGGCCATGGCGCCGGCTTCGGTGATCCCCTCGTTGAGAATCTGGCCGCCCAGCGCTTCCTTGTAATGCAGGAGCTGGTCACGGTCGACCGGATCGTACGTCTGGCCTCGTGGCGAGTAGATCCCGGCAGTCGGGAAAAGTGATTCCATGCCGAAGGTGCGGGCCTCGTCCGGGACGATCGGCACCCATCGCTTGCCGGTCTCTTCGTCTCGCATCAGATCCTTGACCAAGCGAACGAACGCCATGGTGGTGGCGATCTCCTGGTTACCGGACCCCTTGGCCAGAGCCTCGAAGGGCTTGACGGGCGGATCAGGCAGGGCAGCCGCCGGATGGATGCGCCGGGCCGGGATCGGGCCGCCCAGCGCGGCGCGGCGCTCCTGCAGGTAACGGACTTCCGGGGCATCGGGGCCCGGGTGGCCATACGGTACGAGGTCGTCGTCCAGCTTCGAGTCCGGGATCGGCAGCTCCAGCAGATCCCGCATGGCGCGGAACTCCTTGCCGGACAACTTCTTCATCTGATGGTTCGCGTTGCGAGACTCGAAACCGGGCCCGAGCGTCCAGCCCTTCACCGTCTGGGCCAGTATCACGGTCGGCGCACCCTTGAACTCAACAGCCGTCCGGTACGCCGCGTACACCTTGCGGGCTTCATGGCCCCCGCGCGATGTGTGAAAGCACTCCGCGATCTTGGCATCGGTCAGCACCTTGGCCATCTCCGCGAGGGCCGGGTCCGCTCCGAAGAAGTGCTCGCGGATGTAGGCGACGTCACGCGCGGCATATGTCTGGAACTGGCCGTCCGGGACGGCACGCAGGCGACGGACCAGTGCGCCGGTGGTGTCCAGGGCGAACAACTCGTCCCAGGCGGAGCCCCAGAGGGACTTGACCACATTCCAACCGGCGGCTCGGAACTGGGCCTCCAGCTCCTGCACGATCTTGAAGTTGGAGCGGACGGGGCCGTCGAGGCGCTGCAGGTTGCAGTTGATGACGAAGGTGAGGTTGTCGAGCTGCTCACGCCCGGCCAGAGCAAGAGCGGCGGTCGACTCGGGCTCGTCCATCTCACCATCACCGAGGAAGGCCCAGATATGAGACCGGGATGTGTCCTTGATCCCGCGGTGGTGCAGGTAGCGGTTGAACCGGGCCTGGTAGATGGCGGAGAGCGGGCCCAGGCCCATCGACACGGTCGGGAACTCCCACAGCCACGGCAGGCGACGGGGGTGCGGGTAGGAGGGCAGGCCATGGCCGCCGGCCTCCCGACGGAAGTGGTCCAGGTGCTCCTCGGTCAGACGACCGTCGAGAAAGGCACGGGCGTAGATGCCGGGCGAGGCGTGACCCTGAACGTAGAGCTGGTCGCCTGAGCCGTCGCTCGCCTTGCCGCGGAAGAAGTGGTTGAAGCCGATCTCGTAGAGCCAGGCAGCGGATGCGTAAGTGGCCACGTGCCCCCCTACGCCGAAGCGGCTGCCGCGGGTCACCATCGCAGCCGCGTTCCAGCGATTCCAGGCGGTGATGCGCCGCTCCATCTCCTCGTCTCCGTCGAAGGGCGGTTCCGCGAGGGTGGGGATGGTGTTGACGCAGTCCGTCTCCAGCAGCTTCGGCAGGGCGATTCCGTTGCTGTCGGCATGCTCCAAGGTCCGCCGCAGCAGGTAAGCGGCGCGGAAGGGCCCAGCAGCCTTGGCGACGGCGTCGAGCGAAGACGCCCACTCGGCTGTCTCTTCGGGATCGCGATCCGGCAGCTGGTCGAGTCCGCTCGACTGCTTGCTTACGGCATGGGTCATGGCGGCCGCCTTCCGAGTGGTTCCCCGTCTTTCGCAGTGGCCCGGCCCAACAGGCAGAGCCGGTGAGACTGAGAAGCACACTACGGTCGATCGATGATCGATCAAAGTAGTTGAAGGTAAAACTTCACGCGGTAGTCGGCGTAGTGTCGGGGGTACGAACGATCAGCAGAAGGGGGCTGTCCGGGGCGCCGCGCCAGTGCGCCGGCTGGGCTTGATCCGCTGTGACCGCCAGGGCTGCTGGCGCTGCCGCAGAAAACGGCATGGCGTGCGAAAGCTGCTGCGGATTACGACCACGGTGAGGCCGACTCTCCACACCATCGCAGCGAACAGGAAACACCGTCGTCTCACAGATCGTCGGGCGCCACCCACGGCGCCTTGCCGGCTGCCGTGTCACGATCGCGTAGTTCACGCTCCGTGCTTCATGGCGGGAACGCCCTGTTCATGGGGTTCTGTGCGAGTTGAAGGACGCGCTGTTCCCGAACGCCGTGAGGATGGTGCTGGACCGGTTGTCCGAGGTGAGCGGGGTCGTTGCGGCCGAAGCCCACAGCGCCGTAACGGAGTTGAGGTGCCGGGACTGCGCGACTGCCTCGCGTCGGGTGCACAGCCGTTACGGGCGGCAGCTCGCCGAGTGTCCCGTTGGCAGGCGCCGCGCGGTGGTGAAGCTGGAGGTCCGGCGGTTCTTCTGCGATACCTCCGATTGCGGGCGGCGTACGTTCGTTGAGCAGGTCGAGGGTCTGACCACACGTTATGCCGGTGCTGGCCCCGGGGTGAATACGCTGTGGCGGACTGTTGCGCACGTCTTCGCGGCCATCGAGCACTCCACGAGGCGCATCCGGATCCTCGGTACCACCGCGCGAAGCGGTTGAGGTCGGGCCGGTAGTCGCGGAATCCCATGTCGTAGGTTTGCGAGTCCACGTCCCAGCGTTTGCCCTTGACCGATAGGCGATGTAGGGCTCCTTGGTCGGATCGGTGACGACGGGCTTGTCGATCCTCGTGAACTCGGAGTCGTCGTCGCTGCCGTAGACGGTGTATCCGTAGGTGGCGTTGGTGCCGCCACCCGAGCCGGTCAGGGTGTCGACGTTACCGTGTGCGTTGTATCCGTACACGCCGAGTTCTTCGGTGCCGTCGGTGTTGTGCTTGGCCTGGCCGAGCCGCTGACCCCACGGGCTGGACTGGTACGACTTCGTCACCTCGCCGGCGACGGCCTCACTGAGCGTTTCGCTTGAGGTTCCGAGGCAGTTGAAGGTGGTGGTTCCCTTGCTTGTGGTCTTGGGCGTGGTGCGGTCCAGGGCGTCGAAGGAGTAGTCCGTCACCGCCTGGCCGCCGTCCGGCAGGATCCGCTGGTCCTTGACCACGTGGTCGAAGCCGTCGTAGGTGTTGCGCTCGATGACTTCGCCGACGCCCGTGGTGGACTCGGCGCGGCCGTAGGCGTCGTAGTGGTGCTGCACCGCGGTGCCGTCGACGTTCGCCGACATCAGCCAGTTGCGGTCGTAGGTGAAGGTCGTCGCCTCGCCTGAGGGAAGGACCGGTGCGGCGGGGGTCAGCCCGCGGTCAGGGCGGCGCGTTCCCGGGCGCTCCGGACCGCCTTGGCGAGACCGCTCAGGTCGTAGGGGCCGCGGTGCAGCCGGCCGTTGACGAAGAAGGTCGGTGTCCCCGCGACCCCGCTGAGGTCGGCCGACTCGACGTCCTCGGCCAATCGGGCGGCTCCCGCGTGAGTGCGCAGGTCCCGTTCGAAGCGGGCGGTGTCCAGCCCCAGCTCCTCGGCGTAGCGCAGCAGGTCGGACACGCGCAGGGCGCCCTGGTGCGTGAGGAGGACGTCGTGCATGGGCCAGAAGGCGCCCTGCCGGGCCGCAGCCTCCGTGGCCTCGGCGGCCAGCTGGGCATGCGGGTGCACGTCGTTAAGCGGTAGATGGCGCCAGACGTAGCTGACGTCGTCGACGCCCGCGAGCAGGTCGCGCAGGGCGGGCTCCGCCTGGCCACAGTACGGGCACTCGAAGTCGCCGTACTCGACCACGGTGACCGGGGCGTCACGGGGGCCGCGCACATGGTCGCGGTCCCGGTCCACGGGCACTGCCAGGTCCGTGATGCCCTCGGCCGTCCCCAGCAGCGCCCGGGCGCGGCCGATGTGCGGCAGCGCGTGGACGAGACCGGTGATCACCCAGGTCAGCAGGAGAGAGACCGGCACGGTGGCGAGGACGCCGACCTTCGCCTGGGTCAGCCCCTCGCCGGTGAAAGCGAGCGTGGCGATCAGGAGGGAGACGGTGAAGCCCACCCCTGCCGCGGTCCCGCCCGCGAGGACCGAGCCCCATCCGACCTGCGGACGCAGCCGGCCACGGCTCACCCGGGTGGTGACGAACTCGGCCACGAAGATACCCAGCGGCTTGCCCACGACGTAGGCGACCAGGATGCCCAGGGTGACCGGCGAGCCGAGGCTGTGGACGAGCCCGCTCCAGCTCACGTGGATGCCGGCGTTGGCCAGGGCGAACAGGGGCACGACGACGTAGCTGGTCCACGGATGGAAGAGCTGCTGGAGCCGCTCGTTCGGCGAGATCGCGGCGGCCAGGCCCTGGCGCAGGCTCCGCTCCAGCTCCGGCGTGGGCTGTTCCCGGAAGAGCCGGAACAGCCCGGTGGCCCGCTCCAGCTCACTCCGCGATGCGGGGTAGGCGTAGGTGAGCAGCCCGAACGCCAGACCGGTGACGACGGGATCGACACCCGATTCCAGCAGCGCCACCCAGACGCAGGCCGCCGCCACCGCGTAGACCACGCCGTTGCGGACGGCCGCCCTGCGCAGGAACAACGCCACCGCGAAGACGGCCGCAGCGGCGAGGAGCGCCGGCCAGGAGATGCTGCCGCTGTAGGCGAAGGCGATGACCGCGAGGGCGACGAAGTCGTCGACCACGGACACCGTCAACAGAAAGGTGCGCAGCGCCGACGGCAGGCGCCGCCCCAGCAGAGCCAGGGTCCCGAGGGCGAACGCGGTGTCCGTGGACATCGCCGCGCCCCACCCATGACCTGCACCGTGCCCGCCGGCGAAGGCCAGGAAGATCAGGATGGGGACGACCATCCCGGTGAGGCCCGCGGCCAAGGGGAGTGCGACTCGGCGGCGCTCGCGCAGCTCGCCCATGTCGAACTCGCGGCGTGCCTCCAGGCCGACCACGAAGAAGAACAGAGCCATCAGGCCGCTGTTGATCCAGCCGCGCATGTTCAGACCGAGCCCGGCGGAGCCCGCGCTGACTGACAACCGCGTCGTCCAGACGCCCTCGTAGACGCTCGGCGCGAAACCGGCCCACACCAGCGCAGCGAGCACAGCCACCACCAGCACGAGCGCACTGCCGGTCTCGGTGCGCAGAAAGTCCCGCAGCGGAGTGTGCAGGGACTTCGAGCAGGCGGTGTGCCCGGTCCCCGACGGGGTGGCGCCGGTCATATCGGTGATCATCTTCGGTGCTCGCAGGTCACACGGAGGAAGCGCGGGGTTCCTCCAGACTCCGCCAGACACGGGCATCGCGCCTGCCGAGCCGGCCGTGAGCGAACATGGTGAACCCGTGGCCGTTGCTTCCCAGGTAGTCGCGCAACCCGAGTTCGCCCGACACGCAGCCAATGAGCTCGCCTGGGGTGAACCCGAGCGGGACGTGCGGTTGCGGACCCGTCGGGCTCGCGGTGAACTGGGCTGCCGGTACACCGTCGCGGACGTAGGGCGGCGGACAGCCGGCTTGCAAGTCGGGATATAAGACACCCAACATCAGTGGCGCGGCCAGCCCCTTCACGTAGGTGGATGTGCTCACGGTGTCACGCGGCCAGGAGAGCAGATAGGACCAACCAGGCAGGCGAAGGTGTTGAAGCCGATGCCTCCAACGCGAGCACCGCGACATGAGAGGTCTGACACCAAAGCAAGACCGGACAGGAGACAGCCAGTGGCGGCTTCATCGGTCAGGTACAGCCCGGACTACGACGGCGTGCGGCAGCAACTGGGTCTGCTGAACGAGTTGGCAGGTTCATGGCAGGGTTCGGGCTTCAACCTCATTGCGCGCCCCGATTTCTCAGGGCACGCGAACCTCTACCTCCAGCTCAACCAAACCGATGAAACCTACGATGTGACCCCGATCGGCTCCCCGGTCCCTAACCGGGCCTGCGGGGGCGACGGAGTCGATCTGTACGGGGTCACCTACCTGCACAAGGTACGGGACAAGGCCACAGGCAGCGCGCTGCACATCGAGCCAGGAATGTGGATGATCCAGCCGCCAACCGATTACCCGCCCGAGCAGCCGCCGCCGAACGGCGACATCATCTACCGGATGGCTTCGATCCCACACGGCAACACCCTGCTCGCGCAGGGCGCTGCAATCCATTTCTCTGGGAAGCCACCTGTACTCCCCACGGCCGAGGTTCCCTACGCGTTCTCCGACTACTTGTCCTTCAACAGCACCCCGATCACCGGTGTGCAACCACCCGCCGAGGCCATCATGAACGCGCCCGGCACCTCCGAGGCGGGCACCTCCCGCACCGAACGGCTCAAGCCCTTCCAGCAATACAACCTCGCGATCCCGGAGGGGCCCACGAACCCGCGCAGCCCATACGACACCAACCCTCCAGATCCACCGTTGCCCACTGAAATCCTTGGCGTCCCGATGCAGGACGTCGTCAACGACCCGATCACCCTCCTACAGTCCGTCGTCCGCCAACAGGTCGCAGACGGTTACACCTTCGAGGGCGTCGCGATCAATGTCATGACACAAGCCAAGGTGGGGTTCCGCAAACATCGCAACGACCCCTACGGCCCGTACACCACCGTGACTCCGGCGAACACCAATGGCGGCCTGACCAATTCGCCGTTTCTGCTCGGCGGTGTACCCACCGGCGACATGGGACCGAACGCCGAAACGACCCTGGTCTACGCGACGCTTTGGATCGAAAGACTCACCCACCCCCAGTGGCCGACCCTGATGCAGCTCCAATACGCCCAGATGTGCGTCATCAACTTCCGGATCCTGCTGATGCCGAAGCACGGCATCGTCGGCTGGCCACACATCTCGGTTGCCACGCTACGCAAGAGCTTCGGCTGACTCCTTCGTGCGGGCGCTGCCAGATCCGCCCAGGTGCTCCTTCGTGGCCACGACCTGCCGCCGGGGAAAAACGCCGACTCGGGCAGCCTCGTCGGCGCCACCTGCCTGTACGCCGTCTACGACCCCGTCACCCGGCAGTGCGCCATGGCCAGCGCCGACCACCCGCCACCCTTCCTCGTCCGGACCGACGGCACCACCGAGGCCCTTCGAGACCACCGCAGTCGAACTGGAACCCGGCAGCGTCCTTGCCCGCTACACCGACGGCCTCATCGAACGCGACGACGGCGACCTCGACCGCGGGATGAGCGAACTGACCGAGAACCTGGCCGGGGCGTGCCGTCCCGGCCGGCCCCTGCGCGAGGCGAGCCGCGCGCTGATCTTCGGCCTCGGCGACGTCGTGCCCCGCGACGACATCGCCCCGCTGCTGGCCCGTACCCGCGCCGTCCCGGCGGTCGACACCGTGAGCTGGGAGTTCACCGCGGACCCGGCCGTCGTGGCCGACGCCCGGCAGGCCGCCGCCCGACAACTCGCCGGGGGCTGGACGACATGGCGTTCAGCACCGAGCTGATCATCAGCGAGCTGGTCACCAACGCGGTCCGCTATGCGGGCGGTCCGGTCGGGCTGCGGCTGATCCGCAGCGGACGTACTTGTCTGCGAGGTGAGCGACCCCAGCAGCACCCACCCGCGCCTGCGCCGTGCCCTGTGGACGGACGAGGGCGGACGCGGACTCTTCCTCGTCGCCCAGCTCGCCACCCGCTGGGGCAGCCGGCACAGCCCGAACGGCAAGACCATCTGGGCCGCACAGGCCCCCCGTACCAGCGCCGATCGACCTCACGACACTCCTCTGAACCGTTCCGATGGCGCCCCCGTGATCCCCTGCCGATACTGGGGAACGGTGCTTGCATCCCCACATCACCGCAGGTGAGAGCCCCTTGCCCGGAGCGGGCGAAGCGGGCGGGGCGGGATGGGCTGGTGAGGAGCCTCGATGACCGCGACCCCCACAGTCGACGTCACCCTGCAGGTGAACGGTGAACGCCACGAACTGCCGGGCCTGGACAGCCGCACGACCCTGCTGGAGGCCCTCCGGGACCATCTCGGGCTGACCGGCACGAAGAAGGGCTGCGGACTCGGCATGTGCGGGGCGTGCACCGTCCTCGCCGACGGCCGCAGGATCAACTCGTGCCTGGCCCTGGCCGCGCTGTACGACGGCAAGGAGATCACCACCATCGAGGGCCTCGCCCCCGGTGGCGAGGACGATCTGGATCCCCTCCAGCAGGCGTTCATCGACCACGACGGCTTCCAGTGCGGGTTCTGCACGGCCGGGCAGATCATGTCCGCCACCGGCCTGATGCGGGAGGGACACACCCAATCGGCCGACGAGATCAGGGAGTTCATGAGCGGCAACCTGTGCCGCTGCGGCGCCTACTCCAACATCGTGGCCGCCATCGCCCAGGTGGCGGGAACCCCGATGGAACCGGAGCCCGCCGCCCGGACACGGACGGGAGCCTGACCGATGTACCCCTTCATCCTGGAGCGCCCGCGCGACGTCGCCGCGGCCACCCGCCTCGGATCCGCCGACTCCGCCGTGTACATCGCCGGCGGCACGGACATGATGCAGCTGCTGACCGACGAGATCCTGCACCCCGACCACCTGGTGGCGCTCGACGGACTGCTCGACGCCCGCATCGAGGTCACCCCCGACGGGACGCTGCGCCTCGGCGGCGCCGCCAGGATGAGCGACATCGCCGACGATCCCGACGTCGCCGCCGTCTTCCCCGTGGTCGCCGAGGCGCTGCTGCTGTCGGCCTCCGGCCAGGTGCGCAACATGGCATCCATCGGCGGCAACCTGCTCCAGCGCACGCGCTGCCCCTACTTCCGTGACCCCGGTGTCCACGCCTGCAACAAGCGCTACCCCGGCGCCGGTTGCGCCGCGATGGATGGCGCCACCCGGACGCTCGCCGTGCTGGGCACCTCCCCGCACTGCATCGCCACCAGCGCGTCCGACGTCGCGGTGGCGCTCATGGCGCTGAGTGCGCAGGTCCACGTACTCGGAGCGCACGGCGAGCGGGTTCTCGCGCTGGACGAGCTGTACCGCCTGCCCGGTGACACCCCGCAGATCGAAACGGTCCTGGAACCGGGGGAGTTGATCACCTCGGTGGTCGTGCCCCCGACACCGGCCGCCCGTAACTCCTCCTATCTGAAGGTGCGCGACCGGGTGTCCTTCGAGTTCGCGCTCACCTCCGCGGCCGTGGGCCTGGACGTCGCCGACGGCGTCATCCGCGCGGCGGGCGTCGCCATGGGCGGCGTCGGCACCAAGCCCTGGCGGATGCCCCTGGTCGAGGAGGCACTCATCGGCCGGCCCGCCACCGCGCAGACGTATCGGGACGCGGCACAGCACGCGACCGAGGGCGCCGTCACCCGGGAGGGCAACCGGTTCAAGCCGGAACTCATGAAGCGCACGCTGGTCCGTGCGCTGCACGTCGTCGGAGGCCGGGCATGACCACGACCGTCACTCCCGTCACGTCCTACATCGGCAAAGCCGTCAACCGGGTGGAAGGCCCCGCGAAGGTCACCGGCGAGGCCACCTACACCGCCGACTTCCGCCCCGGACCCGGACTCACGTACGGCGTCGTCGTGGGGTCCTCGATCCCCCACGGCCGCCTCACCGCCGTCGACACGGCCGCGGCCGAGGCCGCTCCCGGCGTCCTGGCGGTGCTGACCCCGTTCAACGCTCCCCGGCTGCCGTACCGCATCAGCCGAACGATCATCGATGCCCAGGACGGCGAGCCGATCCATGTGTTCCAGGACGACCGGATCCACTTCCACGGCCAGGCCGTCGCCCTCGTCGTCGCCGAGACCTTCGAGACCGCGACGCACGCTGCCACGCTCGTACGCGCCTCCTACGACGAGGAGCCGGCGGTCACGTCCTTCGAGGCCGCCGCCGCGCACGCCGTCCCGCCGGGGCCCGGCAACGTGCAGGCCGGCATGCCCGGCGAGACCCTGCGCGGCGACCCCGACGCCGCCCTGCGCACCGCCGCGGCCACGGTCGACTCCACGTACCTGATCCCGCGCGAGGACCACAACCCCATCGAGATGCACGCCACGACGGCGGCCTGGGACGGCGGCTCGCTCACCGTGTGGACCAAGACCCAGTGGGTCAGCAACACCCACGCCCTCCTCGCCGGGATCTTCGGGATCCCGCCCGAGGACGTCGAGGTCATCTCGCCCTTCGTCGGCGGCGCCTTCGGCTCGGCGCTCCGGGTCTGGTCGTACACCGTCCTCGCGGCGATGGCGGCCCGCGGCGTCGGCCGGCCGGTCAAGGTGGTGCTGACCCGGCGCCAGATGTGGCCGCTCACCGGCTTCCGCCCCTACACCGAGCAGCGGGTCCGGCTCGGCGCCGACCGCGACGGCAACCTCACCGCCATCCGCCACGACGGCACGGGCGAGACCTCGCGCTACGAGCAGTACGCCGAGAACCTCCTCGGCTCGACCCGGTTCCTCTACCGGTGTCCGAACGTCGCCACGCGCTACCGCCTGGCCGGGATGAACGTCAACACCCCGTCCTCCATGCGGGCACCGGGCGATGCCAGCGGCGCCTTCGCCCTGGAGTCCGCCCTCGACGAACTCGCCGAGGTCCTGGGCATGGACCCGGTCGAGCTGCGCCTGCGCAACGACACCGACCGCGACATGTACCGCGACCTGCCGTTCTCCAGCCGTACCCTGCGCCAGTGCCTCATCGCCGGGGCCGAGCGCTTCGGCTGGCAGAAGCGCGATCCGCGCATCGGCTCCATGCACGACGCCGAAGGACGCCTGATCGGCTACGGATGCTCCTCGGCGACCTACCCCGTCTACAACTTCCCCGCCCACGCCCGTGCCGTCGTCCACCCCGACGGCACGGCCCTGGTGACCTCCGCGACCAGTGACATGGGCCCCGGTACGTACACGTCGATGACTCAAGTCGCTGCCGAGACCCTGGGGTTGACCCTGGACCGGGTCCGCTTCGAGCTGGGCGACGCCAACATGCCCAAGGCGCCCCCGCACGGCGGCTCGGCCACCATGGGCTCCGTCGGCTCGGCCGTGTACGCCGCGTGCGCCGAGGCCAGGCGCCGCGCCCTGGACGAGGCGAGGGAGACCGACAGCCACGCCGATCTCGTCGCCGTCATGGGGCGGTTGGGGCACCCGGTCGAGGCCGAGTCGGACTACCGGCCGGGCGAGCAGTCCGACCAGTACTCGATGCACGCGTACGGCGCCGTCTTCGCCGAGGTCTCGGTCGACCCGGAGCTCGGCCTCGTCCGCGTTCCCCGCGTGGTCAGCGCGCTCGGGGGCGGACGGATCGTCAACCCCAAGACGGCGCACAGCCAGGCCCTCGGCGGCATCGTCATGGGGATCGGCATGGCCCTGCTGGAACACACCGTCCTCGACCACCGCGACGGCCATGTGGTCAACGCCAGCCTGGCGGACTACCTCGTCCCCGTGAACGCCGACATCCGCGAACTCGACCCGTTCTTCGTCGAGGAGGAGGCCGACCCGAACGTCAACCCCCTCGGCGTGAAGGGCATCGCCGAGATCGCGACGATCGGGGTGGCCCCGGCGATCGCCAACGCCGTCTACCACGCCACCGGCAAACGGATGCGCGACCTGCCCATCACGCCGGAGAAGCTGATCTGAACACCGGCATCAGCCCGTCGCGCAGCGGCGCGCGATTTGGTTGTCCGGCAGCAGCGTGCCGAGCCGGGCCCGATTGAGGACGGTGGCCACGTACCGGTTGCGCGGGCTGTTGCGGCTGCTGCCGCTGCCGTGCGCGAACGCCACCAGACCCCGCGCCCCCTCTGGCAGCACGAACCGTGCGGCCAGGCGCGCCTGTCCGGCCGGCACCTCGATCTCGCGGTTCGGCGGCGGGGCGCGGCCGGGACGGGACGCGCGCCGCGCGCGAGCAGGGCGATCACCTCGTCGTCGCCGGTCTGCTCGAAGTCGTGGTATCAGGAGCCGACCGAACCGAGATAGCGGGGGCTCTGCAGGCAGACCACATCGTCCGCCACCTACCCCCAATGCGGAAGCGTCCGCGCCGGCCCGACCGGCAATCGCGAGCACGACCCGCGCCGCGCCCTCGTGGCTTGACAGACCGCATTAGGAATCACTGTGCCGGTGGGGGCGCGGACAGGCATTACTGCGCAGCGCCGTCTCCGGCGCGTCAGGAGACCCGCAGGACGATTTTTCCGGTCGTGTGTCCCTCCTGGCTGAGCCGCCATGCCTCGGCGACCTCCGCCAACGGCAGCTCCCGCTCGACATGCACCGTGAGTTTCCCGGCATCCGCGAGCTCGCCCAGCTTCGTCAGACCGACGTGGTCCGGGCGGACGAAGACATAGCGGCCGCCCCGCTCCCGAATGGCAGGGTCGACGATGGACACGACCCGGGACGCCGACTTGGTCACCTCCAAGGACACCGCGGTGGCGTCGCCCCCGTAGAAGTCGACGGCCGCGTCCACCCCTTCGGGGGCCAGCGCCCGAAGGCGTTCCAGTAGCCCCTCGCCGTACGCCACGGGCTCCGCGCCCAGGGAGCGCAGATAGTCGGCCTTGGCCTCGCTCGCCGTGCCGATGACACGGGCGCCCGCGGCCACCGCGATCTGAACGGCGAAGGAACCGACGCCGCCTCCTGCATTGATCACCAACACGGTGTCGCCCTTCACGACCTCGGCGGCCTGCAGCGACTGGTAGGCGGTCAGACCGGCCAGCGGCAGTCCACCCGCCTGCTCCCAGGTGAGCGAAGCCGGCTTGCGGGCGACCGCACGAACGGGCACCGGCACCAACTCGGCATACGTACCATGCTGCACCGTGTCCATCCGGTCGTAGGCGATCACCTCGTCCCCCGGCGCGTACTCCGTCACGGCAGCACCGACCTTCTCGACGACCCCCGCCACGTCCCAGCCCGGAATCAACGGGAGGTAGACGTACATGATCGGGTCGAGGCGGCCCGCCGCGATCTTCCAGTCCACCGGGTTGACGCTGGTGACCTTGGTGCGTACGAGGACGGTGTCCGGGCCGACCTTGGGCTCGGGCTGTTCGGTGACCTGTGGTGTGTCGCCAACAGCGGCGACGGTGACTGCCTTCATGCCAGATCCAACGCCTCACGGCCCCGCGTCGATCCGCGCCGACCGGATTCCGGACGGAAGTTCACACGGGCGGCGGCAGGCGGAAGTCGCGGCCATCAGGCTGTGGGGTCCAGCGCAACCCTGCGGACGTCTTGGGGGCGTCCTTCTACCGGAACGTCTCCGCGTAGCGGGCGAGTTTCCCCAGCATGGCGTCGGCAAGTGCCCCTGAGATTGGTCTTGCTGGAGTTGGTCCACTTCGTCGGCACTTCGAGCTGACGGGGACGACGCCGCCGCGCAGGTACCGGGGCCAGGTGTTCGCTGGTATTTTCTCTCCACTTTCTCGGGTTGAACCCGAGATGCCGGGGCCGGGGCCGGGGCCGGGGGTGGGTCGTGGGATGGATACTGCGAAGGTGGTGGCCAGTCTGGCTGCTGGCCTTACTGAGTTGTGGGGCGCTGGTCGCGCGGGTGGTCCTGGTGTACCAGGGTGTCCTCTACGGTCGCACGCAGGTGCTGCGCGTCGACGGCATGATCGCCGCCGTCGCCGTCCTCGCACTGGCTCTGGGCCTGGCGCACCGGTCGTCCGGCGACCCGAAAGCCCCGGACGTGTCCGCTCCCGACCGGTGGAACATTGTCACCGGCGCCACCGGACTTCTGGTGCTCGTCGTCTCGGTGGTGAGCCTGTTCTCCCCCATCGACAAGCCCGGCCTGCCGAAGGCGGCCTGCCCGAACGCCCGGACGCTGCAGGCCCCGTACGTCGGCCTGACCGTCGGCAAGCTCGGCAACAACAGCCGAAGCGGACCCGGGCGTGCCTACCCCGCGAACGGCCGTTTCCCGGCCGACTGCTCGGTGGGGTTGTGAGCTGTTGATGCGTGACGGCACACAAGGGTGTTCTGGTGTGCATGAGCGAGTGCACGGGCCGGGGTGTGCACCCCGCGCAGTGGGGAACTGAAGTTTGTCTGTCGAATGGGTGACCTTTTCGGGTGGTGGTCGTTGGGTGTGGTGGCGGGTTTCTTCGGGCCGGGAGGGGAGGGTGATCGGGATGGGCGGGCTGCGGGAGATGTCGGCGCCGTTCGTGGTGCCCGGCCCCGCCGGTGTCGCGGTCCGCGACCGGCTCAAATGCCTCGCCGGCGACCCGGACGTTGCGCAGGACGCCTTCGTGGTCGTCGAGATCGACCACGACCAGCTTGCAACCGGGCACTTTGTACTCGCCGTGCATGATGATCTGCCTTGATCGTTCGTCTGATGCCGACACGGTAACGCCGTCGCCGTCCCTGCTGATCCACGTCGACGGCCCTGGCCGGTGGTGACACCCGCCCGGGCCGATCAGCGAGGTGGCCGTGCCGTGTGCACGGCGGAAGCCGGTCGCGCGTGGCGGCGGTCACCGCCACACGGAGGCGTCAGCCCTGGCGAGCCTTGAAGCGGGGATTCTTCTTGTTGACCACGAAGGTCACACCCCGGCGTCGTACCACCTGGGCCCCGGGCTTGGACTTCAGCGAGCGCAGAGAGTTGCGCACCTTCATGACTGTCCTCTCTTCCTGGTCCTCTTGGCCGGATGCCGGACCGTGGTCAGCCGCGGACCTGTGCCGCCCGGCCGTAGCGCCGCTCGAAGCGCTCGACGCGGCCCGCGGTGTCCACGACCCGCGAGGTGCCCGTGTAGATCGGGTGGCTAGCCGACGAGATCTCGACGTCGATCACCGGGTAGGTGTTGCCGTCCTCCCACTCGACCGTGCGCGTGGAGTGCGCGGTCGAACGCGTCAGAAACGCGAAGCCCGCGGCGCGGTCCCGAAAGACGACCGGGCGAGAGTCGGGGTGGATACCGGTCCTCATGGGATGTCCCTCCTCATGGCCTCCGCCACAGGGCGGAGGCGTGGTTCAGCGTTCCTCGCGGAAGAGAACGTGCTCTCCCGCCACCGGGTCGTACTTGCGCAGGACGAGCCGGTCGGGGTCGTTCAGACGGTTCTTGCGCGTCACATAGGTGACGCCGGTCCCTGCCGTCGACTTCAGCTTGACGACGGGCCGCTGTGTGCTGCGTGCCATGAGGTCCTCCTTCCGCCGACACTCTGCGGATTTGACCCGCTCATGTCAGTCGCTATGTGCAACAACGGGTTCCGTCGCCGCATTCCCGGGGTTCCAGCCGATCGGCCGGCGTCCGCACTCATCTGGTGCGTGGTGCCCGACACCCGCCCCCGGCCGGGAAACCGGCCCGGGGCGGGGTGGCCAAACCCGTGGTCGTGAAGGGTGGTCGCCTCTCGGCGAAAGGCTCCATGAGGCTTCAGCCGAACGATCGTCCTCATGGGCGGAGGGTGAGGCCCGGGGACACTGTTCCCTTCACCACCACGGGCGCTACAACCGGTCGGACCCCGCGGACATTCCCCGCCGCCCCGGCGGTCTCACGGCGGTGGCGGCAACTGGAGGTGACGCAGGTCGTCGGGCACCGGGCTGGAGGGCCGGAACATCGGCGCCGCCTCACCGTCCGCGGCCGTCGCGGGGGCGTCCGTGAGCCTCATCCGCTCCCGCAGCCGGCCGCAGAAGTTGGTCGGGGTCAGCCTGACGTCGCCGGAGGCGGCCAAGGAGGCCGGTCTGGCCGAGATCGACCTGTGCGAGGCGACCGAGTACTACAAGACCGATCGCGGCAGCGCGCCGCACGGCACCACCAGCTTCCGCTTCTCGCGCCAGGCCGCCCTGGTCAACTGGGATGCCTTCGACCGGGCCGAGGTGCTGCTCACTCAGCCGATGTGCATCGTGATCGGGGACCGGCCGGGCGGCTTCGGCTCCTACCGTGCCGGCTTCGAGATCTACGGCCGCGCCGCCTCCAAGGACAAGGAACTCGTCGTCGTCGAAGGCGCGTCGCACTACGACCTCTACGATCAGCCCAAGCCGGTAGAAGAGGCGCTGAGCCACCTCATCCCGTTCTACAAGAAGCACCTCTGACACCGACTCGTGGTGGGCGCTCCGGATGCGGGAGTCGCCCACCTCGGATCGAGTGGCGCCAGCTCGACTGTCTACGCGCCAAGGTCTGCGCGGTACCCGTTCCACAGCGCTGACCAGCACGAACAGGTCATGCCCCCGACGACCTGCGGGAAGTAGAACTGCCCAATGAAGCCGCCGCCGAGCTGCGGCCGCTGGTGTCCCACCGCACCGTGCTGGTGAAGGAGACCACCGGGCGCATCAATCGGCTGCGCGATCTGCTCGCCTCCATCCGCCCCGGCCTGGAGCGGGCCACGGACCCCACGAACAAGTCCAGCCTGATCCTGCCGGCCCATTACGTCACCCCGGCCGAGATCCGCTAGGCCGGAACCGGCCGCATCGCCGACTACCTGCGCAAACACGGAGTCTGGCGCCCCATGGCCAAGGCTCTGGGCGAAGCCGTGGGCGCCGCGGCGCGCGCGCAGCGCACGACCGTTTCGGCGAGCGTCGCACGGCCGCGCTCATCAAGGAACTCGCCGCCGACCTCCTGCCGTCCTGCAGCCGGACGGCGAACGCGCCATCGAACTGCGGGTCCTCACCAGTCGGCGAGCCGATCGGAGCGCCGACCGCCTGGCCAGTTTCGCCGGGGTCGCCCCCGTCCCGCGACGGTGCCTCCAACGTGAACTCCCGGTCACAGCTGCGGCTTGACAACATCATTAGGAGGTGAGGTGGATGGCTCCGTCGACGCGGCGGGGGATGTCGTAAGGGTTGTCGTCGCGCAGCGCGGCGGGCAGGAGGTCGTGGGGAAGGTTCTGGTAGGCGACGGGGCGCAGGAAGCGTTCGAGGGCGCGGGAGCCGACGGAGGTCGTGCGGGGGTCGGATGTGGCGGGGTAAGGGCCGCCGTGGACCATGGCGTGTCCGACTTCCACACCGGTGGGCCAGTCGTTGAAGAGCACACGGCCGGCTCGGCGTTCCAGCAGGGGCAGCAGGCGCTGGGCCTCGTGCGTGTCGTTCGGCCCGGTGTGGACGGTTGCCGTGAGCTGGCCCTCCAAGTGGCGCAGGGCATCGTTGAGTTGCGGCAGGTCCCGGCAGCGGACGACGAGGGCCGCTGCGCCGAACATCTCCCGTTGCAGTTCCGGGTCGGCGATGAAGTCGTCGGCGTGCACGGTCATGAGTACGGCTTGACCGGGGCCGGCGGAGCGAGGCTGAGCTCCGCGGGCGAGCAGGCGCACTCCGGGGTGCGAGGCGACGGCCTCCGTCTCGATGCGGTAGGCCTCGGCGATCCGCGGTGTGAGCATGGTGGCTCCGGCGTCCGCGTCGATGAACCGGCTCGCGGTGTCGAGGAACGTCTCGAGATCGGGGCCGTCGACGGCGAGCAGGAGGCCGGGATTGGTGCAGAACTGGCCGGCCCCGAGAGTGAGGGAGGCCGTGAAGGCGTCGGCGAGTTCGGCGGCGCGTTCGGCGAGGGCGCCGGGCAGGAGGACGACGGGGTTGACGCTGCTCATCTCCGCGTACACCGGGATGGGCTGGGGCCGGGCGGCGGCGGCGCGGACGAGGGCGAGGCCGGCGGAGCGGGAACCGGTGAAGCCGACTGCCTGGATGCGAGGGTCGGTGATGAGCCGGGTGCCCAGCGTGGGGCCGTCGCCCACGAGGAGTGAGAAGACCCCTGCGGGGAGGCCGTGTTCGGTGACAGCGGCCTGAATGGCCTGGGCGGCCAGTTCACCCGTGCCGAGGTGTGCGTCGTGGGCCTTGACGACGACGGGGCATCCGGCCGCGAGAGCGGACGCCGTGTCTCCGCCGAGGACGGAGAAGGCCAGCGGGAAGTTGCTGGCCCCGAAGACGGCGACGGGGCCGAGCGGGATGTGCTGCTGGCGGATGTCGGGGCGGGGCTGGGGGGTGCGGTGCGGCTGGGCGGGGTCGATCCTGGCGCCGTACCCGCTGCCTTCGGCCAGCACGTCGGCGAACAGGCGCAGTTGTCCGGTGGTGCGTTCGACCTCTCCGGCCAGGCGGGCCTTCGGCAGGCCCGTTTCCTGGTGAGCACGCTCGACGAGTGCGTCGGCGAGGTGGGTCAGGTGCTGAGCGACGGTTTCGAGGAAGCGGGCTCGGAGCCGGGGGTGGAGGTCGCGATAGGTGTCGAAGGCGTCTTCGGCGGCCTTGCATGCCTGTTCGACATCGGCCGGGCCTGCTTGCCGGTAGGGCGGGTCGAGCGGCTGACCGGTGCGGGCGTCGAGTGAGCGTGTTTCGGCGCCCGTACCGGTGACGCGCCTGCCGGCGATGAACATCGCACCCGTCAGGTCGGCGGCAGGCGGTCGAACAGGCTGGAGGGGTGAGGGAGCGTTGCTCATCAGGGACGCCTTTCTGCGTGGTCGTGGGGATCAGGCGGCGGGGGCAGGGAACTGGGCGATGAGCGCGGTGAGCTCCTCGAGCTCCGGCGCGGTCAGGTCGGTGAGCGGCGGTCGGACGGGGCCTGCGCTGTGGCCGGTCGCGGTCATGCCGGCCTTGACGATGCTGACGGCGTAGCCGGCCTGCCGGTTACGGATTTCGGTGTAGGGGAGGACGAAGTCGCTGAGCATGCGGGTGACGGTGTCGTGGCGGTGCTCGCGTACCGCGGTGTAGAAGTCGAGGGCGAACTCGGGCAGGAAGTTGAAGATGGCCGACGAATAGGTGGTGACGCCCATCTGCAGATAGGGAAGGGCGAAGGTTTCGGCGGTCGGCAGGCCGCCGATGTAGGTCAGCCGCTCTCCCAGCCGGGCGTGGATGCGGGTCATGTTGTCGATGTCGCCGACGCCGTCCTTGTAGCCGATCAGGTTGGGGCATGCGTCGGTCAGGCGGGCGACGGTGTCGGCGGAGTAGACGGCGTTGGCGCGGCCGTAGATGACGACGCCGAGGGAGGTGGAGCGGCATACGGCCTCGACGTGGCGGGCCAGGCCTTCCTGTCCGGCTTCGGTGAGGTACGGCGGGAAGAGAAGGATGCCGTCGGCGCCGGCCCGCTCGGCCGCGGCGGCGAGTTCGACCGCGGTCGCGGTGCCGTAGCCGGCCGGGGCCAGGATCGGTGTGTTGTCGGGGGCGCTGTCCGTCGCGGCGACGGTGACGCGTTCGACCTCGCTGGGGGTGAGGGAGAAGAACTCGCCGGTGCCGCCGGCTGCGAAGAGTCCGCCGACGTCGTACTCGGCCAGCCGGACGATGTTCTCCCGGTAGGCGTCCGCGTCGAACGACAGATCGTCCTTGAAGTGCGTCACGGGGAAGGAGAGCAGCTTGGAGCCGATGCGGCTGCGTAGTTCTTCCGGGGTGTAGGACGTCATGGTTCTCAAGCTCCTGTTGGTCGCAGGGGGTTGGGGTGAGACTGCGGAGGTGCTGACCGACCGCAGGAGAAGTGGCAGGCAGGGGTGGGTGGTGCCGGCGCCGGGCTCTGCCCACGCCGGGACCGGGCGTACGCCGCAGCCGTAACTCTGCGGTCGACGGTGCCTCAGGGGCGAGAGCCCACCTCGTGCCCGGCGACCGTCCAGGCGCGAGCCTGGTCGCTGAGGCTGAAGCCGAGGCCCGGACGGGAGGAGACGTACATGCGGCCGTCCCGGATCTCCAGGCGCTCGTTGAACAGCGGTTCGAGCCAGTCGAAGTGCTCCACCCACGGCTCGATCGGGTAAGCCGCGGCGAGGTGGAGGTGGATCTCCATGGCGAAGTGCGGGGCGAGCTGCAACTGCTGGTACTCGGCGAGAGCGGCGAGCTTGAGGAACTGGGTGATGCCGCCGATACGCGGGGCGTCGGGCTGGATGATGTCGCAGGCGTTGTGCCGGATCAGCTCGACGTGCTCGGCGACGCTGGCCAGCATCTCGCCGGTGGCGACGGGGGTGTCCAGGGACGCGGCAAGCGCGGCGTGGCCCTGGGCGTCGTAGGCGTCGAGGGGCTCCTCGATCCAGACCAGGTTGAACGGTTCGAGGGCGCGGCCCATGCGCTGGGCGGTGGGCCGGTCCCATTGCTGGTTGGCGTCGACCATGAGCGGGACGTCGTCGCCGATGTGTTCGCGTACCGCGGTGAGGCGGGCGAGGTCGTACTTGCCGTCGGGGTGTCCGACCTTGATCTTGATGCCGCCGATGCCGCTGCTCAGGGATGCCGCGGCGTTGTCCAGCACCTGCTCGGTGGGAGTGTGCAGGAACCCGCCGGAGGTGTTGTAGGTACGCACCGAGTCGCGGTGGGCGCCGAGCAGCTTGGCCAGGGGCAGACCGGCCCGCTTGGCCTTGAGGTCCCACAGGGCGACATCGAAGGCGGCGATCGCCTGAGTGGCCAGGCCGCTGCGCCCCACGGAGGCTCCCGCCCACACCAGCTTGGTCCAGATCTTGCCGATGTCGCTGGGGTCCTCGCCGATGAGGTTCTCGGCGATCTCGCGGGCGTGGGCGAACTGGCCGGGGCCGCCGGCACGCTTGGAATAGCTGAAGCCGATCCCCTCGTGCCCCTGCTCGGTGGCGACCTCCACAAAGAGGAACGCCACCTCCCTCATCGGCTTCTGACGGCCGGTCAGAACCTTGGCGTCGCTGATCGGCGTGGCCAGCGGCAGCGTGACCGAGGAGAGGCGCAGCCAGGCGATGCGGTCGAGGGTGGCTTCGCCTGCGGCGTGCGCGGCGTGGACTGTCGTTTTCGTCGTGGTCACCACTTCGTGTCCTGGGTTGAACGCGGTTGGGATGTGCCTGCCGGTGGAGATCGCGGCAGCCCCGGCCGCCGGACACGGCACAGGGGGTGTCCGCCGGTGAGGGGTGGATGCGCCCGTTGCGGGGAGCGGAGTTCCGGGACCGCCAAATGCAGGGCCTGCGAACGCTAAGGGCAGCGTCTGCGGAGGACCTGTCCGGGGCGATCCGCGCGGCGGTCGCGGTCTGGTCGAGCCATGGTGCGTACTCCTGTGCGGCTTCCCCTTCCGCCTGGGGAGGCGGCGATGTGCGACGGGAGCGCCGTATCCGAATACGTTCGACAGTACGATCGGTATTGATTTACGTCCAACTCAACTTTTGCATGTCGCCATACAAGGAGAGCATCGTTGTTCACGCTGGCGCAGCTGACGTGCTTCATGGCCGTGGCGGAAGAATTGCACTTCACACGGGCTGCCGAGCGGCTGAACATGACCCAGCCCCCGCTGAGCCGGCAGATCCAGCTTCTCGAGAGCGAGTTGGGCGTGAAACTGCTGGACCGCACCAATCGGACGGTCCGGCTGACCCCCGCGGGCCGAGCCTTTCTCGCGGAAGCGCGCCGGATCATGCGGCAGGCCGAGCATGCCACCCTCGCGGTGCGCCAGGTGTCCACGGGGGAAGCGGGTGCGATCGCCGTCGGCTTCACCGCCGCCAGCGCCTACTCCGCCCTCGGTGAGCTCCTCGAGATCGCCCGCGGCGCGGTGCCCGGAGTGGAGATCCTGCCGCAGGAGCTGGTCACCCGGGACCAGTTGGAGGCCCTCAGCGAGGGCTCACTGGATCTGGGGCTCATCCGCCCGACTGCCGTCGGCACCGAGCTGACCATGCATACCGCCGTGCGCGAAGGGCTCGTGGCCGCGTTGCCGTCCGGTCACCCACTGGCCGCCGCCGACGGGCCCATCGAACTGTCGGCCTTCGACGGCCAGGACTTCCTGATGTACTCCCCCATCGAGGCCCGCTACTTCTACGAACTGCTGCTCACCACGTTCCGCGCCGCGGGCGTGCGTCCGGTGTTCACCCAGTACCTCACCCAGGTGCACAGCATCCTGGCCCTGGTCAACACAGGCTGGGGCATCGCGCTCGTCCCCGAGGCGGTCACTCGGACGCGCCATACCGGTGTCGTGTACCGACCACTGCACCTTCCCGGGCACCCCCGGCCCGTGGAGCTGAACTACGTGTGGCGCAAGAGCAACGACAATCCGGCGCTGCATGCCCTGCTGCGGCACCTGTGAGCCCGCGCTCCGACACCTGTGACCGACGCACCCGGTCCCTGAGGGGCCGGACAACACATCGTTTGCGGCGTGCGCTCCGGCCTGTGCGCCGATGATGCGTCCCTGGTATCACCGCATACCAAAATGGTGTTGGACCTGCATCGCAACGAGCTCTTAACGTTCCCGCCAGAAATCGAAGCGGTTTCGCCTGGGGCACAGGCCGTCGCCCCCGCTCGCCCGGAAGTTCCGGGAGTCGTGGACAGGCCATGCCCGGAACCGGGACGCCGCGTGAGCCGCGCTTCTCCGCGCACGCCAGGAGCCTCCTGCCATGACCGGGTACACCCCCGCCGAACCGGGCCGACGACTCGTTTCCGGGCTGCTGTCCTTCCCCGTCACCCACTTCAGCGCCGACGACCTCGCCCTCGACGAGGACGCGTACCACGCGAACATCGCGCGGGTTCGCGCTCAGCTTCTACGCGGCGGTACCGGCGTGCCGCCACGCCGATGTGCTGCGCATGCTCAACGACTTCGTCCTGCCGTACACCCGGATCCGTGACCGCAAGCCGGGCTACGCGGTCAGCATGCTCAAGGCCGGCATGACCGTCACCGGCCACCCGCGGGACCGTACGGCCACCGCTGACCGACCTTGAGCCGACGGAACTGGAGCAACTCGCCGCCCTGATCCAGGGCCTCGACGCCTGAGCCGCTGCCGACGCCCACCCAGTGGTACCCGGCCGCCCGTGTCCCGGCTTGCCCGACATCGCCCCTGGTCGCGCCCGCCCCCGGGACGCCTCCCGCACTCCGCTCTGAAAGGCACCGCCTCATGAACACCACCCCTCCCGCAGGCACGCCCGTCGTCGTCTCGATGCGTGTCATTCCGGTCGCCGGACAGGACAGCATGCTGCTGAACCTCAGCGGCGCGCACGCCCCGTACTTCACCCGCAACCTGGTGATCCTGACCGACTCCGACGGCCGAACGGGCGTCGGTGAGGTCCCCGGCGGCGAGGCCATCCGCGGCACCCTCGAAGAGGTGCACGACCTGGTCGTAGGCCGGCCCGTCGGTGACCCGCAGGCGGTCCTTCGCGCGATACGCGAGCGGTTCGGCGACCGGGACGCGGGCGGTCGTGGCGCGCAGACCTTCGACCTGCGTGTCACCGTCCACGCGGTCACCGCCGTCGAGGCGGCGCTGCTCGACCTGCTCGGCCAGTATCTGAACGTGCCGGTCGCAGCACTGCTCGGCGACGGCGTGCAGCGCACCAGCGTGCCCGTGCTCGGCTATCTCTTCTACGTCGGTGACCGGCGCCGTACCGACCTCCCGTACCGCGACGAGTCCGACGCCAAGGACGACTGGCAGCGGCTGCGCAGCGAGGAGGCGCTCACCCCCGAGGCGGTCGTCGCGCTCGCCGAGGCGGCCCAAGAGCGGTACGGATTCAAGGACTTCAAACTCAAGGGCGGTGTCCTGGACCGGCGCGCCGAGGCCGAGGCGGTCACCGCGCTCGCCGAACGATTCCCCGAGGCGCGCATCACCCTCGACCCCAACGGCGGCTGGCTGCTCGCCGACGCCATCGACATCGGCCGTTCGCTGCGCGATGTCCTCGCCTACGCCGAGGACCCGTGCGGCGCCGAGGGCGGCTACTCCGGGCGCGAGGTGATGGCCGAGTTCCGCCGCGCCACCGGCCTGAAGACCGCCACCAACATGATCGCCACGGACTGGCGGCAGATGGGCCACGCCATCAGGGCGGACGCCGTCGACATCCCGCTCGCCGACCCGCACTTCTGGACCATGAACGGTTCGGTGCGCGTCGCCCAGCTCTGCGACGCCTGGGGCCTGACGTGGGGTTCGCACTCGAACAACCACTTCGACGTATCGCTCGCGATGTTCACACACGTCGCCGCCGCCGCGCCCGGTGACATCACCGCCATCGACACCCACTGGATCTGGCAGGACGGACAGCGCCTGACCCGCGAGCCGCTGCACGTCCAGGGCGGCACCATCGTCCTGCCCGAACGCCCCGGCCTGGGCGTCGACCTTGACATGGAGCAGGTCGAGGCCGCCCACCAGCTCTACCGGTCCCTCGGCCTTGGCGTCCGCGACGACGCCGCCGCCATGCAGTACCTGATCCCCGACTGGACTTTCGACGCCAAGCGCCCCGCACTCGTGCGCTGACGCAGCCCTCCCGCCGACGGCATCGCGGCGTACCCGAAGGCGCTCCGCCGCCCCCGCATGATCCGCACCCCCCACATGTCTTGACCCCTGTCCTGACCCCTGTACGTGCCCCCTCACTTCGAAGGAGAAGTGATCATGCCGATGCTCGTCGTGGCGCTCAGTGTTGTGGCGCTGCTGTTCTTGATGACCAAGCTGAAGCTCAACGGCTTCATAGCCCTGCTCCTCGTCGCTGTGGTCGTCGCGATGGCCCAGGGCATTGGCCTGACCAACATCTCCGATGTTCTGGAGGCCGGTATCGGCGATCAACTCTCCGGCACATTGCCGGTGATCGCGCTCGGCGCGATGGTCGGCCGGGTGATGGGCGACGCGGGCGCGGCCCAACGCATCGCCACCAAGCTGACCAAGGCCTTCGGTGACCGGTGGGTGCAGGTGGCCATGGTGGTGACCGCGTTGCTCATCGGCGTCACCATGTTCTACGAGGTCGCCTTCGTCATCATCGTTCCGGTGGCGTTCACCCTGGTCCGCGTCACCCGGAAGAACCTGCTGTGGATCGGTCTGCCGATGTCCATCGCGCTCTCCACGATGCACAGCTTCCTGCCGCCGCACCCCGGCCCCACCGCCGTCGCCGAGATGTTCCACGCCTCCGTCGGCAAGACGCTCTTCGTCGGCCTGTTCATCGCCGTCCCGGCCGGCGCCCTGATCGCGCTGGTGTGGCCCCGGCTGCCGTTCGTCCGTCGGATGAACCCGTCGATCCCCACCGGCCTGGTCACCGAGCGCGTCTTCGAAGAGGACGAGATGCCCGGCATCGGCTGGTCGCTCGCCGTGGCGCTGCTCCCGGTGGTGCTCATCGCCGGCGCGGCCATCGCCGAGATGTCCCTCGACGACCACGCCCCGGGCATGGGCGTGATCAAGTTCGTCGGTTCCCCCGAGTTCGCGTTGCTGCTGACCCTGCTGCTCGCCATGTACGTCTTCGGCCCGCGCATCGGCCGCTCGCTGAAGGACCTCGCGACCTCCTGCGGTGACGCCGCCAAGTCGATGGCGATGATCATGCTGGTGATCGCGGCGGGCGGTGCGTACAAGAACGTCCTCGTCGAGGGCGGGATCTCGGACTACATCAAGGAGACCACCGAGCACTGGTCGATCTCCCCGCTCGTGCTCGCCTGGCTGATCGCCGTGATCCTACGCGTCGCGCTCGGATCGGCCACGGTTGCCGTGTCCACCGCCGCCGGCATCGTGGCGCCGATGGTGGCCGGCAGCGGCACATCGCCAGAGCTGATGGTGCTCGCCGTATCCTGCGGGTCGATCGCCTTCTCGCACGTCAACGACCCAGGGTTCTGGATGTTCAAGGAGTACTTCAACCTCTCGGTCCTCGACGCGATCAAGGCCCGCACCTCGTACACCACCGTGCTGGCCGTTCTCGGTCTCGGTGGGGTTCTCGCGATGAACGCGGTGATGTGACACGGCCGTTGGCGCCGCCGCGAACGGGGCTGGGACGCCTAGCGAGTCGTGATCATTCTGTCGATTCGTCCTCGTGGTGAGGCCTGGACCGGTAGACCTTCTTCCGTGACACGAGTGCAACTGGCCGACGCGGAGCGGGAGTTCATCGGGCCGCACCCGGGCAACCGTCTCCCGTTCCTCCGCAACGACCCGCGCGGCACAAACCAGCCAGCTCAACCCACCTACCACCCGTCCCAGCCCCCGGTAAGCCTCATCCACCAAAAGGACATACCAACCCGTACAGCTGAGCAACGGCAGGTCAGAACAAAGATCGATAAGCAAAACAACAGCATCACGATGTCTTCGGTACGCGTCCACCCTCCCGTCCGCCTGGCGCACACGGGATACTAGGCACATGGTTCAGCAGACGCCTCCTGGTGCCGCACCCTCCGTCACCGACGTATTGCACGAGCGCTACGCGGGGCGCCTTCCCGACGCATTGGAGGACCTCGCCGGCCCGGAGCAGGGCCTGGTCGAGCTGCCGCTTCACATCGCCTGGTCGGGCCTTCGTACCTACGATCTTGACCGGCCCCGGCAGCGCATGGGCCTCTACCGGACCGTACTCGCCGAAGGACAGCGTGATGACATCACCCGCTTCCTGAACCGGGATCTTCTGCTCGCGCAGTGGCCTTTGATGAGGACCATGATCAGCAGGCATGTCCGCGCGGCGTGGGAGGCCGCGTTCCCCGAGCTTGAGCGCCAGGGGTCCGCCGCCGCGTGAAAATCACCGAGCTCCATCGTCAGCTCCTGGCTGACGTCCTCGCGATCGGCACCCCGTACCCGCTGGTGATCACCGGCGGGTACGCGGCCCAGGCACACGGACTGGTCGAACGGCTCAGCCAGGACATTGACGTCGCAACCGAGAACCCCGCCCCCATGTCCGCCATCGCCGACGACCTGGTGCGCGGTCTCACGGAGCGCGGCTGGCAGGTCAGCATCATCAGCGTGGACCCGCTGGCTGCCCGCCTGATGGCGACCAGCAGCGACACCGGGGAGCAGTGCGAGGTCGATGTCCTCAAGGAAAACCTGTGGGCACGGCCGACCGTTCCTAGAGACTGAGCGGGAGTGAGTCCTGCTGCCAGGACTCGTGCTCGGTCGTGTGCCCCGAACGGTGTTGGGCACGCTGGTCTCCCGCG
>NZ_JBEYYC010000047.1:0-33185 GCF_040645355.1 Streptomyces sp. NPDC046805 | reverse complement strand
CACCCCAAATCGAATTGGATTCGGACGCGCCGAATCCGATCCCGTTCGGGAGATCGTGCTGGTGGTGTTGGGTGCCGCATCCGCGGCGAGAGTGCCGCCGCCAGAACCGTACGGCTCCGTGGCAGACCAAGAACTCTACGGATGCGGCAGGGGTGCGTCAACCCCCGCCCTCAAGATTTTTTCGGCGGGCGGCGGTCAGGCCTCCACCACAGCTGAGAGCGCCCAGTCGATCCACCGCAGTCAGCCCATGCCCGCGGGTGGTCGCGGGCATGGCCCGCGCACCCATCGGAATGCCGATGCCAGGCATCGGCTTCCCCATTGGTCATGCTGCCGACGCAGGTCTAGGTTCGAGGACATCGCCGCACTGACGCTCTGGATCCGTAGCCTCAGCGCTCGCAGAGCGTCGGAGCGTCGTGCAGCCCCATCCCCGGGCCCCAAGCGGGCCCGTTTCTTCGGAGTGACACACCATGGCCAAGATCCTTTTCGTGATGACCGGCGCCGACCACTGGACGCTCGCCGACGGCAGCAAGCACCCGACCGGTTTCTGGGCCGAGGAGGCCGTCGCCCCGTACGAGGCTTTCAAGGCTGCCGGCCATGAGATCGTCGTCGCCACCCCTGGCGGTGTCGTCCCCACCGTCGACAAGGGCAGCCTCGCCCCCGAGGTCAACGGCGGCCAGGAAGGCGCCGACAAGATTGCTGCCGCCCTCGAGTCCATGACCGAGATCAGGAACCCGATCCGGCTGGACGACGTGAACCTCGGCGACTACGACGCCGTCTTCTACCCCGGCGGCCACGGCCCCATGGAGGACCTCGCTGTCGACCCCACCTCCGGCAAGCTCCTCATCGACACCCTCGTCTCCGGGAAGCCGCTCGGCGTGGTCTGCCACGCGCCGGCCGCGCTCCTGGCCGCCGAGAAGGAGGACGGCACCAACGCCTTCGCCGGCTACAAGGTGGCCGCCTTCACCAACGTGGAAGAGGCCCAGGCCGGCTTCGCCGAGAAGGCCGCGTGGCTCCTCGAGACCCGCCTTGCAGAGGCCGGCGTGGCCGTCCAGGTCGGCGAGCCGTGGGCCCCGAACGTCGTCATCGACCGCAATCTCATCACCGGCCAGAACCCCGCTTCCTCCGCTCCTCTCGCGGCCGAGGTCCTCAAGATGCTCGCCTGAGGGACCGGCACGAACGGCTCCTAGAGGTCCTCGGCGTCCGGCCGGTTCCGTCACCGTCTTCACCGGCGATCTTCGCCGCCTGCTCACCAGTCCTTTGCAGGAAGCGGGCTCACGCGACGGCGTGGAACCGGCCGCGGGGCGACGGGCAACGCCCAGCGCCACCTCCCGCCACCCACCCGTCCAGCACTCGCCATAGGAAAATTAGCTACGTTCTATGCGTGGCCTATACGAATCCCGATGGCACTCCCACCGTGCCGGCATCCGGCACCGCATCCGTGCCGGACCTGAACCTGCTGCGTACCTTCCTGGCGGTCTACCGTTCCGGCTCGTTCACCGCTGCCGCCGGGCTCCTGGGCCTCTCACAGCCAACGGTGACCGCCCAGATCCGCTCCCTGGAACGCCATACGGGCCGCGAACTCTTCCAACGCCTTCCACGCGGCGCCGCCCCGACCGCCGTCGCCCACGACCTCGCGACCCGCGTCGCCGCTCCCCTCGACGCGCTCGCCGGCGTGACCGGAGACCACACCGCGCTCCACGAACGCGCCGCTCCCGTCCACCTGGCAGGCCCTGCCGAACTGCTCTGCACCCGGCTCCTGCCGACCCTCGCCCCGCTGGTCGCCGAAGGCGTGCGGTTGCGCGTCACCCTGGGCCTGACCGAGCCCCTTCTGGATGAGCTCCGGGCCGGCCGCCATGACCTGGTCATCGCCACCTTCCGCCCCCGCGGGCGGTCCCTGACGGCCGTACCGCTGATGGATGAGGAGTTCGTCCTCGTCGCCGCCCCTACCTGGGCCGAGCGCGTCAAGGGGCAACTGGCCGCACAGGGGCCGGCGGTCCTGCACGCGGTCCCTCTGGTCTCCTACGCGGAGGACCTCCCCATCGCCCGCCGCTACTGGCGACACGCCTTCGGCACCCGGCTGTCCTGCCCCGCCGCCATCACGGTCCCCGACCTGCGCGGCGTCCTCGCGGCGGTCACCGCCGGAGCCGGATTCACCGTGCTGCCCCGCTACCTCTGCCATGACGAACTCGCATCCGGCGCCCTCGTCGCCCTGCACGAACCCGACGACTCGCCCATCAACACCGGCTACCTCGTCCAACGCCCGGGCCGACCCGACAACCCCGACGTCACCCGGGTCCGGAACCTGCTGATCGAGGCCGGCCCGACCTGGTGAGCCGGCGGCTGGACGAAGGATTGAAGGAATGAGCGAGGCGTTCCTGCCTACTCGGAGGGCATGGCTCGCTCCAACGACGAGGTCGCGGCGCTGTTCCAGGAGTACGCGGACCTGATCTCGATCACCGGCGGAGACGCGTACAAGGCGCGTGTCTACGAGAAGGCCGCCCGCGCGATCGGCGGCTACCACGCCGACGTGTCCACGCTCGACGCGAAAGGGTTGCGGGAGATCCCCGGCGTCGGCAAGTCGATCGCCGAGAAGGTCGCCGAGTACATCCGCACCGGAAGCGTGTCCGCGGTCGACGAGCTACGTGCGACGATCCCGGCCGGTGTCCGGCGGCTGACGGCCATCCCCACCCTCGGCCCGAAGAAGGCACTGGCCCTCTACGAAGAACTGGGCGTCTCCTCGGTCGACGAGCTGGTCGACGCCATCCACGCCGAGAAACTGCGCGACCTGAAGGGCTTCGGGCCCAGGACCGAGGAGAACATCCTCCACGGCGTCGAACTCCTGCAGTCCTCCGGCGACCGGGTCCTGCTCGACGTCGCCCAGGACCTCGCCGACGACATCGTCGCGGAACTGTCCCGTGTGACCGGCTGCCGCCGCTGCGCCTACGCCGGGTCGCTGCGCCGCGTGTGCGAGACCATCGGCGACATCGACATCCTCGTCGCAGCCAAGAAGTCGGGGCCGCTCATGGAGGCCTTCACCGAGCTGCCGTACGTCACCGAGGTGATCGCACGCGGCCGGACGAAGACCTCGGTACGCACCGTCAAGGGGCTCGCCGTCGATCTGCGGGTCGTACCGCCCGATGCCTGGGGCGCGGCGCTGCAGTACTTCACCGGCTCGAAGGCGCACAACATCCGTACCCGGGAGCTGGCCGTGCACGAGGGGCTGAAGCTGTCCGAGTACGGCCTGTTCGACGCCGAGAGCGGGGAGAAGATCGTCTCCGAGACCGAGGAGGAGGTCTACGCACGGCTCGGGCTGCCCTGGATCCCGCCGCCGCTGCGCGAGGACCGCGGGGAGATCGAGGCCGGACTGCGCGACGAGATTCCCGAGCTGGTGCAGGAGTCCGATCTGCGCGGCGACCTGCACACGCACACCGATCTGACCGACGGCCTCGCGCCGCTGGAGGAGATGGCGCAGGCGGCCGCCGAGCGGGGCTACAGCTACTACGCGATCACCGACCACGGGCCGGACCTCTCCATGCAGCAGATGACCAAGGAGCGGATCCTCGCGCAGCGCGAGCAGCTACGGCAGCTCGACGGCACGTACGGCAAGCGGGGCAGGCGGCGCGGCCTGCGGCTGCTCCACGGCGTGGAGCTGAACATCGGCCCGGACGGCGCCGTCGACTGGCCCGAGGAGTTCCTGGCCGGCTTCGACGTGTGCGTGGCCTCGGTCCACTCGCACTTCCACCAGAGCCGCGGGGCACTGACCCAGCGGCTCGTGCGGGCCTGCGAGAACCCGTACGTCAACGTCATCGGCCACCCCACCACCCGCCTCATAGGCAAGCGGCCGCCCCTCGACGCCGACCTCGACGAGGTCTTCGCCGCGTGCGCGCGCACGGGCACGGCCCTGGAGATCAACGCCCACCCCGACCGGCTGGACCTGCGCGACGAGGACATCCTGCGGGCCCGGCGGCACGGGGTGAGATTCGCCGTCGACAGCGACGCTCATTCCGTCCTCCACCTCGCCAACATGCGCTACGGCGTGGGGACGGCGCAGCGCGGCTGGCTCAGCAAGAACGACGTGATCAACACCTGGCCGGAGACCCGCCTGCGGCGCTTCCTGCGCAAAGGGCGGGACGGGCGCACGTCCCGCGCCTGAGCGACAGCAGGTCGTCGACAGTGTCGATCGTGCGGGGCGCCGTAGCCGCACACGCAACGGCGGCGGGATCCGTCGCCCGCATCCAAGAACTCCGAGAACGCCGATCTCGCGTCCTACGCGTTCTTGCAGCCCACCCCCGCGTACACCCAGTACTCGGACGGATTGTCCGGGAGCTTCTCGTCCGGGGACGGGCGCCACAGGGGGACGTGGACCAGGCCCGGCTCCGCGAGGTCGAAGCCGGCGAAGAGGTCGAGGATCTCGTCGTGGGAGCGGGCGGTGACCGGGGAGGTGGCCCGGGACCGGTACAGCCGGCCTACCGCTGCCGCCGTGTCGGGGCGGTCCTGGTTCGTCGCGTGGGACATCGCCAGCCAGCTGCCGTCGGGCAGGGCGTCCCGGAAGGCGGCGACGATGCCTGCCGGGTCCTCCTCGGGCGCGATGAAGTGCAGGATCGTGATCATCAGTACGGCCACGGGCTGGTCGAAGTCGATCAGCTTGCGCACCTGCGGCGAACGCAGGACGTCGGCCGGCCGGCGGATGTCGGCGTCGATGATGGTCGCGTCCGGGTTGTCGGCGAGCAGGGACGCGCTGTGCGCGACGGCCACGGGGTCGTTGTCGACGTAGACCACCCGGGCTCCCGGGCTCGCCGCCTGCGCCGCCTCGTGGACGTTGCCCTGAGTGGGGATGCCCGAGCCGAGGTCGATGAACTGCCGTACCCCGGCGTCGACCAGGAACCGCACCGCCCGCCCGAGGAAGTCCCGGTTGGCCCGGGCCAGGGTGCGCACCTGGGGGTCGATGGCCGTGAAGGCGGCTACCGCCTCGCGGTCTATGGCGTAGTTGTGCCGACCGCCCAGCATGGCGTCGTACATGCGGGCAACGCTCGCTTTGTCGGGCTCTACCCCGGGCACTGGACCTGCGCTGTCGGGTACCACAACACCCCTTCGAGCGATGGTTATTGACGCTCCATCATATAGTTGGCCAACGACGCGCGGCGCCCCGTTCTTTCGCCGCGCGGTCGCCCCCCCACCCGGAAAGGCACGACCCTGCGGAACGAACCGCGCAGCCGCATCGACGACCCGCCGGCCGCCCGGCCCGCGCCGCCTCGGCCATGCTTCGCCCCCGCCGCCGACGCCCTCGGCTCGTCGCTCGATCTGCGGCTGACCGGCAGCCAGCTCGTGCACGCGCTGACGCCCGCCTTCGCCGACGCGGCATCGGTCTATCTGCTGGAGCGGTGGCGTCGCGGGGAGGACGCGAACACCGGCGCGGACCCGTCCCGGGTCGAGGCGCACCGGCTGGCGCTGCAGGTGGGGTCGGACGCGCGCGAGGGCTGGGAGCGAATGCTGCCGGTCGGCGAGGTGATCGTCTTCCCGCGCGAGACGCCGTACGCCCGCGCGCTCGGCTCCGGACAGGCGCAGCTGCTCGACTCCTTCGACGCGCACACCTCCGAGCGGCTCATCGCCGCCGGCAGCGGGGACGCACGCATCCACGAACTACTCCGGGTGGCTTCCTTTCTCGTCGTGCCGCTGCTGCTGGGAGACGTGACGATCGGCTTCGTCGCCTGCACCCGCGGGTCGGACCAGGCACCGTTCCGGCCCGCGGAGGTGGCGGCCGTGGAGGCGCTGTCGGCGCGGGCCGCGGTCGCCCTGGACAATGCCCGCCGGTACGGGCGCGAGCGGCGTACCGCCCTGGCCATCCGCAACAGCCTGCCGTCCGGCGCGCTCCAGCGGTTCGAGTGCTGCCGTGTCGCGCACGGCTCCGTGCCCGCCGGGCAGGACACCGTCATCGGCGGCGACTGGTACGACGTACTGCAGCGGCCGGGCGGCCGGATCAGCCTGATCGTCGGTGACGCCATGGGCCATGGTCCGGAGGCCGCCGTCGCGATGCTCCAACTACGCACCGCTGTACGTGTGTTGGCCGGGCTCGACATCTCCGCGGTCGATCTCGTACGGCGGCTCGACGCGCTCGCCTGCGCCACGTCCGGCGCCTCCTTCGCCACCTGTGTCTACGTCGAGTGGGCCGCGCAGCAGCGCACCTGCACCCTGGTGAGTGCGGGGCACCCTCCCCCTCTGCTGCGCGGCCCCGACGGCAGGACCGCCCCGGTTCCCCTGGCCGAGGCGGGCCTACCCCTGGGGCTCGGCACGGGCCACTACGCGGCGACCGTGCTCACCGTGCCGGAGCCGGCTCTGTTGGTGCTCTACAGCGACGGGCTGGTCGAGGCCCGCGACGCGGACATCGACCATCAGATCGCCCGCCTCGCCGGCACCCTGGACGCGGCCGTCGCCGAGTCCTCGGCGGCCGACGGCCAGGAGGCGCTGCCCGCACTGTGCCGACGCCTGCTGCACGCCCCCTCCGACGCGAGCGGCGCGGACGACCGCACCCTCCTGCTCGCCGAACTGACGCCCGCCGAGGGCTGATTCCCCGTGTCCTGCGCCGGGGTCATGCCCTCAGCGTCGCCCACACCGCGTTGCCGCCGGTGAGCCTCGAACCGTCGACGCCCCAGGAGTCGGCGAGCTGCTCGACCAGCAGCAGTCCTCGGCCGCTCTCGTCATCGAGGCCGGGCTCGCCGCGGGGCAGGCCGCGGCCCGAGTAGTCGTGGTCGTGCACCTCCAGCCGCAGGCATCCGGCGGTGACGAGGCCGATGCCGCACAGGATCCGCACGCTGGGCGTGTGGCGGATGGCGTTGGTGGCCAGTTCGGACACGAGCAGCACGGCGTCCTCGCACAGCTCGCCGGACAGCCCCCATCCGTTCAGCCGGGACCGCACGGAGCGGCGGGCGACTCTGACGCTGGAACGGTACGAGGGCAACTCGATCCAGTGCGCCTGGCCGGGGTCGGCGACGTCTAACAGCTCGGGGGAGGAAGTCACGTGGGGGGACACGGTGGTTGCCTTCCGTGAGGCGGGCGCTGTCGGGGGAGGGCCGACCTGAGCAACTCCCCTACGGGCACGCGGAGTTGCTCTGAGTCATTACTGACGTTCACTCAAATAACTATGCTCCCAATGCAGTTCACCCTGCAACCATCTGCCTGATAATTTCAACAAGCCGGTATCGGTCTGGTTGCTTCATCAAGTGCCTGTCACACTCGCAAGAGTGACGATCCGTCAGGAGGTAGGGCGTTGAGCGAGGGCCGTTCGAACGCGGGCACCACCAGCGCGCCCACCGTGCTGCGCATGATCCTGGGCCGAAGACTGCAGGAACGGCGCCAGGATGCGGGCGTATCGCTCGAGGATGCGGCGCGGGCGCTTCGGGTCACGTCCCTGACCATCCGCCGTCTGGAGAAGGCGGAGGTGGCGCTCAAGCCCCTCTACGTGGAGAAGCTGCTCGAGACCTACGGCGCCGACCGGCAGGAGAGGGACGAGTTCGTCGCCTTCGCCGAGCGGGCCAACGAGCCCGGCTGGTGGCACACCTACCGCGATGTGCTGCCCACGTGGTTCAGCGCGTACGTGAGCCTGGAGACCGGGGCGAGGACCGTGCGCACCTACGAGCCGCACTACGTCACGGGGCTGCTCCAGACCCACCCGTACGCGCGTGCCGTGCTCGGCGGCGGTTTCCCGAACGCCGACGACGAGGACCTGGCGCGGCGTGTGAACCTGCGGCTGCGTCGTCAGGCCCTGCTGGAGAAGTCCGACGCGCCCACGCTGTGGGTCGTACTGGAGGAGGCCGTCCTGCACCGGGTGGTCGGCGGCCCCGAGGTGATGCGCGCGCAGATCGAACGGATCATTGAGGTCTCGGAGTTGGAGCACGTCAGCGTCGACGTGGTTCCGTTCACCGCCGGTGCGCACGTGGGCGCGTGCGCGCCGTTCACCTATTTCCGTTTCGAGGAGCCGGAGCTTCCGGACATCGTCTACACCGAGATGCTCTCCGGCGCGGTGTACCTGGACCAGCGCTCCGACGTCGTCGCCCATCTCGAGGCGCACAACCGCATGTCCCTGCTGACCTCGAACGCGCAGAGCAGGGCGCTGCTGAACCGCATGCGCAAGGAGTACTCATGACCATCCTCGACGGCAGCGTCTACCACGTCTACAACGGCATGCCCGCGTCGGACCTCGGTGACCAGGGCTGGGAGTCGCCCTGGAGCGGTCCCAACGGGGGTCAGTGCGTGCAGACGAAGCAGCTCGCCGACGGCCGGGTCGCGCTGCGGCAGTCGACCGATCCCGCCGGCCCCGCACTGATCTACACCCCGGAGGAGATCACCGCGTTCGTCGCGGGGGTCAAGCGGGGCCTCGCCGACCATCTGACCACTGGCTGACCTCTCCCCCCACGCACACACCGAAAGGGACAAGATGACCAACTCGCACGCCGCGCGGGACATCGACACGAGCAGGCCCCACTCTGCCCGTATGTACGACTACTACCTCGGCGGCAAGGACCACTTCGAGGTCGACAAGCAGGCCGCCGAGGCCGTGGCGACGATCTACCCCGGCATCTTCGTCTGCGCCCGCGAGAACCGCGCCTTCATGCACCGCGCCACCCGCGTCCTCGCGCGGGAGCACGGCATCCGGCAATGGCTCGACATCGGCACCGGCATCCCCACCGAGCCGAACCTGCACCAGGTGGCCCAGTCCGTGGTCTCCGACGCACGGGTGGTGTACGCCGACAACGACCCGCTCGTCCTCAAGTACGCCGAGCGTCTGATGCGCAGCACGGCGGAGGGCCGTACCACCTACATCGAGGGGGACGTCAGCGACCCGCAGACGCTGCTCGACGCCCCCGAGCTGTCCGAGATCCTGGACCTCGACCAGCCCGTGGCCCTGTCCCTCAACGCCCTGATGCACTTCGTGCCGGACGACCAGGACCCCTACGGCATCGTCAGCCGTCTGCTGGAGGTTGTCCCCTCGGGCAGCGCGCTCGCCCTGAGCCACTGCACGCCCGACTTCGACCCTCCCACCTGGCAGAAGATCACCGACCTCTACATCAGTGCGGGAACCCCGGCGCAGGTCCGCTCGCGCGACGAGGTGGCGCGCTTCTTCGACGGTCTCGAACTGCTCGACCCCGGCGTCTCCATCGGCCACCGCTGGCGCCCGGACACCGAACCGACCGCCACCGACGCGGAGGTCAGCCTGTGGACCGGGGTGGGCATCAAGCCGTAGCGCGTTCGAGACCTTCCCCGGCCTCTCTGTCTCCTCCATCTCGCCGCCTCCCGAAGCCCTCGCACGACCTTGCCGCGGCCGGCGCGGGGGCTCGGGAGCAGCAGCCCATAAGGCAACCCGTGTCATCGGACTCCGGCTTCGGCGACTGCCTTCTGAGTGATCGCGAGCTCGGGCTCGACGATGGTGAGCAGATGTTGCATGGCCTTGCTGTAGAGGTCCACCTTGCCCTCGTCGATGGCTCGTCGACAGTCCGCGCCGATCCCCATGGCCCGTCGGAGCAGCGGTGACCATGTGTGCTCCAGCGTGGGGTCGGGGAGCGGAAAGTAGGCATCGAGTTGCCGGGCGGTCTTGCGCAGCTCCAGGCAGTGCGGGCGTATCCGGCGGGCCGCGAACCCCCGGTCGGTGTAAGCCTTTTCGTCCTCCAGCGCCGTGACGATGTGCAAGAACTCGGAGGTGAACCGGACCATGAGCGGCCTTCCGCCCAACCTCAGCCAAGCGTCGGACTGGAGCGCGAGCACCGCGGGGGACGAGGGTGGCGGGATGGCATCGAGAGGTGCGAACGACTGGATGGTCAATGAGGTGCGGGCGGTGGACGGGCCGCCGAGGGGAAGGCTCGCCGCTGTGCTCAGTGCCAGGACGGTCAGACAGATCACTGCCACCCCTGCACGTCGTGTCGCCGGCCTCGACCGGCTCTTCCGCCCTGGGGGTTGAGGCAACGGGAGTATCACTCGCTCGTCCCGGTTCCGTCGGCACGCGCGCCAGAGCCGTCGTACCCCCATGGCGGCCACGGCCGCGCCTGCGGACAGGAAGACCGCCAGCCCCAGAACGAGAGGCAGCAGGAGCGTGGTGAGCGGCCAGGCGCCCTCGGGCAGCCACCGGCAGGTCGTGCCCAGCGTGCTCAAGGCCCCCACGCAGCCGTCCGCCGAGGTCAGCAGGAACGCGGCAGTGACACCTGCCAACCCCGCCGTGCCGGCGGCCACGACCGCGGCGGGGACAGGGAACCTGGAGGTCGATGCGCCTGCCACTACGGCCGTGACCACCACCACGCCGGCGAGTACCGCCGTCAGCCACGCGGTGAGAAGCAGCAACTGCAGCCCGGACACGTGACCGTCGGGCGGCCGCACGGCGTGGAGCCACGCCGCAAGGGCGACCGCGGCCGCGCAGGCAGCGACCGATCCCGCCGCCGCGGTCATGGCGAGCCGCCGGAAGGACGGTAGCCGCCGCGTCGACCATGTCGAGCTCCCCCTGTCAGGAAGCGCTCTCATCGCCCACCGTGGTGTGCCGGCCGATGGTCCGATCGCCCATGCCATCAGGGGCAGCAGCCACATGGCAGCCACGGCCCACAGCAGCGACACGTCGGTGCCCACGGGCAGTACCAGCGGCAACGACGCGGCGATCGCCCCCAACGCACGGTCGTGGCCGGAAGCGGAGTCTGCGAGGGTCCGCTCGAGAATCTGTCTGGTCGCCGAGTTCTCGAAAGGCCAACCCGCCACGAACATCTTGCCGGTGGTCTGCCACCAGGCGTACCACAGCGCGAACACAGCCACCATCGCCAGGAGGCCGACGGCGAACACCGTCCGCAGGCCACGGCCCCGCCAGCAACGCAGGGCGAGGTCGGCGAACTGGGCCGTCCAGCACATGACCACCAGGCTGATGAGGACCAGCAGTGCGAGCACCTCGGGGTGCCGGGGCAGCAGGCGAAGCCCGGCCCCGGTGCCCACCAGCAGCTCGCCGATCATCAGTCCCAGCCCCAGCCACCATCCCGCGCGCAGGCCGGAGGGTGCCCGGTCGCCTGTCAGAACGGCACGGGCCGCCGCACGCCACAGGGACACACCGGCTGTCGTCGCGATCAGACCCGCGACCACGTCCGACGAGAGATCGACGACAGGTCCCGTTCCGAAGCCGTACAGCTGGCCGGCGCAGATCGACGCCATCGCGCCCGTCAGGAACAGGGTGAGTGCGGAGGGGCGGAACAACTCCTTGGGGTCGGCCAGCGATTCCCTGCGCCGGTCCCACACCGGGTGGGTGCGCCACACAGTGGCGAAGCCGCGCAGCGCGGCCCGAGCTCTGCCAGGCCGCTGTTCAGCCCGGTCCGTTGCTCCTTGCCAGCCGGCCGGGTCGGCTCCCCACCGCATCGCATCGGCGTCGGCGTAGATCTCCCGGGTACGCAGGATGTCCGCTCGTGCCAGGAAGACGAACACGAGCATCGCCGCCGTCAACGCCACTTCGCGCTCCAGGCCGAGCCGTTCCGAAGGGCCCAGCACGGCGGAGGACAGCGACACCCGCAGGTCCAGCACGGACCAGACCACGTACGCCGGGAGGACGGTGGTCAAGAAGACGCGCCACAGGGCCACCGTCCCGTAGGTGATGTCGATGTCGCGGTTGCGGATGTGCGCGAGCTCGTGCAGAACCACGGCGCGGAACCCCTCAGGGTCTCGGTGCCTGCTCGCGACCAGCCCACCGTGCAGAGAGACGGTGTACCGGCGCCATCGTCCGAAGACCACCGCGCTCGCCGTGCGTGCCGCCGGGGCGACGACGAAACGCGGACGGCGGGCCAGTCCGGCGACGCCGACCAGCTCCTCGAGGACGTGGTTCAACTCGCCGTGCCGGTCGATGACTTCGAGCGGTACGACGCGGCCTCGACGCTCCTTCCACCACGGCAACGACCAGTACAGGGCGCCGGCGGCGAGGACCAGTACGGCCACAGCGAGTGGTGGCCACCACGGCGACGCATGGGGGGCGAAGCGGTCCAGACACGCCTGGTACGCCGTGTTCGAGCGAAGGGACACCAGGCCCAGGCTCAGGAAGTCACTGCCCGGGTCGGCCCCCGCCGCCAGAGCGCATCCTGCCGCGATGTTGTGAGGATCGGTCAGTGAGTGGGTGATGGTGGACGCCACCGTGGCGCTGCTCGTCAGGAACAGCACCACCAGCAGCGCGAACCGAGAGCCGGTGCCCGGGCCGAGCACGTGCTCGTCGGGTCTGCCGGGCCGGGGTAGCGGTGCCGATGCGGCGCTCATGCGCGCCCTTGCGTGTCCGATCCTGGTCTGTCGCCGTGAACGGCGTCAGACGTCGTCTCCTCGTCCGGCGCGGGGGGACGGGAGGCAGGGGTCGTAGCCTCGGCGCCGGGTTGGCCGGGCAACACCAGCCGGGCCACGACACGTTCGCCGAGCGCCTGGGCCTGCGGGCTCTCCATGCCGCTCTCCCCGGCCAGTTCGACCACCCGCACGCGTATGGCTTCGAGCTGTTCCGGCGCCAGCGGGGGCAGTATCCGCGGGGCCGCGACCGGTCTGCGCATGATCCTGCGCAGCCAGGTTCCCGACCGCCGGCCTGCCGCTCCGACGGTGGCCGAGACGATCTGGTGTGCCGCTTCGTCCAGTGCCATCCACACGACGGGAGTTACCAGGGCAGCGATCTCACCCAGCCCGAACCCGAGGGGCTCGCGGCGTTGGCCACGGCTCGAAAGGCGTCGCAGAGCGGTCTCGTCGTCCACCACGAACAGGCCCTCGACCAGGATCAGCTCATCCGGGGCCACCTCGCCGACGACATCGCGAACGACGTCCCGCACCGGCGTCCAAGCCGCAGCTTCCGTCCCCCGGCCCATGTGCATCCCCCGAAGTCGCATCCGGTGCATCCGGTGCCTCTTCACCGTACTCCAGCGAACTGCCCCGGAGAACTGCCTTCCCACGGCCAACTCCACAGGTTCGCCACGGGGTTGCGCAGGCGGTTCCCCACTCGCTTTCGCACGCGTTTCCCGCGCGGACAGGCGGCCGGCCCCGGGGTCGCGCCAAGGGGCACACGAGTACAAGCGTCGCGCGGGAATCCGAGCGCGACCACCCCTCAGCGGCACCCGCGGGCGTTGAGCCGGGCGGCCTGGCGTGTCAGGTGGTCGCGCTCAGCGAGGTTGGGGGCCTTGTGTGCCGCCTCGGCGTACAGCCGTGCCGCCGTGGCCAGGTCGCCGTCGCGCTCGTGGAGGTACGCCGCCACTGCGGCGTGGCGGGGCAGTGAGGCCTCCAGCGCCGCGAGCGCGGCCAGGCCGGCGCGCGGTCCGTCGGCCTCGCCGACGGCCACCGCGCGGTTGAGCCGGACGACCGGGCTGTCGGTCAGGCGCACGAGCTCGTCGTACCACTCGACGATCTGCACCCAGTCGGTCTCCTCGGCGGTGGGCGCGTCGGCGTGGAGTGCCGCGATGGCGGCCTGGGCCTGGAACTCGCCCAGCCGGTCGCGGGCGAGGGCCGTCTGCAGGATCTGGACGCCCTCGGCGATCGCTGCGGTGTCCCATCGGCCGCGGTCCTGTTCGGCGAGCGGCACCAGGCTTCCGTCGGGCGCGGTCCGCGCAGTGCGCCGGGCGTGGTGGAGCAGCATGAGGGCGAGCAGACCGGCCACCTCGGGGTGGTCGATCGCGGCCGCGAGCTGCCGGGTGAGCCGGATGGCCGCGGCGGCGAGGTCGACGTCGCCGGAGTAGCCCTCGTTGAAGACCAGGTACAGGACGCGCAGCACGGTGGCGACGTCGCCGGGCAGGTCGAACCGTATGCCGGAGACGGTGCGCTTGGCCCGGCTGATGCGCTGCGCCATGGTCGCCTCGGGCACCAGGTAGGCCTGGGCGATCTGGCGGGTGGTCAGGCCGCCGACGGCGCGCAGTGTGAGCGCGACCGCGGACGACGGTGTCAGGGAGGGGTGGGCGCACAGGAAGTAGAGCTGGAGCGTGTCGTCCACGGCGGGCGCGGGCCCGGGCTCCGGCTCCTCGTCGACGCGGTCCTCGCGCCGGCGGCGGGCGGCGTCCGCCCGGGTCGCGTCGAGAAACCGGCGCCAGGCCACGGTGACCAGCCAGCCCTTCGGGTCCCGCGGCGGGTCGGCCGGCCAGACGCGGACCGCCTCGACCAGCGCGTCCTGTACGGCGTCCTCGGCCGCCGCGAAGTCGGCTCCGCGGCGGACGAGGATTCCGATCACGCTCGGTGTGAGGCTCCGGAGCAGGGCCTCGTCCATCTCGGACGTCACTCCGTGATGGTGGGCGGCGCGGTCAGGAACGGGCGCAGCTCGAGCCACTCGTGAATCGGCTTGCCGCCCGCGCCCGGGGCCGCCGACAGTTCGCCGGCCAGCTCGACGGCGCGCCCGTAGCTGTCGACGTCGATCACCATCCAGCCGGCGATGAGGTCCTTGGTCTCGGCGAACGGTCCGTCGGTGACCGGCGGGCGCCCCTCGCCGTCGTACCGGACGAACGTCCCCTCGGGGGCGAGCGCCTGACCGTCGACGAACTCGCCGGTCTTCTCGAGCCGGGCCGCGAAGTCCTGCATGTACTGCATGTGCGCCGAGATCTCCTCCGGCGTCCACCGGTCCATGGGCACGTCGTTCACCGGGGCCGGGGCGCCACGGTAGTGCTTGAGCAGCAGGTACTTGGCCATCGTGATTCTCCTCGGTGCTGTTGCGACCCATTGTGGTCGCGTTCACCTCGGGGACGGAGCCGGTCTCGGGTTCTCGACATCGCCGTCGGAGTTTTTTTCGCTGGCGCGAGGAGCCTCGTCGCTTCTCGCGCCGGTGGAACTCAGAGGGCGCCCTTGTCCAGGTCGCCGGCCGGGAGCGCGTCGAGGAGGACGACGTTCGGAGCCCCGTCCAAGGCTTCGCGAAGGGCCTTTCCGGCCTTGGCCATCGCCGTCCCCTCGCGATGTGCCTGGAGGGCCTGCTCGGAATCCCACTTCTCCACCATGACGAAGTGGCCGGCCATTCCCTTCCTCCTGTGCAGGGAGTAGCGGGCACAGCCGGGCTCGTTGTGCACAGCCGGCATCGCCTCCAGGAGAGTCTTCTCGACCAGCCCCTCCTGGCCCGGCTTCGCGATCAAGTTGGCAATGATGATGACGGACATAGAAGGTACGTACTCCTCAATAAGAAGCTGTTGTCGTATCGATTGAACGCATCCATCAGCGCTCTTTCTGCACAGCAAGCCTGCGGATTCACCGAAGACAGAAGTCCGTCACGGAATCGAGAACTCGGCTACTCGATACGACGCCGAAGGGTTTAGCGCGTGAAGTGGTCGCGCTCAGTCGTTGATCCAACCCCTGTGGTGGTCCTCGTGCTCCAGGGTGGAGGTGTTCGCCCTGTCGACGTGGCAACGAACCTGGCCGTCGTCGCGGGACTGCGTCAGCTGGTCGTAGACCCAGGGGTAGAAGCGGCTGTCATGCGTGTACTGGGACCAGGGCGAGAGGTCGGAGTCGCGGCCGTCGGTTCGGTACGGGTGCCCGTGGTCGCATCGGGCGAGGTGCCGGTGGCCGAAGTCGGTGGCCGCGGAGTTCTCCGCCACGACGACGCGAGGTACATGTTCGTTCACCGACACGGTGGCTGCCGAAGCGGAGTCGCTTCCGGCGAGTAGAGCACCTCCGGCGATCAGCACGGAGGTGGCCGCTGACGCAACGCGCAATACGAGCTTGCTCACGTTCGTTCCCCTTGCCTTGTCCGCCACTCCATTGCTCGAAGGGAGGACCTGATTGGTTCCACTACGAACGTATGCGCCAGCTGTCGGGCTGCGGCCTCGCACTACTGCATGTTTATGTAGCGGATCCCCTTCGATCCTCGTGGGGCCCAGCGCATTCGGCTCTTCGCCAACCATGCAGCGAACTGCGGACTCTCTGACCTCGACCCGGTGGTCAAGGAGCCCTGACGATGCCGTAGGTGACGAGCCCGTACGCGAGGTGCGGGACCGCGTCCGATGCCCAGTCCGTGCCCGACCAGCTCCCCGGATCGCTCACTCCCAGCAGTGCCATCGGCAGGTCCGCGGCAGCCATCGCCAAGGCGCCGGTGACCAGACCACCCAAGCTCCAGGGCATCCGGATGCCCGCCCGATACAGCAGGGAGACGGTCACCCCGGTACCGCACCCCACGGCGATGCCTCCCAGGGCGCCGAGTGCGGACAGACGGTTGTTCCGCCTGCTGCCCGAACCGGGTACCGGATGCCGCAGGTCCTGGGTGATCTTCTCCATGAGCTGGATCGGAGCCTCGCTGGCGGCTCTCCCCCGCCACGCCATGTCGCCGTACGACATCACGTCCAGTACGGCCGTGCCGGCGGCGCCGGCCACGGCACCGCGCACCATGCTCTGGAACATGTCAGAGCGGGTTCCCACACCGCCGATGCCCGAATCACCAGCGTGCCTGTCCACGGGAGAACATGATCGTGACGGGAGGGCTGGAGGCTCTCGGCGACGGGCGGTTCGATCTCGGTGACATCTCACTGACGCCCCGTGCCTGATGCGTTTCCGGCAACGTAGATGGTGTTGGTCGAGGTGCCGCCTTGCAGTGGGTTGTCGAACTCGACGACATGGGCGGTCGATTGAGCGAATACGTCGGCGAGTGCGGAGGTGAACTGCTCGTCGGGCGGGTCGTTCGACCACAGGGCGAACACGCCGTCAGGGTGGAGATGGCCGGCCAGGACGCGGAGCCCGTCGGGCCCGTAGAGCGCCGCGTGGCGCGGGTGGAGCACATGGCGCGGGGAGTGGTCGATGTCCAGCAGGATGGCGTGGAAGCGGCGGCCGGGCTCGTCCGGGTCCAGGCCGCTCGAGCTCTCCGTCATGGCGAAGAAGTCGCCGTGCACGAGGCGGCATCGGGTGTCCGACGTCAGCTGAGCGCCAAGAGGCACGAGGCCACGCCGGTGCCAGTCGATGACCTCGGCGAGCGCGTCGATCACGATCAGCGAGCGGACTCGGGGGTCGTCCAGCGCCGCCCGGGCGGTGTAGCCGAGTCCGAGTCCGCCGACGGCGACGTCGAGTTCAGCGTCCGGCAACTGGGCCAGCCCGAGCTCCGCCAGCTCGATCTCACCGGTCGTGAAGAGGCTGGACATCAGGAACTCGTCCCCGAGTTTCACCTCGTACACATCGTCGTCTGAGACCGGATCACGGCGCCGGCGCAGACTGATCTCACCGATCGGTGTCGGTTGCCAGTCGATCTCCTCGAAACGCAGGCTCATCCGCGCACCTCTCCGGCGTTGTCGATGTGCTGGTGCCGGCGCCGCAAGACGGGTGCTGTCGGTCTCCCTGGCAGCGGGAAGGGCCGGGGCGCGGTCCGGTCGGGCGTCCATGATGACCGCAACGACCGACGGCCTGCGGCAAACGGCGCGCCCCGCAGGCCACCGAAAAAGACTCGCCCGTCATCACCCGCGTGCTCAAGGCCGCGAACACCCCTCCGTCACGTCGCAGCACCGAACCGTCGCCACAACCGCGGATGCCGACGCACCGGCCGGGCGGGAGATCACCGTCCCGCATCGACCGGCACGGGTAACCTCGCCGAGCCCGGCCGCGGAATCGATTCCAAGCTGATGGACCGCTGCCTGACACCGAAGGCAACCGACTCCCGTACGGACCACACCACCCTCCCGCCCCGGAAAGGCATCAGCCCTGAACGCCCCGCTCGCCGAGACGCTCTCCGCCGCACTCCTCGTGGCGGTCCTGGCGTGCGCGGTGATCCGCCCGTGGGGCTGGCCGGAGGCCGTCGTCGCCGTGCCTGCCGCCGGGGTGGTCATCGCCACCGGCGCGATCTCGCCGGCTCACGCGGCAGCCGAGGCTGCCCGGCTGGGACCGGTCATCGGCTTCCTGGCGGCGGTGCTGGTCCTGGCCCAACTGTGCGACGACGAGGGCCTGTTCCACGCTTGCGGCGCCTGGATGGCCCGCACGGCCGCGGGCAGCCCGCATCGGCTGCTCGTCCAGGTGTTCACGGTTGCCTCTCTGATCACGGCGGTGCTGAGCCTGGATGCCACGGTGGTGCTGCTGACTCCGGTGGTGTTCGCCACCGCCGCCCGGCTCGGCGCCCGTGCCAAGCCGCACGTGTACGCCTGCACCCACCTGTCGAACACCGCGTCGCTGCTGCTGCCGGTCTCCAACCTCACCAACCTGCTGGCGTTCGCCGCGAGCGGGCTGAGCTTCACCCGCTTCGCCGCGCTCATGGCCTTGCCCTGGCTCGTGGCCATCGGCGCCGAGTACGTGGTGATCCGCCGGTTCTTCGCCACCGACCTGGACGCGGGAGCTCAGGCACCGCCCCCGCGGGAGCAGCGCGAGGTGCCGGTGTTCGCGCTGGTCACGGTGGCATGCACGCTGGCCGGCTTCGTGGTGACCTCCGCGTTCGGGATCAACCCCGCGTGGGCGGCAGCAGCGGGCGCGGTCGTGCTGGCCGCGCGCGCCCTTGCCCAGCGGCGTACGACCCCCACCGCGATCGTGCGCGCCGCAGCACTGCCGTTCTGCGCGTTCGTGCTGGCTCTGGGCACCGTGGTCCGCGCGCTCGTCGACAACGGCCTGGCCGACGCGCTCGGGCACATCGTGCCCGACGGCACCAGCCTGCCCGCGCTACTGGGCATCACGGCCCTGGCCGCCCTCCTCGCGAATGTCATCAACAACCTGCCCGCCGTACTGGTGCTGCTGCCGTTGACCGCTCCGACCGGGCCCGGCGCCGTCCTGGCGGTGCTGCTCGGTGTGAACGTCGGCCCCAACCTCACCTATGCCGGGTCCCTGGCCACCCTGCTGTGGCGACGCATCGTCCACGAGCACGACAGTGACGTGGATCTGGGCGAGTTCACCCGGCTCGGGCTTCTCGCCGTGCCCGCCGCCCTGGTGCCGGCGGTGGTGGCACTGTGGGTATCGCTCCATGTGATCGGAGGCTGAACCGGTGACCGTCATCGCCTGGATCGTCGAAGGCACCTGGCCCGCCTGCGTCGACGCCATCCGCACCCACACGCCCGAGGGCGACGACATCGTGCTGCTGCACGTCACCGGCCCCGACGCGCCCGGCGCGGCCCACGGCGCCTTTGCCGGACTGCTGGGCCGCGCACGTCCCGACCACGACCCCGGCACCACGATGGAACATCTCGCCGCCACGGCCGGCGAACACCTCCTGGACGCTGCGGCCGAACGGCTGGGCCGCCCCTGCACCCGTATCGAACGACTCGGCCGCATCGAGCGGGAAGTGGTGGCCGCGGCCGAAGGCGCGGACCTGCTCGTCCTCGCCCGCGACGGCGACCGGACCCACCTCGGCCCCCGCAGCCTCGGCCACGCCAGCCGCTTCATCGTCGACCACGCCCCCTGCCCGGTCCTCCTCGTCTGGCCAGAAGCCGCACCCGGCACGGACACGATCCCGCCACCGCCGCCCCACCCTCCGCACCACCGGTAGCGCTCCAGAAGCCGCTGCCGGCCGGCGGCCGCACACCATCGCGATCAGCGCCGCCGCCAACGCTTCGGCCGGTACGACTGGAGAGCAACGGTCACGCCATCTGTCACGCCGACGGAAAGGAGGCACGTGGATGAGACGGATGCTCGGTGAGGCCAGGCGGCGCCCACGGCTTCGCTTCGACGGGTGGATCGCGGGCATGGGCACGGCTTCCGGGACGCGCCTGGTGGTGGGCCACTGGCCACGGTCGCCGTTCGGGCCGTTCAGCGATGTGATGCTGGAACGGCCCGATGGAGAACGGCTGCTGCTCGCCCCCACCCGACGGACGGCGGACTTCATCGGCGCCACCTACATCTTCGACACGGTACGCGTCGTCCCGGTCGACGTAAGCCTCGCGAACGACACCTGGACCGTTGTGGCGGGACCGCTCGAACTGCGCTTCACCGTCGGCCGCCGAGGACCCCTGGGGTTGTTGCTGCATGCCGTGCCGGCCGCGCTCGCCTGCCGCCCGGCGTGGGCCACACTGACGAACGGCCCCGCCCGCTTGCTGCTGGCAGGCGTGCGCACCCGTGGCAGTGCCCGCGCGGGCCGCCGTGAGTGGTACGGGGCTCATGATCTGCGGCCGATCCGCACCGTGTCGGCGGTCCTGAACGGCGACGACCTCGGCCCCACGGCGCCCGTCGAACCGCCCGTGCGGTTCGGCTTCGGGTCGGTGCCGAGGAAGCCTGCGGTCACCCGGGTCACGACGACGGTGGCCGATCGCTGAGGCCCCTACGGGCACTGGTCAAGCACGGAAGGACCGAAGGGTTCGCGGCCATCCTGGCCGTGCGGCCGCTGGACGAAGGCCGGACCATGCTGTCGGGTCAATAGTTGTGTAGTGCGCTGCTACGTGTCGGGCTTGCAGAGCCGGCCGGGATGCGTCGCGCGCGGTCGACGACACTGCCTGAGGAACATCACATGGATCTCCAAGCGAGCGGGCCGCCGGACGATTCCCCGGCCGCGCGGGCGTGGCGTCAGCAGGCCATCACCTGGCGCAACCGAGTCATGCTTCTGCTCGACCATCTGTCGCTGCCGATCGCATTCTGCGATTCCGACGGCGTCATCCTCCTGGCGAACCCGGCGATGGCCGCGGAATGGGGAATGCTGTCGGGGCAGATGCAGGGGCGAAACGCCTTGGACTTCTTCCACCCCCGTACACCCGACCGGCTCCATCCCATCGCGGAAGCGGTCCGGTTGCGCCGCAGGTCCCGATACCCGGTCGAGGTGACCTGGACCACCGCGGACGGCACCGAGCGGTACGGCGAGATCGACGTGGACCCGGTCAGCGACACTCCCGGAGCCACGCCGGTACTGATGCTGCTGCTGCGGATCGGGGGCGATCACACACACGGCAACGCCGGAGACGGGGTCGAGCGCCCTCACGTCAACGAGGTCGAGGCGCGGATCCTCGCCGGGGCGGCGGCCGGCGACACGACCGCGCGGATCGCCAAGGCGGTCGGCCTGACCGTGGACGGAGTCAACTACCACCTGACGCAGTTGTCCCAGCGCTGGGGCGTACGAGGCAAAGCGTCGCTTGTGGCACGGGCCTATGTGACGGGCGTGCTGGACCCCAAGGCCTGGCCGCCGACCGTTGCCGGTACCGAGTGACTGTCCAGGCGTCCATCCGCCTGTTGGGCAAGGCCCTTTGAGGTTGTTCACTCGGCCACACGTCGGGTGATCAGCTCCAGCAGGCTCAGTACGGCCGCGTCGGCGTCCGGGTGATGGACGGCGACCAGGGAGGTCTCCAGGTAGGGCGACGTCCCGCGCAGGGAGACGAAGGCGACTTCGGGAACATGAAAGTCGCGGAGGGCTTCGGGTAGAAGACTGACGCACAACCCGGATGCGACATAGCTGAACAGGCCGGTCAGGTCGTCGGAGACAGCGCGACTGCGAGGGGTGAACCCCGCTTCTCGGCAGGCGAGTTGAACCTGATGAGCCAGAGCCGGCAATACGGTGGCGTCCGGCAGGACGAAGTCTTCGTCGCGTAGGTCGCCCAGGCTCACCTCGTCGGCTTCGGCCAGCGGATGGTGGCGTGGCAGCGCCGCGGCCATGCGCTCGACCGCGAAGTTCCGGCTGACGAGGTCGGCCGAAAGCCGGGAGGGGTCACGAAGGAACGCCAGGTCGAGTGTGCCGGCGCGGACCATCTCGGTGAGGGCGGCCGCGGGCTCCTGGTGCAGATGTACGCGCAGACCAGGCAGTTCCTCGGCCGCCGCCCGGAGGAGTCCGGGGAGGTAGTGGTGGCTGAGGACACTCACGTACCCCACGCGTACATCGCCCTCCAGGCCGCTCGCGACACGCCTGACCCGCTCGATGGCCGCGGACTGGGAATCGAGGAGGCGCTGCGCGTCCGTGACGAACACCTCGCCGGCCGCTGTCAGAGCGACACCCCCCGGACCACGCTCGAACAGTCGGACCCCCAGACCACGCTCGAGACGTTGGATCGACTGACTCAGCGGCGGCTGACTCATGCCGAGACGCTCGGCCGCGCGACCGAAATGCTTCTCGCCGGCCACCACCAGGAACTGCTCCAGCAGCCGTTTTGTCAGCTGAATATCTTCCAGCATATCGCTCATGAGCACACCATATATTGGACGGACAGGGGTGGAGAGGTGTCCACTGGGGCTTGGGCGTTCACCTGAACCAAAAGGCGCCCTTCCCCCCAGAAACATCCGATGTGGGAGAGGTCCGCGAGATTTCCGCGGCCGGCCATCCACCCCGCCGATGGCCCTCTCCCTGGAGGTCCCTATGCACAAGCAGGATGTCGCCCGGCTCTTCACCACCCCGGTGGACTCCCCGGCCTACGCACCCACCCGGTACCGGTTCACCAATCGCGAGTACCTCAACATCTACTACCGCACCGACCTCGAGGCACTCCGCCGTCTGGTCCCCGAGCCGCTGACGGTCACCGACCCGGTGGTCCGCTTCGAGGTCATGCGGATGCCCGACACCACCGGGCTGGGCGACTACACCGAGGCCGGCCAGCTCGTCTCCGTGGAGCACGAGGGCGAGAAGGGCGAGTTCAACCTCGCGATGTACGTCGACAGCGTCCCGGCGATCTCGAGTGGCCGCGAGTACAGCGCGTACCCGAAGAAGTTCGGTGCCCCCTCCCTCTACGTCGACTCCGACACCCTGGTCGGCACGCTCGACTACGGCACGCTGCGCGTGGCCACCGCGACCATGGGCTACAAGCACCACGCCATGGACCTGGACGAGGCCCGCGCGGAGGTCTGCTCCCCCACCTTCATGGTCAAGACGGTCCCGAACTACGACGGCACGCCCCGTATCTGTGAGCTGGTCCGCACGCAGATCACCGATGTCACCGTCAAGAGCGCCCACACCGCTCCGGCCCGTCTCCAGCTGTTCGCCCATGTGATGGCGCCGCTCGCCGACCTGCCGGTCCTGGAGGTCGTGGGCGCCAGCCACATCGTCACCGACCTGAGCCTCAACATGGTCGAGCCGGTCTACGACTACCTCGCCGCCTGAGCCGACGCGGCAACTCGGTCTTCCCCCTCGACACCCGTGGAAGACGCATGCGCACCCTCTTTACGAAGGATTCGAAATCATGAGTCACATTTCCGAGCCTGTGTCGGCTCAGTACAAGCGTGCCGCGATCATCGGCGGCGGCGTGATCGGCATCTCCTGGGCCGGTCTCTTCCTCGCCCGCGGTATCGACGTCGTCATCAACGACCCTCGTGAGGACATCGAGGACCTGGTCCTCGCAGGCCTGGACGAAATCGCTCCCGCCCTAGCCGAACTCGGGCTCCCCACCGAGAGCCTCAGCGCTGGGCTCTCCTTCGAGGCCGACCTGGCCAAGGCCGTCGCCGATGTCGACATCGTCCAGGAGAACGGCCCCGAGCGCCTGGAACTCAAGCAGCAGATCTGGCAGACCATCGAGCAGAACGCGCCCGCGCACGCGTTGCTGGCCACCTCCACGTCCACCATCCCGGCGACTGCCATCGCCGAGGCGATGCAGCAGCCCGAACGACTCATCGTGGGCCACCCCTTCAACCCGCCGCACCTGGTGCCGCTGGTGGAGATCGTGCCCGGCAAGCAGACCTCCGAGGCCACCGTCCAGCAGGCGAACGCGTTCTACGCCGCGCTCGGCAAGAAGCCGCAGGTCCTGCACAAGGAGATCCCCGGCTTCGTCGCCAACCGCCTGCAGTCCGCGATCTTCCGCGAGTGCGTGTACCTCGTCGCGCAGGGCGTGGTGACGGAGCAGGAGCTCGACGACATCGTCACCTCCTCCATCGGCATGCGCTGGGCCGTCGCCGGCCCCTTCCGCACCTTCCACCTCGGTGGCGGCCCGGCTGGTCTGCCCCACTTCATCGAACACCTCGGCCGCACCATGGAAGCCAGCATGTGGCCCGCCCTGGGCAACCCCACCTTCGACGACGCCACCGTCGCCCTTCTCACCGAGCAGGCCGACGAGGCCTTCGGCAACGGGACCGTCGAGGAACTCGCCGCCGAGCGCGACCGCGCGCAGATCGCGCTCATGCGCGCCCTGGGCGAGACCCCGGACGCAGGCAACACCCGCGCCTGATCACACCCCGAACCTCACCACACGTAAGAGAAACAAAGTCATGAACCTCACTGACAAGATCAAGAAGGCCATCGACAAGCCGGCCACCGACGACGCGTTCGACGTCCACGCCGAGACCAACGAGGTGCTCGCGGGCATCGGCCTGAAGCCGGGCGACACCGGCGGCGACATCACGTTCGAGGGTGCCGACCCGGTCGTACCCAGCACCCTGCGTCTCGGTGCGGCCTCCGGCATCGCGCTGGTCGCCAAGTCCGCCGCGATCGCCGCCCTGTGGAAGGACCGCACCGGACGCGGCCAGGACATCCACATGGACCTGCGTGTCGGCCCGCACCGCCTGTGTCCCTTCTACGAGCAGAAGTGGGAGCTCCTCAACGGCTACGTCGGCGGCACCCCGTCCCTGCAGAACCAGGCGTTCGTCAACTCCTTCTACCGCACCGCCGACGACCGTTGGATGATGCCGTTCAACATCTACCCGAACATCAGGGTCGCCGCGCAGCGGCTGCTCGGGGTGGGCGAGGTCCCCGAGCACGTCGCGGCCTCGATCTCGAAGTGGAACGCCCGGGAGCTGGAGCAGGCCGGTGCTGAGGCCGGATGCGTGATGCCGATGGTGCGCACGCCCAGTGAGATCCTGGAGGAGGAGCAGTACAAGCAGGTCCTGTCCAAGCTGCCGCTGGTGGAGATCACCCGCGTCGGTGACAGCGACCCCGAGCCGCTGCCCGCCAACCCCGTCGCCCCGTTCGACGGCGTGCGCGCCCTGGGCATGGGCCACATCATCGCCGGTGCCGGCGCCGGCCGTGCCATGGCCCTGCACGGCGCCGACGTGCTGAACCTGTGGCGGCCCTACGAGCTGGAGCACGACGTCACCTACCTCACGACGAGCGTCGGCGTGCGCTCCGCCACGGTGAGCCCGTACACGCAGGAGGGCCTGGCCCGCATCCACGAGCTCCAGGCAGGCGCCGACGTCTTCTACGCCAACCGCCGCCCGGGCTTCCTGGACCGCATCGGTATGTCCGAGGAGGAGGCCATCGCCCGCCGCCCTGGCCTGATCTACGCCACGGTGTCGCTGAACGGCCAGACCGGTCCGTGGAAGAACTACCTCGGCTTCGACCAGACCGCGGGCGCGCTCACCGGCCTGCTGCACCTGGAGGGCGACGGCGACACGCCGGCCCTGCCGCCCATCACCGTCGTCAACGACTACCTGGTCTCCTGGTTCATGACGGCGGGCATCGCCGAGGCACTGCGCCGCCGGGCGGTGGACGGCGGCAGCTACCGCGTCCACGTCTCCCTGTCCCGCGTCGCACTGTGGATCCTGTCGTTGGGCATCTTCGACAAGTCGTACGCCGAGCAGGTCGCGGGCACCGGCGAACTGCACGCCTACCCGGACCCCGAGGTCTTCACCGCCGAGACCCCGCTCGGCCACTACCAGGGCATCACCGACCAGGTGAAGATGTCGGACACGCCCGGCGCCTACCGGCAGATCCTCGTCCCGCGCGGCTCCCAGCGCCCGGAATGGCTGCCCACCGCCTGATCCTCCGTCCGGCAGCCTTCCCGCCCGCGCACACCCCCTGACGGGCCGACCGGGCCGGGCCGCCCACACCGCCACCACTGTGCCCGGCCCTGGCAACGGAGCCGGACACGGTGGTTTCCGCGACTGCCCGAGGGAGCATCTCGCTCTCCCGTCGGCACCGCCTTCTTACGCATCCACGGAAAGGAGCCGCCCTTCCATGGCCACTCCGACCACTGCACATCCTGAAAAAGAACACGTACGAATACACCACGCTGCCCCGAGCCGGCGCTCCACCATCATCCGCGTGGCCGTCCATCTGATCGGTCCGGTGCTGGTGTGCCTGGGGCTGGGCCTGACCTACATCAGCGCCTTTCACCACCCGGAGCCCAACGACCTGCGGGTGGCGGTCGTGGGCACGTCGCCCAAGACCAAGGTCATGGCTCAGACCATCAAGGACAAGGGCGGGGACCACCTCGACGTCGTCACCGTGCCCACCCGGCATGCCGCCAAGGCACGTCTGATGGACCGCGACATCGTCGGCGCGTTGGTCCCGTCCTCGTCCCACCCCGAGCTTCTGGTGGCCAAGGCCGACTCGAACGCCACCGCGAATGCGACCGTCGCCGTCTTTCAGACCGTCACCGACAAGCAGCACGTGCCCCTGAAGGTCACCGACGTCGCCCCGCCCGCCGAGGAGGACCCCAACGGCGGCGGCCTGTTCTTCCTGCTGATCGCCCTCACCGTCTCCTCGTACATCAGTGTGCTCACGATGGCCCCTGCGGCAGGCATGCTCGGCATGCACGTCCGCGCGGCACTCGGCCTGGGAGTCTCGCTCGCCATCAGCGGGATCGGGATCCTTCTCGCCGGCCCCGTCTTCGACGTCGTCGACCACTCCCAGGCGTCCGTCTGGGCCGTGTGCCTGCTCTACAGCGCCGGTGTCGTGGCCGTCGGTCTCGGACTGCAGACCTTCCTCAAACAGCTGACCCCGCTGGTGCTGATGGGCCTGTTCGTCATGCTCAACCTGACCAGCGCCGGCGGCCTCATGGGACCGCAGTTGCAGAACGGCTTCTACGGAGCGCTGCACTCCTTCTGGAACGGCGCCGGATTCGTCGAGGGCGCGCGCAGCATCCTCTACTTCGACGACAACGGTCTCAGCTCCCACCTCCTCACCCTGTGGCTGTGGCTGGCCGCCGGGGTCGCCCTGATGCTGCTGGCCGCCCTCGTCGAGAGGCGTCGCAAGCCGCTTCCCCAGCCCGTTCCCCAGTCCGCCGAGGTCTCTGCAGTCAGGGAGCCGTACCAGGAAGGCGGGCCGACCAGTGACAACCGATCTGTCGTTCTCGCTGAGTGACATTTTTTCGGGCAGAGATTGTGAATGTGTTCACGTTCACAAGGTGGTGTTCCGATGAATCTGGCTCTGGCGCCGGAGACCGTCGCACGCTGGCAGTTCGGCATCACCACCGTCTACCACTTTCTCTTCGTCCCGCTGACGATCAGTCTGGCGGCGATCACCGCAGGGCTGGAGACGGCCTGGGTGCGCACGGGGAAGGAGAAGTACTTCCACGCCACGAAGTTCTGGGGAAAGCTCTTCCTGATCAACATCGCGATGGGCGTCGTCACCGGCATCGTCCAGGAGTTCCAGTTCGGCATGAACTGGTCCGACTACTCGCGGTTCGTCGGTGACGTCTTCGGTGCCCCGCTGGCGATGGAGGCGCTGATCGCCTTCTTCTTCGAGTCCACGTTCATCGGCCTGTGGATCTTCGGCTGGGACAAGCTGCCCAAGCGGCTGCACTGCGCCTGCATCTGGATCGTCTCGCTCGGGACCGTGCTCTCCGGGTACTTCATCCTGGCGGCCAACTCCTGGATGCAGCACCCGGTCGGCTACAAGATCGACGAAAAGACGGGCAAGGCGCACCTCACCGACGTCTGGGAAGCCCTGACCCAGCACACCACGCTGGTCGTGGCCGCCCACACCCTCACCGCGGCCTTCCTGACCGGCGCCGCCTTCATGATCGGCATCTCCTGCTTCCATCTGTGGCGGGCCAAGCGTGCCCAGGACGCGGGTGAACTGCCGGACGCCAAGCGGTCCAAGCAGATCTCGGCGATGCGGACGTCGCTGCGGGTCGGTCTGGTCCTCGCGGTGATCTCGGGCCTCGGCACCGCCCTGAGCGGCGACGAGTTGGGCCAGGTGATGTTCGAACAGCAGCCGATGAAGATGGCCTCCGCGGAAGCCCTGTGGGACACCCGGAGCCCGGCGCCCTTCTCCGCGTTCGCGGTCGGCGACGTCGGCCAGGGCCGCAACAGCGTCGAGATGGAGATCCCCGGGCTGCTCTCCTTCCTCGCCCACCACAACTTCCACGAGGCCGTGCCCGGCATCAACGACATCGCCGCGCACGAGGCCAAGCTGTACGGCGGCGTCCCGCGCGACTACATGCCCAACATCTTCATGACGTTCTGGGCCTTCCGGTTGATGATCACGTTCGGGATGGCGTCCTTCGCCTTCGGCCTTGCCGGGCTGTGGCTCACCCGTCAACGGCGTTGGCTGGCGCCGCGGTCGCGTACCGACGGCGACCAGGTGCCGCGTCTGATGCTCACGGCCGAGCGCGAGCTGAATCCCTTCCTGACCAATTGGTTCTGGCGGCTGGGCGTCCTCACGATGGGCTTCCCGCTGATCGCGAACTCTTTCGGCTGGATCTTCACCGAGATGGGCCGTCAGCCCTGGGTCGTCAACGGCCTCATGAAGACCGCCGACGGCGTGTCCCCCGGCGTCAGCACGGCCCAAGTGGTCACGTCCATGAGCGTGTTCACCGCCCTGTACGCGGTGCTCGCCGTGGTGGAGGTCCGGCTCATGGCCAAGTACGCCAAGGCCGGACCCGACGTCGCCGAGGTCCCGCCGACCCAGGATCCGAGTCTTCGGCCCCGGAGCGGCCCCGGCCCGGACTCCGCCGAGGACGCCGAGTCCGACAAGCCTCTGTCCTTCGCCTACTGACCTACCGAAAGGAGACACGCAGTCATGCGCCTTCACGACCTCTGGTTCGTACTGATCGCCTTCCTGTGGGTCGGCTACTTCTTCCTCGAGGGATTCGACTTCGGCATCGGCGTCCTGACCGGGACGCTGGCGAAGAACCGCACCGAACGCCGGGTCCTGATCAACACCATCGGCCCGGTCTGGGACGGCAACGAGGTCTGGCTGCTGTCGGCCGTCGGCGGCACCTTCGCCGCCTTCCCCGACTGGTACGCCACCCTGCTCAGCGGCTTCTACCTGCTCATCCTGCTCATCCTGGTCTGCCTCATCGTGCGCGGCGTCGCCTTCGAGTACCGCCACAAGCGCAGCGAGGAACGCTGGCAGCGCAACTGGGAACACGCCATCTTCTGGTGCTCCCTGATCCCCGCGTTCGTCTGGGGAGTCGTCTTCGCGAACCTGGTTCGCGGCGTGCCCATCGACGCGGACAAGAACTACGCCGGTGACCTGGGCGACCTCCTGAACCCCTACGGCCTGCTGGGCGGCGCCTTCACCCTGGTCCTGTTCACCTTCCACGGCGCGGTGTTCGCCACCCTGAAGACCCTCGGCAGCATCCGTGAACGGGCCCGGAAGCAGGCCCGCGCCCTGGGCCCGGCCGCACTGGCACTGGCCCTCGGCTTCCTCGTCCGGACCCAGGCCGACCACGGGGACGACCGCAGCGCGGCCACCGTGGTGGTCGCCGGTCTCGCCCTGGCCGCGGCGCTCGTGATGAATGCGCGCGGCCGGGAGGGCTGGGCCTTCGCCCTGTCCGGTACGAGCGTGGCAGCCTCGTTCGCCGCGCTGTTCCTCGCCCTCTTCCCCGACGTCATGCCCTCCACCCTCAGGCCCTCGTGGAGCCTGACCGTGGACAACGCGGCGTCCGGCCACTACACGCTGACGATCATGACCTGGGTCGCGCTCGCCGTGACACCCCTCGTCATGGCCTACCAGACCTTCACCTACTGGGTGTTCCGCCGACGCATCGGCGTCCAGCACATCCCCGGCGCCACGCGCCCGCAGCAGACGGCCTCTCCCGGCCATCTGCCTGCCCACGACCCGTACGGCGCGAAGGCGCCTGCCGACTCTTCCCCGAAAGGACTCACCATGTCCCCCTCCCACGCCGCCAAGCCCCCCAGGATCCTGATAGTCGGCGGTGGTTACGCCGGCCTGTACACCGCGCTGCGCGTCCTGAAGAAGCTGCGCAGGAACGAGGCCACGGTCACGGTCGTCGACCCCCGCTCCTACATGACCTACCTGCCCTTCCTCCCAGAAGCCGCCGGCGGCAACGTCGCCGACCGCAACCTCGTCGCCCCGCTGCGCCCCACGCTTAAGAAGGCCGAGGTGATCACCGGGCACGTGGTCGCCGTCGACCACACCCGCAAGAGCGCCACCGTCATTCCCGCGGCCGGCGACGAGTACGAGCTGGATTTCGACTACCTGGTCGTGGCCACCGGCTCCGTCTCGCGTACGTTCCCCATCCCCGGCCTCGCCGAGCACGCCATCGGTCTGAAGACCGTCGAGGAGGCCGTCTCCCTGCGCAACCACGTGCTGTGGCAGCTCGACAAGGCCGACTCCACCACGGACCCGGAGGTCCGCCGCAAGTCCCTGACCTTCGTCTTCGTCGGCGGTGGCTTCGCCGGAGTGGAAGCCGTCGGCGAGATCGAGGACATGGCCCGCGCCGCGGCCGAGAACTACCGCAACGTCAGCCGTGACGACATGCGCTTCCTCCTCGTCGAGGCCGCGAACCGCATCCTGCCCGAGATGGGACCCGACCTGGGGGTGTGGACGAAGCAGAAGCTGGAGGAGCGCGGCATCGAGGTCTATCTCGAGACCTCGATGGAATCCTGCGTGGACCGGCAGGTGATCCTGAAGAACGGCGTCGAGACCCCCGCCTCCACCATCGTGTGGACGGCCGGCGTCAAGCCGAGCCCGCTGCTCGCCGACTTCGGCCTTCCTCTCGGCCCCCGCGGCCACATCGACACCGCCGCCACCCTGCAGGTGCAGGGCTTCGACCACGTCTGGTCGGCCGGTGACAACGCGCAGGTGCCCGACCTGGCCGTGGGCGACGGCGCCTGGTGCCCGCCCAACGCCCAGCACGCCTACCGCCAGGCCAAGGTCCTCGGCGACAACATCATCGCCCGCCTCCGCGGCCGGCGGCAGAAGGAGTACAAGCACGCCAACCTCGGCGCGGTCGCCAGCATCGGCCTGCACAAGGGCGTGGCCATCATGTTCGGCAAGATCAAGCTCAAGGGCCGCCCCGCCTGGTGGTTCCACCGCCTCTACCACGGCGCCATGATGCCCACCCCCAACCGCAAGATCCGCGTCTTCCTCGACTGGACCCTCGCCATGTTCCTGCGCCGCGAGACCGTCGGCCTGCCCGAGATGGCACACCCCCGGGAAGCCTTCGTCGACGCAGCCCTCGTCGAACCCAAGCTGCGGCGGAGCGGCAGCGAAACGGGGCGCCTGTCGCTCGCGGGCGGCAGCGACCGTGACGTCGCGGTCTGAACCAGACACAGCGGCGCCGAGCCATCCACACGGTATGTCCGGGTGGATGGCTCGGCGCCGTACCGGCCCAAGATGACGGTGACCGTCAGGGCGTGGGGTCGGCCGGTGTGCTCAGTACGTGGAGCAGGTGGGGCATGAGGTGCTCGATACGAGGCGAGGGGCCGTGGATCAACTGCTGAGCGGTGAGGCCCTCGAACAGGGCGATGAGCAGGCGCGCCAAGTCCTCGGCCGGGATGGCGGGCTGCGCTCCGCCCCGGGCGAGCGCCGACGTCAGCACGTCGGTCAGCCCCTGGGTGAGCCGGTCCTCATGGACGGCCAGTTGCTCGGCGACGACCGGATTGCGGGCCGCGTGCAGGGTGAACTCCATGGAGACCAGGAACCACTGGCGCTCCTGCGGCGTGCGTCCGGCGATGCGTTCGCGCAGTTGGACGAGCGGGTGCTTGCCCGGTTCGGCGGTGGCCTTTTCGAGGTCGGCCAGCATGCGGTCGGTGTGTACGTCGTACAGGGCGAGGAAGAGCTCTTCCTTGTCACGGTAGTTGGAGTAGAAGGCACCCCTGGTCAGACCCGCGCGTTCGACGATGTCGCTGATCGAGGTGGCGTGGAAGCCCTTCTCCGTGAACAGGGCCCAGGCGCTCTCGGTGAGGGCCGCGCGGGTCAGAGGCCGGCGCTTGGTCGGTGACTTCGGCACGTCGAGGGGCCCTTTCGTGGGGGTGCAAAGCGGCTGGGCGTGGCCTCGGTCAGCGTAAGCGACCGCGGCCACGCCCAGGAGCCGTCCGTGATCAGTCTGCGGGACGGTAGTCGTCGTAGAAGCCGCGCCCGGTCTTGACACCCAGGTTCCCGGCGTCGACGTAGCGATGCAGCAGTTCGCGGGGACCGGTGGGCAGGTTCGGGTTCTTCGCCGCGTAGTGGTCCTCGATGGCCAGGACGACGTCCAGGCCGACCTGGTCCATGGCGCGGAACGGGCCGCCCTTCATCCCGGTGTTGACGGCCCACATCGCGTCGACGTCCTGCGGGGTGGAGACACCTTCGGCGACCACGGAGAGGGCCTCGCGCTTGATGGCCGCCCAGATGCGGTTGAAGATGAAACCGGTGCTCTCACGGCGGGCCTCGAAGGGGAAGACACCGTAGTGCGGCAGTTCCCGCAGGAGCAGGTCGAGGACGGCGCGGTCGGTGTGGCCGCACGACATCAGGTCCACCGCGTTCTGCTTGGGCGGCATGTAGAAGTGCATGTTGAGCACGCGCTCGGGACGCGTGACGTGGTCGATGAACTCGCTGGTCGGGTACGACGAGGAGTTGCTCGCCAGGATCGCGTCGGCGTCCGCCATCTTGTCCAGGTCACCGAAGATCTGCTTCTTCAGGTCCAGGCGCTCGGGCACCGCCTCGACCACCAGCCAGGCGCGGGCCAGGGCCTCGGCGAGGTCCGTGGTAGCGGTCACTGCGCCCGGCGTCCCGCCTTCGACGCCGGCGGCGACCTCGGCCACGTTCTGCTCGACGTAGGCGCAGGCGTCCTGCCCGGCCTGAGCGGCGGGGTCGTAGATGCGGACCTGGCCGCCGCGGGTGGCGAACATCAGGGCCATACGACGACCGAGGGTGCCGGCGCCGAGGATGGCGATCGGGCGGGTGGCTGGGTCCGTGGGGGGCGTGAAGGCCATGATCATCTTCTTCCGGCTCTGCGGAGGTGGTGCCGCGGAGGGCGCGCGGGGCGGCCCCGACGTGCGGACCACCATCCGGATACACCATGTATCTGATACAGACTGTATCCGATGCCGGTCCCATCCGTCGGCTCGGCGTGCGGCCCCCCTCTCCGGTCGGCAGTACGGTGGCGCGTTGCAGCGCACGGTGTGCGGTTGGTCGCGGGCGCCGTATTCCCGAGTCGGCCACTCTCCGATTTCCAAGAACCGCGCATTGACGAACACCCCTGAATTACCCAGGAACCCCGTAAATCCTTCCCCTACACTCCCTGATATTCCACCGATCCCCGAATCGGGAGTGACCGCTGCGGTCACACCGTTGTTAGCGACTCGATAATTCCACTCGCGCCGATTCACCCATAACGTTTTCAGGGTCAGAAGCACAGCGCGAAAGGACGCAGCAATGGCAAACGCAGACACGTCCGGACCACAGGCCGGGGTGCCGCTTACGACGGAGGCCGGTGCTCCGGTAGCCGACAACCAGAACAGCGAGACCGCGGGTGTCGGCGGCCCGGTGCTCGTCCAGGACCAGCTGC
>NZ_JBEYYC010000046.1:0-37936 GCF_040645355.1 Streptomyces sp. NPDC046805 | reverse complement strand
GGACCCCCATCGCGTCGACGCCCTCCTCCGCCTTGCAGCTGCACGCACCAGACCCCGCTCCCTGATCCGGCCTGATCCAAACGAAAGACCCTAGCGCGGGGGCGTACGGGCGGGTCGCGGCGTACTTGTAGGTAACAACGTCTAGCCGTGGCCGACCGGCGGCTCTACGGTGCCCCCATGCCGAACCTCCCCGACGTCGTGGTCTGGTCGATACCCGCCTTCCTGCTGCTCACCGTCATCGAGATCGTCGGCGTCCGTCTCCATCCCGAGGAGGACGCGGCCGGGTACGAGACCAGGGACGCGGCGACGAGCCTCTCCATGGGGCTCGGCAGCCTGTTCTTCGACGCCCTGTGGAAGATCCCGATCGTCGCGGCCTACATGGCGGTCTACGAACTCACGCCCCTGCGCGTGCCGTTCCTGTGGTGGACGGTGGCGCTGATGCTGCTCGCGCAGGACTTCCTCTACTACTGGTCCCACCGTGGCCATCACGTCATCCGCATCCTGTGGGCCTGCCACGTCGTCCACCACTCCAGCACGAGGTTCAACCTCACGACCGCCCTGCGCCAGCCCTGGACGAGCCTCACCGTGTGGCCGTTCTACGTCCCGCTCGTCGCCGTCGGCGTGCACCCGGCCGTCCTCGCCTTCTGCTCCTCCGTGAACCTCGTGTACCAGTTCTGGATCCACACCGAGCGGATCGACCGGATGCCCCGGTGGTTCGAGTACGTCTTCAACACGCCCTCGCACCACCGGGTGCACCACGCGTCCCAGGGCGGCTACCTGGACCGCAACTTCGGCGGGATGCTGATCGTCTGGGACCGGCTCTTCGGGTCCTTCGTGGCCGAGGCCGAGCGGCCCGTCTACGGGCTGACCAAGAACATCGGCACGTACAACCCGATCAAGGTCGCCACGCACGAATACGTCTCCATCGCCAAGGACGTGCGGGCGGCGGTCAGTTGGCGGGAGCGCGCGGGGCGCGTGTTCCGGGGGCCGGGCTGGGAACCGGCGCCGGGCACCCTCGGCGAGCGGGGCGCGCCGGCGGCGGCGTACGGTGAAGTGCGCTCGACCACCCGCTGAGCGCGCCGTACGGGACACCGTACGACCGCACCACCGCACCGCTGCACGAGAAGGATTCCCGCCATGCGCGCCACCACCATCCACGCCCCGTACGACATGCGCGTGGAGGACGTTCCTGAGCCCGTGGTGCAGCTGCCCACGGACGCCGTGGTGCGGGTGCTGCGCGCCTGCATCTGCGGCAGCGACCTGTGGGCCTACCGCGGTGAGGCGGCCCGGCAGCCGGGGCAGCGGATCGGCCACGAGTTCCTCGGCGTGGTCGAGGAGACCGGCTCCGGCGTGAGCACCGTCCGGCGCGGTGACCTCGTCGTCGCGCCCTTCATGTGGTCCGACGGCGTCTGCGACTACTGCCGCGAGGGCCTGACCACCTCCTGCGAGCACGGCGGCTTCTGGGGCTCCGTGGGCTACGACGGCGGCCAGGGCGAGGCGGTGCGCGTGCCGTTCGCCGACGGCACCCTCGTCCAGCTGCCCAAGGAGGCGGCCTCCGACGAGCACCTGCTGTCCGCCCTGCTGACCCTCTCCGACGTCCTCGGCACCGGTCACCACGCCGCCCTCGGCGCGGGCGCCCGCCCCGGGGCCACGGTCGCCGTCGTCGGTGACGGGGCCGTCGGCCTGTGCGCCGTGCTGGCCGCCAAGCGGCTGGGTGCCGAGCGGATCATCGCGCTGGGCCGCCACCAGGGCCGTACGGACATCGCGCGCCGCTTCGGCGCCACCGACGTCGTCGCCGAGCGCGGGGAGGCGGCCGTCGAGGCGGTGCGCGAGCTCACCCGCGGCCAGGGCGCGCACGGCGTCGTCGAGGCGGTCGGCACCGAGCAGTCGATGCGTACGGCTGTCAACATCACCCGGGACGGCGGCGCCATCGGCTTCGTCGGTGTCCCGCACGGCAGCGGCACCGGCCTGGACCTCGGCGTCATGTTCGACCGGAACATCGCCCTGCGCGGCGGCGTCGCGCCCGTGCGCACGTACATTCCTCAGCTGCTGCCCGACATCCTCGACGGCACGATCGACCCGTCGCCGGTCTTCGACATGACGGTCGGCATCGAGGGCGTACCGGACGGCTACAAGGCGATGGACGAGCGCACCGCCCTCAAGGTCATGGTCGCCAACTGACCTGCCGCCACCACCCCGTTGCCGCCCGGCCGGTCACCAGTGGACCGGCAGCGGCAGCGCCGTCAGCAGCCCCGACACCGTGACCACCGCGCCGAGGACGACCGCCTCGGCGCGCGCGGGAGCGTACGCGGTCAGCGGGTCGGGCGTCCGGCTCAGCCGGACGCGGGCCCACAGGGCGGGGGATCAGCGCGTCCAGGGCGAGCAGGGCCACCAGAGCGGTGACGGCGGCCGCGCGGCGTCTCCCGGTCCGGCGGCCGGCTCCGCTCGCGCCGTCCGCCTCGGCGGTCGGTCGGGTCACAGTCACCCCCGGATCGTCGTCAGCCGCCGTAGAGCGGGGCAAGTGCCGGAAAGTGGGCGGGCGTTGGTCGCTGCGCCCGCTGGTACGTCTCCGGCCGCCCGTCCGCTCAGACCCATCGGGGCGCGTCCGTCCCCCAGAGCCCCGGAGGCCGCGCCCAGTCGACCGGACCGCCGGTGAAGGACACCGGCGGCAGCGCGTACCGCAGCCGCCCGATCGCACTGTCCCGCTCGCCGAGCCGGGAATCCGCCGCGTCGTCGGGTGCTTCGCCTGCTTCCCCCGCGTCGCCGCGGTCGATCCCGTCCGTCAGCCAGGCCGCGGTCCGCGCCAGCGCGAGCCGTACGACGCGGCCGTGTCCCTCGTACGACTGCTCCGTCAGCGCCCGCAGCACGGCCGCCGCCAGCAGATAGCCCGTGCCGTGGTCCAGGGCCTGCGCGGGCAGCGCGCCCGGCCGCTCGGCCGAGCCCTCGATCGCCGCGATCCCGGTCGCGACCTGCACGAGACTGTCGAAGCCGCGCCGCCCGGCCCATGGCCCGTACGCGCCCCACGCCGACACCTGCGCCACCACCAGTCCGGGCCGCCGCTCGGCCAGCGCCTCGGGGGAGAGCCCGAACCGGTCCAGGGCGCCCGGCCGGTAGCCGGTGACCACGACGTCGGCCGCGGCCAGCAGCTCCTCGAAGGTCTTCCGGTCGGTCGTGAGGTCCAGCCGTGCCGACCTCTTCCCGAGCCCCGTGTCCGCGTGCAGCTCGGGGTCCTCGGACAGCCAGGGGGCGTCCAGGCGCAGCACGTCCGCGCCGAGCAGGGCGAGCGTGCGCGTGGCGACCGGGCCGGCGAGGACCCGGGTCAGGTCCAGCACGCGCAGCCCGGCGGCGGGCAGCAGGGGAGAGCCCTCGAGTCGGGGGAGCACGCGCGCGTGGGCCGAGTCCAGCCGGCCGCGCTCCACCAGGGGCCGCTCGGACAGCGCGGCGGACTGCTCGTGCGCGGCCCACTGCCCGGGTGTGCGCAGCGCGACGGCCAAGCCCCCGGCGCCGTACACCGTCTCCTCCACCTCCAGGGCGGGCCGCTCGGCGAGCCGGGCGGCGACGTCCTCCACCGGGGCGTCCTCCGGCAGCCGCAGCGCGCTCAGCAACCGCGCCCGGTGGTGCGGGTAGTTGGCGTGCGTGCGCACCCAGCCGTCCGCCGTGCGCCAAAGCCGCGACAGCGGCGCGAAGGAGACCGGCTGCCGCCCGTCGATCGACAGCTCCCGCTCGCTGCGGAAGGCGATCTCCACTGCCCCGTCCTCGACCCGGACCTCCGGCACCGCGTCGAGACCGGAGCGCCTCGCCCCCAACTCGGCGGCGGCCAGCGCGCACGCGCCGACGCACGAACGCGCCAACTCCCGTACAGGAAGGCGTGCTTGGAGGGATCCCGCACGCGCCACGGTGGTGACCCGGTCGAGCGGGCCGGGATCGCCGCCCAGCGCGGACCACGCGAACATGATGTCAGTCATGACTGCACTATGCAGTATTGATTCGATCAACATATGCGCCGACTTCCGAAAGAACTCAAAGGAGTTGAACCGGCCCTTGCGTGGCGCCGTGACCTTGGGCAGGGAGCGCCAGCAGGATCGAGGACGGCCTCCCGACCGGTCAGAGACCGCATGCCCGTAACGCGAGGAGACTCCGTGGCTACCGAGACACCGCCCCCGCCGAAAGCGCAAGCCCAACTCCCCTCCACCGAGGAGTTCGCCGACGTGCAGCAGAGCGCGGAGTTCGGTGAACTGCGCCGCTCCCACCGCTCCTTCGCCTTCCCGCTGACCATCGCGTTCATCGCCTGGTACCTGCTGTACGTCCTGCTGTCCAACTACGCGGGCGGCTTCATGGACACCAAGGTGGCCGGCAACATCAACGTGGCGATCGTCCTCGGTCTCGCCCAGTTCCTCACCACGTTCCTCATCGCCTGGTGGTACGCGCGGCACGCCGCCGCCAAGCTCGACCCCAAGGCCGAGGCCATCAAGTCCCGGATGGAGGGCGGAGAATGAGTCCCGCGATCACCCTGGCGGCCGGCGAGGCCGGCCAGCACCGGCCGCTGATCCTCACCCTGTTCGCCGTGTTCGTCGCCGCGACCCTCGTCATCACCGTGTGGGCGGGCCGCCAGACCAAGGACGCCGCCGACTTCTACGCAGGCGGGCGGCAGTTCACCGGCTTCCAGAACGGCCTCGCCGTCTCCGGCGACTACATGTCCGCCGCGTCCTTCCTCGGCATCGCGGGCGCCATCGCCCTCTTCGGCTACGACGGCTTCCTGTACTCCATCGGCTTCCTGGTCGCCTGGCTGGTCGCCCTGCTCCTGGTCGCCGAGCCGCTGCGCAACTCCGGCCGCTACACGATGGGCGACGTGCTGGCGTACCGGATGCGCCAGCGCCCGGTCCGTACGGCGGCCGGCACCTCCACCATCGTCGTGTCGATCTTCTACCTGCTGGCCCAGATGGCGGGCGCGGGCGTCCTGGTCTCGCTGCTGCTCGGCATCACCAGCGACGGCGGCAAGATCGGCATCGTCGCCCTGGTCGGCGTCCTGATGATCGTCTACGTCACCATCGGCGGCATGAAGGGCACCACCTGGGTGCAGATGGTCAAGGCCGTCCTGCTGATCGTCGGCGCCATCCTGCTGACCTTCCTGGTCCTGCTGAAGTTCCACTTCAACCTCTCGGACCTGCTGGGCAAGGCCGCCGACAACAGCGGCAAGGGCGCCGCGTTCCTGGAGCCCGGCCTGAAGTACGGCGCCACGAGCACCACCAAGCTGGACTTCATCTCGCTCGGCATCGCGCTGGTCCTGGGCACCGCGGGCCTGCCGCACATCCTGATCCGCTTCTACACGGTGCCCACCGCCAAGGCCGCCCGTAAGTCCGTGATCTGGGCGATCGGCCTGATCGGCGGCTTCTACCTGATGACCCTGGCCCTCGGCTTCGGTGCCGCCGCACTGATCAAGCCGGACGAGATCATCGCCTCCAACAAGGCGGGCAACACGGCGGCCCCGCTGCTGGCCCTGCACCTGGGCGGCGTGGACTCCAGCTGGGGCGCGGTCCTGCTGGCCAGCATCTCCGCGGTCGCCTTCGCCACGATCCTCGCGGTCGTCGCGGGCCTGACACTGGCCTCGTCCTCCTCCTTCGCGCACGACATCTACGCGAACGTCATCAAGAAGGGCACCGCCTCCGAGAAGCAGGAGGTGGGCGCGGCCCGCTGGGCGACGGTGGGCATCGGCGCGGTGTCGATCGTCCTGGGCGCCCTCGCGCGCGACCTCAACGTGGCCGGCCTGGTGGCCCTCGCCTTCGCGGTCGCCGCCTCCGCCAACCTGCCGACGATCCTCTACAGCCTGTTCTGGAAGCGGTTCACCACCTCCGGCGCCCTGTGGTCGATCTACGGCGGTCTCGTCACCGCGGTCGGCCTGGTGCTGTTCTCGCCGGTGGTCTCGGGCGCGCCCACGTCGATGTTCCCCGACGCCGACTTCCACTGGTTCCCGCTGGAGAACCCCGGCATCATCTCGATCCCGGTCGGCTTCCTGCTCGGCGTCCTCGGCACGCTCCTGTCGAAGGAGGAGCCGGACGCCGGCAAGTACGCGGAGCTGGAGGTCCGGTCCCTGACCGGCACCGGAGCGCACTGACGGACACGGAGCCTCCGTGCGCACGGCCGCGCCGCAGTCGTGAACGACTGGGGCGCGGCCGCGTCGTCCCCCCGCCCTGCTGCTCCCGCTCCCTGCTCCTGCCCAGCGGCATCCGCTCATCTCCTGGCGGTTGAGATCACCCCGCGGCCGATGTCAGAGATCTCGCGTAGTCTCGCAAGTGACGAGAAACGAGTCTGAGGAACGAGTCTTCCGCAAGAGGGAGGGGGCCCACGTGCTCATCGACACCTACGGCCGAGTGGCCACCGACCTGAGGGTTTCGCTGACGGACCGGTGCAACCTGCGCTGCACCTACTGCATGCCCGAGGAGGGACTGCAGTGGCTCTCCAAGAACACGCTGCTCACGGATGACGAGATCGTTCGCCTGATCGACATCGCGGTCACCTCCCTCGGCATCAAGGACGTCCGCTTCACGGGGGGCGAGCCGCTGATCCGCCCCGGCATCGTCGGCATCGTCGAACGGGTGGCGGCCATGGAGCCGCGTCCGAAGATGTCGGTGACGACCAACGGCATCGGCCTCAAGCGGATGGCGAGCGCGCTGAAGGCGGCCGGCCTGGATCGGGTCAACGTCTCCCTCGACACCCTCCGCCCGGACGTCTTCAAGGCCCTCACCCGCCGGGACCGCCACCAGGACGTCCTCGACGGCCTGGAGGCCGCCCGCGAGGCGGGCCTCACTCCGGTCAAGGTCAACACGGTCCTGATGCCGGGCCTGAACGAGGACGAGGCTCCGGACCTGCTGGCCTGGGCGGTCGAGCACGACTACGAGCTGCGCTTCATCGAGCAGATGCCCCTCGACGCCCAGCACGGCTGGAAGCGCGAGAGCATGGTCACCGCCGAGGACATCCTCGCCTCCCTGCGTACCCGCTTCGAGCTCACCCCGGAGGACGCCGAGGCGCGCGGCTCGGCCCCGGCCGAACGCTGGATCGTCGACGGTGGCCCGCACCGCGTCGGCGTCATCGCCTCCGTCACCCGCCCGTTCTGCGCCGCCTGCGACCGCACCCGGCTCACGGCCGACGGTCAGATCAGGACGTGCCTGTTCGCCACGGAGGAGACGGACCTGCGCGGCGCCCTGCGCTCCGACGCACCCGACGAGGAGATCGCCCGTATCTGGCGCGAGGCGATGTGGGGCAAGAAGGCGGGCTCCGGCCTCGACGACCCGTCGTTCCTGCAGCCGGACCGTCCCATGTCCGCGATCGGCGGCTAGGGCCGGCCGGGATCGGCCGGGAGTCTCAATCCGGCCCTCGGCCCGGACCCGCGCCCCGGCCCGGGCTCACGCCCCCTCGGCCGACTCCCACTCGGTCAGCAGGACGACGTCCTTCAGGAAACCCCGTACGCCGAGGAACTGGGACAGATGCTCCCGGTGCTCCTCGCACGCGAGCCACGTCTTGCGCCGCTCCGGCGTATGGACCTTGGGGTTGTTCCACGCCAGCACCCACACGGCGGCGGAACGGCAGCCCTTGGCTGAACAGATCGAGTCACTCACTGGTCGTTCGTCTCACAGAAGCCCCGAAAACAAGGCGACGCCGAGCAGCCACGGGGGGAGCTGCCCGGCGTCGGTCTGTCGCTCCGACGGGGGATGCGGAGCGCGTACGCAGTATGTCACGGGTGACCCACCGCCCGGCACCGGAACAACATGATTGATCTGAGCTTTTCCTGAGCTTGATACCGGCCTTGAAGTCGAGCCGGCAGACGTCTGCCCCCATCCCCGATGGTCACACCCTGTCGGGTCGCTCACCGCCCGTTCCCGCCGCCGGGTCGGTCACCGCGTCCTCCGGAGCGGATTCCGGTTGCGGGCCCGTAGCCCGGGACGGTGCGATCTCCGCGACCGGCGACAGCGTGGAAGGTGCCGCCATCGGGGACGGCGTGACCGCGAAGGTCGACGGGAGCGACGGCGGCCGCTCCCGGCCCGCGTTGGCGATGACCACGGCGACATAGGGGAGGATCGCCCCGAACACCAACGCCACGATGGCGACGTACCGTTCGACGTTCCAGAGCGAGGCCGCGAGGATCACCGCGACGGTACGGATCGACATCGAGATGACGTACCGGCGCTGCCGGCCGCGTACGTCCTCGGCCAGGCCCGTCCGGGCTCCGGTGATCCGGAACACCTGGGCGTTGCCGCCATCGTGCTCTTTCCGCATCACACTTCACCATCCGCCCGCATCGGACTCTCCCGGCCCGTACCCGGTCCGCACCCGGTCGGAGAAACCGGGCCAGGACACGCTCCACGTTACGCCGCACCTGCGCCGCCTTCGAGACCGGGGCGCGCTCCGCCCGGGCGAACGTCCTGCGCCGCGCTGCGTACCGGCGGACGCGGCGGCGTCGTACCCGGCCTGCGTCACCCGGGCCCCCTCCGGCTGGACGCTTCCCCGCGCACATGGCGAAGGGCGGCTCCCGTCGCGGAAGCCGCCCTTCGGGGTGGATCAGGCGGACGTGACCTCGACCGCCGCCAGGTTCTTCTTGCCCCGGCGCAGCACCAGCCAGCGGCCGTGCAGCAGGTCCTCCTTGGCGGGGACCGCGTCCTCGGCGGTGACCTTGACGTTGTTCACGTAGGCACCGCCCTCCTTGACCGTGCGGCGTGCGGCGGACTTGCTCGCCACCAGGCCGACCTCGGCGAACAGGTCCGTCACCAGGCCCGGCTCGGTCACCTGGACGTGCGGCACCTCGGACAGGGCGGCCGCCAGCGTCCGCTCGTCGAGGTCCGCCAACTCGCCCTGACCGAACAGCGCCTTGGACGCGGCGATCACGGCGGCCGTCTGCTCGGCGCCGTGCACCAGCGTCGTCAGCTCCTCGGCCAGCGCGCGCTGCGCCGCCCGCGCCTGCGGACGCTCCTCGGTCTGCCGTTCCAGCTCCTCCAGCTCCTCACGGGACTTGAAGGACAGGATGCGCATGTACGTCGAGATGTCGCGGTCGTCCACGTTCAGCCAGAACTGGTAGAACGCGTACGGCGTGGTCATCTCCGGGTCGAGCCAGACGGCGCCGCCCTCGGTCTTGCCGAATTTGGTGCCGTCCGCCTTGGTCATCAGCGGGGTGGCCAGCGCGTGCACCTCGGCGTGCGGCTCCAGCCGGTGGATCAGGTCGAGACCGGCCGTGAGGTTGCCCCACTGGTCGCTGCCGCCCTGCTGGAGCGTGCAGCCGTAGCGTCGGAACAGCTGCAGGAAGTCCATGCCCTGCAGGATCTGGTAGCTGAACTCCGTGTAGCTGATGCCCTGGTCGGACTCCAGGCGGCGGGCCACCGAGTCCTTCGTCAGCATCTTGTTGACGCGGAAGTGCTTGCCGATGTCCCGCAGGAACTCGATCGCGGTCAGGCCCTCGGTCCAGTCGAGGTTGTTGACCATGACGGCCGCGTTCTCCCCCTCGAAGGAGAGGAACGGCTCGATCTGGCCACGCAGCTTGCCGACCCAGCCGGCGACCGTCTCCGGGTCGTTCAGCGTGCGCTCCGCGGTCGGGCGGGGGTCGCCGATCAGACCCGTCGCGCCACCCACCAGCGCCAGCGGCCGGTGCCCGGCCTGCTGGAGCCGGCGCACGGTCAGCACCTGCACCAGGTGACCGACGTGCAGGGACGGCGCGGTCGGGTCGAAACCGCAATAGAACGTGACGGGACCGTCCGCGAGCGCCTTGCGCAAAGCGTCCTCGTCAGTGGACAGGGCGAACAGCCCGCGCCACTTCAGCTCGTCGACGATGTCCGTCACGGTTCTCGTGTCTCCTCGGATGATCTGCGGCCGGTCGTGGTGTCGGCCGACATATGAACGCCTACGAGGTTATACGCCCTGACTGACAGAGCTCATATTGAAGTCGGGCACCCTCAGCGCAGGCATCGCAGTCCTAGTGAACCAGTCGCTCCACTCCCTCGGCAGCGTCTTTTCCGTCCGCCCCGCCTCCGTCGCCCGCCCCAGCAGGTCCACCGGCGACTCGTTGAACCGGAAGTTGTTGACCTGCCCCGTCACCTCGCCGTTCTCCACGAGGTAGACGCCGTCCCGGGTCAGACCGGTCAGCAGCAGCGTCGCCGGGTCGACCTCGCGGATGTACCAGAGGCAGGTCAGCAGCAGCCCGCGCTCGGTCTCCGCCACCATCTCCTCGATCGAGCAGTCCGCGCCGCCGTCCAGGATCAGGTTCCCGGCCGTCGGGGCCACGGGCAGCCCGGTCAGCCCGGCGCTGTGCCGGGTGGTGGTCAGGTGCCTGAGCTCACCGCGGTCGATCCACTCCGTCGCCGGGACCGGCAGCCCGTTGTCGAACACCGACTGGTCGCCCCCGGAGGAGTGCGCGACGACGAACGGGGTGCACTCGAGGCCGGGCTCGCCCGGGTCGCTGCGCATCGTCAGCGGCAGCCCGGACAGCTTCTCGCCGACACGGGTGCCGCCGCCCGGCTTGGAGAACACCGTCCGGCCCTCGGCCGCGTCCCGGCCCGACGCCGACCACAGCTGGTAGATCAGCAGGTCCGCCACCGCGCTCGGCGGCAGCAGCGTCTCGTAGCGGCCCGCGGGCAGCTCCACGCGCCGCTCGGCCCAGCCCAGGCGTACGGCCAGCTCGGCGTCCAGCGCGATCGGGTCGATGTCCTTGAAGTCCTGCGTGGGGCGCCCCGCCCACGCCGAGCGCGTACGGTCCGGGGACTTGGCGTTGAGCTCCAGCGTGCCGCTCGGCTGGTCGTGCCGCAGGCGCAGCCCCGCGGACGTGCCCACGTACGTCGACACGAGCTCGTGGTTGGCGAAACCGTACAGCTCGCGTCCGCCCGCACGCGCGCGTGCGAACGCCTCCCCGAGCGCCGGGGCGAAGTCCGCGAACACCGCCGACGAGGTCTCGGCGGGCGCGTCCGTGAAGTCCGGCGACTCCGGTACGCCCGTGACCAGCGGCTGGGCGTCCTCGGCGGGACCCGCCCCGCGCGCGGCGGCCTCGGCGGCCCGGACGAGGGGCTCCAGCTCCTGCGCGGTCACGGCGGACCGGGAGACGACCCCCGAGGCCGTGCCCTCCGTGCCGTCGACGGTCGCGATGACGGTGAGCGTACGGCCGCGTGTGACGCCGTTGGTCGTCAGCGTGTTGCCCGCCCAGCGCAGGTTCGCCGTCGAGCGCTCGTCGGCGATCACGACGCAGCCGTCGGACCGGGACAGGGCGAGGGCCTGCTCGACGATCTCGTGCGGCTTGTTCGTACGGGCACTCATCGACCGGCCTCCTGCGTGGTGTTGAGGATGTTCACGGACCTGAACAGGGCCGACGGGCAGCCGTGCGACACGGCGGCCACCTGGCCCGGCTGGGCCTTGCCGCAGTTGAAGGCGCCGCCCAGGACGTAGGTCTGCGGGCCGCCGACGGCCGCCATGGAGCCCCAGAAGTCGGTGGTCGTCGCCTGGTAGGCGACGTCCCGGAGCTGACCGGCGATCCGGCCGTTCTCGATCTTGAAGAAGCGCTGTCCCGTGAACTGGAAGTTGTAGCGCTGCATGTCGATGGACCAGGAGCGGTCGCCCACGACGTAGATGCCGCGCTCGACGCCCCCGATGAGGTCCTCCGTGGACATCCCCGCCGGGTCCGGCCGGAGCGAGACGTTGGCCATGCGCTGCACGGGCACGTGCGCGGGGGAGTCGGCGTACGCGCACCCGTTGGACCGCGCGAAGCCCGTCAGCTTCGCGATGCGCCGGTCCAACTGGTAGCCGACGAGCGTGCCGTCCTTCACCAGGTCCCAGGACTGCGCCTCGACGCCCTCGTCGTCGTAGCCGATGGTCGCGAGACCGTGCTCGGCGGTGCGGTCACCGGTGACGTTCATCAGCTCGGAGCCGTACTTCAGCTTGCCCAACTGGTCGAAGGTGGCGAAGGAGGTGCCGGCGTAGGCGGCCTCGTAGCCGAGGGCGCGGTCCAGTTCCGTGGCATGCCCGATGGACTCGTGGATGGTCAGCCACAGGTTGGACGGGTCGACGACCAGGTCGTACAGGCCCGGGTCCACGCTCGGCGCCCGCATCTTCTCGGCGAGCAGCTCCGGGATCCGCTCCAGCTCGCCCTCCCAGTCCCAGCCGGTGCCGGTGAGGTACTCCCAGCCGCGCCCGGCCGGCGGGGCGATCGTCCGCATCGAGTCGAACTCGCCGCTGGACTCGTCGACCGACACCGCGGTCAGCTGCGGATGCAGCCGCACCCGCTGCTGTGTGGTCACGGTGCCCGCCGTGTCCGCGTAGAACTTGTTCTCGTGCACGGTCAGCAGCGAGGCGTCGACGTGGTTGACCCCGTCCGCCGCCAGCAGCCGCGCGCTCCAGTCCGCCAGCAGCGCCGACTTCTCCTCGTCGGGCACGGAGAACGGATCGATCTCGTACGACGAGATCCACGTCTTCTCGGCGTACACCGGCTCGTCGGCGAGTTCCACCCGCTCGTCCGACCCGGCACCCTTGATCACCTGAGCCGAGAGCTTCGCCATCGCCACGGCCTGCGAGGCCACTCTGGCCGCGGCGTCCATCGTCAGGTCCACGCCCGACGCGAACCCCCACGCCCCGCCGTGCACGACCCGCACCGCGTACCCCAGGTCGGTGGTGTCGGACGACCCGGCCTGCTTGGCGTCCCTGAGCCGCCAGGACGCGCTGCGCACCCGCTCGAACCGAAAGTCCGCGTGCCCGGCCCCGAGCGCACGCGCGCGTGCCAGCGCGGCGTCGGCCAGGGCCCGTAGGGGAAGTGCCAGAAACGACTGATCGATCTCATGGGGCACGGGTGGGTTTCCCTTCGCTGCTACCACCAGGTCCGTCGTGCTCGGACGATCCGAATGGCCCGTACGGAGTCGCCGGTACGGAAGTCAAACACGTCCGGCACTCTCCGTACATGCGGGCTTTCCCTCTGGCCGGGCGACCGAGGGCCGAGATTTGTTGAACGTTCACCTATCGGGTTATGGTCGATGAGGTTGAACATTCAACTTAATCTCGGTAGAAAGGTTTTTCCGTGACGTCCACCCTCCGACCCGCCCGCACCCCCCGCACCGTGAGCGCCGGGGCCGGCACACCGGGCTCTTCGCTGCACGCCTATGACGTCGGGCTCCTGATCCTCCGCATCGCCCTCGGTCTGATCCTCGCCGTACACGGCACGCAGAAGCTCTTCGGCTGGTTCGGCAGTGGCGGCGGCCTGGACAGCACCGCCCAGTTCTTCACCATGAGCGGATACCCCGCCGCCAGGGTGATGGCGGTCATCGCAGGACTCACCGAAACGCTCGGCGGACTCGGCCTGGTCCTCGGTCTGCTCACGCCGCTCGCGGGCGCCGCGGCCCTCGGCACCATGATCAATGCCGTGGCTGTGACGTCGGCCGGCGGGTTCTTCGCCCCCAACGGTGTCGAGTACCCGCTGGTGCTGGCAGCGGGCGCGGGTGCGCTGGCCCTCACCGGGCCCGGGAGGCTCGCCGTCGACCGCTTCCTGCCCGTGCTGCGTGCCCACCGGCTCGCCTACGGCGTGGCGGCTCTGGTCATCGCCGCGGTGATGTCCGCCCTGGTTCTGACCGCCCGGCACTGACCGCTGTCGGTACCGCTCCGGGGGAGCGCCCCGCGCCGGCCGGCACTTCCGGGGGCCGGCGCAGGGCGAAAGCCTTCGGTGGGCCGGGGCATGCGGTCTCATGGACGGATCCGGCGTTGCCGACTGTAGGAACCCGACAGCACGTGCGGGTCGCCGCTGTCGGTGCCGTCTTGCCCACGGAAGGGGCCCTACCGATAGGTTTTCGATGAAGCCGCCTGTCTCGCCTCACGCCGAGGCGTTCGGGCGGGTTGTCGGAACGCATCAGACCGCTATCGAAAGGGTGATCCGTTGAGCCGCTCGGTTCTCGTCACCGGAGGCAACCGGGGCATCGGCCTCGCCATCGCCCGCGCATTCGCCGACGCCGGCGACAAGGTCGCGATCACGTACCGCTCGGGGGAGCCGCCGGCCGGCTTCCTCGCCGTCAAGTGCGACATCACCGACCCCGAGCAGGTGGAGCAGGCCTACAAGGAGATCGAGGCCCAGCACGGCCCCGTCGAGATCCTGATCGCCAACGCCGGCATCACCAAGGACCAGCTCCTGATGCGCATGTCCGAGGAGGACTTCACCTCGGTCATCGACACCAACCTCACCGGCACCTTCCGCGTCGTCAAGCGCGCCAACCGCGGCATGCTGCGCGCCAAGAAGGGCCGCGTCGTCCTGATCTCCTCGGTCGTCGGACTGCTCGGCTCGGCGGGGCAGGCGAACTACGCCGCCTCCAAGGCCGCCCTGGTCGGCTTCGCGCGCTCCCTCGCCCGTGAGCTGGGCTCGCGCAACATCACCTTCAACGTCGTCGCGCCCGGCTTCGTCGACACCGACATGACGCAGGCGCTCACCGACGAACAGCGCGCGGGCATCGTGTCGCAGGTGCCGCTGGGCCGTTACGCGCAGCCCGAGGAGATCGCCGCGACGGTGCGGTTCCTCGCCTCGGACGACGCCTCGTACATCACTGGAGCCGTCATCCCCGTTGACGGCGGACTGGGAATGGGTCACTGATCACCATGAGCGGAATTCTCGAGGGCAAGCGCGTCCTGATCACCGGTGTGCTGATGGAGTCCTCCATCGCCTTCCACACCGCCAAGCTGGCCCAGGAGCAGGGCGCCGAGATCATCCTGACCGCGTTCCCGCGGCCCACGCTGACCGAGCGCATCGCCAAGAAGCTGCCGAAGCCCACCAAGGTCATCGAGCTCGACGTCACCAACGACGAGCACCTCGGCCGCCTGGCCGACGTGGTCGGCGAGGAGCTCGGCGGCCTCGACGGCGTCGTGCACTCCATCGGCTTCGCGCCGCAGGACGCGCTCGGCGGCAACTTCCTCAACACGCCGTTCGAGTCCGTCTCCACGGCCATGCACGTCTCGGCGTTCTCCCTGAAGTCGCTGACCATGGCCTGCCTGCCGCTGATGCAGAACGGCGGCTCGGTCGTCGGCCTCACCTTCGACGCGCAGTACGCGTGGCCGCAGTACGACTGGATGGGCCCGGCCAAGGCCGCCCTGGAGGCCACCAACCGCTACATGGCGCGCGACCTGGGCAAGCAGAACATCCGCTGCAACCTCATCTCCGCGGGCCCGATCGGCTCCATGGCCGCCAAGTCCATCCCCGGCTTCGCCGAGCTCGCGTCGGTCTGGGACAACCGCGCCCCCCTGGAGTGGGACCTCAAGGACCCGGAGCCGGCCGGCCGCGGCGTCGTCGCGCTGCTGAGCGACTGGTTCCCGAAGACCACCGGCGAGATCATCCACGTGGACGGCGGTCTGCACGCCGTCGGCGCCTGATCGCCGCCGCTGCCCGACCGACGGCCGAGGCCCGCACCCCTACCGGTGCGGGCCTCGACCCGTTCCGGGTTCACCCGTTCGGCCCACTGGCCGGGCGCGGACGTGCGAGGACGGCGCACTCTTGAATACGAGTTCCGAGTACGAGTTCACCTTGCGGATTCCCTCCCCAGCTCGGCCGAGGAGGTCCCCCTTGTGCGCCTGTCCCGCAGCCTGGCCTCACTCACCGTCGCCGTCGCACTCGTCCTGTCGCTGCCGTACGAGGCGACGCCCCACGCGCGCGTGAAGGACGCCGCCGCCCCGCGCCTGTTCGGGGCGGAGTGCCGTACGGCCATCCGCGGCTCGCATGTGGTGGCCTACTGCCACAACCCCTACGTCGACACCGACCGCGTGAGCCTGCACGTCGAGTGCGCCCGCTGGTGGGACCTCGACACCGACACCGGTCCGGTCGACGCCGAGCCCGCGCTGACCGTACGGCTCACGGGCCGGTGCTGGAAGGACGTCGGCTCGGCCTGGGTCAGTCACCAGAAGGCGGGCTGAACCGCCCCGGACGGCACAGGAACGGGTAGCTCGCGGCCTCCACGGCGGCCGTCTCCGCGTCCCCTGCGCGGATCGCGTCGACGAGCCGGGTGTGGTCCATGTGCGCCTCGGGCGTCAGATCGGCTCCGACGTCCGCGCGCAGCCACTCCCGCAGCACCTCGCCCAGGTCGGCGTACATCGCGGTCATGACGTCGTTGTGGGAGGCGGCCACCACCGCCAGATGAAAGGTCGCGTCCGCGGTCACGAAGGCCTCCGCGTCCCCCGACTCCCAGGCCTCCTCGCGGCGGACCAGGAGCGCGTCGAGCTGCTTGAGGTCCTTCTCGGTGCGCCGCTCGGCGGCCAGCTTCGCCGCGGCCGACTCCAGCGTGGAGCGCAGCTCGGCGATGTGCCGCGGGTCGGCGTCGGCGAACCGGCGGTGCATCACGCCCGCCAGCTCGCTGGTCGCCACGACGTATGTGCCGGAGCCCTGGCGGATGTCCAGCAGGCCGTTGTGCGCGAGCGCGCGGACGGCCTCGCGGACCGTGTTGCGGGCGACGCCGAGCTGCTCGACCAGCTCCGGCTCCGTCGGGATGCGCGACCCGACCGGCCACTCGCCCGAGGTGATCTGGGTCCGCAGCTCGGCGATGACCTGCTCGGACAGTGCCGAACGACGGGGGTGGCTCAGGGGCATGGCTCACCTTCGCACACGAGGACCGGCAGAGCCCGGTCCGGGAGTGGACGACCTGAACGACCAATCATCCTATGATTCTATGATGGAGAACATGGCAGGCGAGGAGACCCGGACGACACACACCAGGGCGGCGACATCCACGGCCGAACGCGCCGAACGCGATACGGCCGCGGACAAGGCTCCGGAGGCCGGGGATACCCCCGGGCGCGCGCCCATGGCGGCATCCGCGCGATCCACGCGCACGTGGGCGACGCGCCTGGTCGTCGTCGGCATCGTGCTCTCGGCGCTCAACCTCCGCCCCGCCATCACCAGCCTCGGCGCGCTCCTCGAAGAGGTCCGCGACGGGCTCGGCATGAGCGGCGGCGTGGCCGGCGTCCTCACCTCCGTCCCCTCGCTCTGCTTCGCCGTCTTCGGGGTCACGGCACCCCGCCTCGCCCGCCGCTTCGGACCGGCCGCGGTGGTGTGCGCCGGCATGGTCGCCATCGCCGCCGGCCTGCTGATACGGCCCTACGCCGGGAGCACCGCCGGATTCCTGGCCGCCAGCGCGCTCGCGCTCATGGGCATCGCGGTCAGCAACGTACTGATGCCGGTCATCGTCAAGCGCTGGTTCCCGGACCGGGTGGGCTCCATGACCGGCCTGTACTCGATGGCCCTCGCCCTCGGCACCTCGACCGCCGCCGCGGTGACCGTGCCCATGACCGAGGCGCTGGGCGGCAGTTGGCGCTCGGGGCTCGCCGTGTGGGCGGGGCTCGCGGCCGCCGCCGTACTGCCCTGGCTTCCCTTGGTCCGGGACCGGGGCACGGCCTCGGCGGGGGAGTCCGCCCCGGAACCCGTGCGAGAGGCCGAGGAGCGGCGGCAGCAGGCTCCGCTGCGGATCACCCGGAGCGGTACGGCCCGGGCGCTCGCCGTCTTCTTCGGACTGCAGGCCACCGCCGCCTACATCACCATGGGCTGGATGGCGCAGATCTTCCGCGACGCGGGCGTGGCCGCGAGCACGGCGGGGCTGCTCCTCGCCGTCACCATGGTGATGGGCGTGCCGCTGGCCTTCGTCATCCCGCGCCTCGCCACCCGGCTGCCCCAGCAGGGACCGATCGTGCTGGTCCTGGGCCTCTGCGGTCTCTCCGGCTACGCGGGCCTGTACTTCGCCCCGGCGGCGGGCGCCTGGGCCTGGGCCGTACTGCTCGGCGTCTCCAACTGCGCCTTCCCGCTGGCCCTCACGATGGTCGGCATGCGGGCCAGGACCAGCGCGGGCGTCGCCCAGCTCTCCGCCTTCGCGCAGAGCACCGGCTACCTGATCTCCATCCCCGGGCCGCTCCTGGTCGGCGTGCTCTACCAGCACAGCGGCGGTTGGGGCCTCCCGATCGCCCTCATGGCCGGCCTCATGCTGCCGCAGATGGCGGTGGGCGTCCTGGCGGGCCGCGACCGGACGGTGGAGGACGAGGCGGCGCGCTGATCGGAGGCGGTCGGACCGGTCGCATCGGTCGGATGGACCGGATCGGATCCCCGGCGCGGCCGGCGTGGACGAGGGGTGCGAGACTGGGCGCATGCCTGCGCTCGACCCGCACCCCCAGAACAGCCAGAAGAAGCTGCTGCTCGTCTTCGGCTCGTTCCTAGCCATCTTCGTGGTCATCGCCGTCATCGCGACGCTCGCGTCTCCCTGACCACATTGCCCCCGGCCTCGGTGGCCGATGGTGGGGTCGGCCCCCATCCCCTAGGGGGAGAGTGTCAGGGTCAAGTGGGTGGATCACCGGATGGGTTGGCGGCCCCGGATTCCGTAGCTTCGAGGGGTGACCGCGAAATGCGGCACGCGAACCGTCCGGAGACCAGCGGAGGCGATCATGTCGGCCCGTGCGCACACCCGCCCTCACCCGGCGACCCGGGACGGCGTCGACACCCGGCTGCGCTGGTGGGCTCTCGCCATGCCCGCGCTCGCCTTCGTCTCCCTGCTGATGCTGATACTGAACCCGTCCGACGCCCAGGCGGCCACGGGCGACCCCGTGATCATCCACCTCTTCGAGCGCCTGCGGCAGCTGGCTGCCCGCTAGTTCCGTGGCGTCTCCGACCGGTGAATCCGCATGTCAACTCCCTGCGCCCCGTGGCCTGTTTCATGCGAAGCTGGGACCCATGAGCGTCGCTGAACCCCGCAGGATTGTCCTCTTCCGGCATGCGAAAGCCGACTGGCCGCAGGTGACCGATCACGAAAGGCCGCTCGCTGACCGGGGCCGTAAGGACGCCGCAGTCGCCGGGCGCAAGCTGGCCGACACCGGCATCCCCTTCGACCTGGCCCTGTGCTCCACCGCGGTCCGGACCCGCGAGACCTGGAAGCTCGCCGTCCAGGAGCTCGCGCACCGGCCGAAAACCGTCTACGAGGAGCGGCTCTACGAGGCCTCCCCCGGCGAGCTGATCGCTGTGCTCAACGAGGTCCCCGACGACGCGCAGAACGTGCTCCTGATCGGTCACAATCCGGGGGTGCACGGCGTGGCCGACATCCTGTCCGGCACGGCCGATGGCGATGCCCGGGAGCGGATGAACCGCCATGGCTTCCCTGCTGCGGCCTGCGCCGTCCTGACCTTCACCGGTTCCTGGAAGGGCGTGGAGCCGGGCGTGGCCACGCTGGTCGACTACTGGGCCCCGACGGAATGACCCCCGCGGAATGACCCCCGCCTCGTGACCTCGCGCGGCGAGGGCACCGGCCCTCGCCGCGCATGGTCAGCCCTCGTCGTGCGTGTTCGCCGCCTCGACCTCTTCGCGGGTGACGCCCAGCAGATACAGGACCGTGTCCAGGAAGGGGAAGTTCACCGCGGTGTGCGCGGCCTCGCGGACGACCGGCTTGGCGTTGAAGGCGACGCCGAGTCCCGCCGCGTTCAGCATGTCCAGGTCGTTGGCGCCGTCGCCGATCGCCACCGTCTGGGAGAGCGGGACGCCGGCCTCGGCGGCGAACCGGCGCAGCAGCCGCGCCTTGCCCGCCCGGTCCACGATCTCGCCCGTGACCCGGCCCGTCAGCTTTCCGTCGACGATCTCCAGGGTGTTGGCCTGGGCGAAGTCCAGCCCCAGCCGCTCCTTCAGATCGTCGGTGACCTGGGTGAACCCACCGGACACCACGCCGACTTGGTAGCCGAGCCGCTTCAGGGTGCGGATGAGCGTCCGCGCGCCGGGCGTCAGCCGGACCTCGTTGCGCACCTTCTCCACCACCGAGGCGTCGAGCCCCTCCAGCAGGGCCACGCGCGCGTGCAGTGACTGCTCGAAGTCCAGCTCCCCGCGCATCGCGGCCGCCGTCACCTCGGCCACCTTGTCCTCGCAGCCGGCGTGCGCGGCGAAGAGCTCGATCACCTCGTCCTGGATCAGGGTGGAGTCCACGTCCATGACGACCAGCCGCTGGGCCCGCCGGTGCAGCCCCGCCGCCACGACCGCGATGTCGACGCCGAGCGCGCTCGCGTCGGAGACCAGAGCGGTGCGCAGCGGCTCGGTCTCGACGCCGGACACCGCGAACTCGACCGCCGTCACCGGGTATTTGGCGAGTCGGAAGATACGGTCGATGTTGCCGCCGACCTTGGTGATCCGGGCGGCGATGGCGGCGGTCGACTCGGCGGTGAGCGGGTGGCCGAGGACGGTCACCAGGGAACGCCCGAGACCGCGCGGCCGGTTGTCGCCGTGCCCGGAGATGATCTCCGCCTGCATCTTCATCGACTCGGCCCAGCTGTGCACGGTGGCCCGGAGGTCGCCTTCCAGCCCGGCGGGCGGCTGGGTCACGAGCGCGCAGAGCACCAGCCGCCCGCGGGTGACGACCTGCTCGATGTCGACCACGTCGACGTAGTAGGCGGCAAGGGTGTCGAAGAGACCGGCCGTGATGCCCGGCCTGTCCTTGCCGAAGATCTTGACGAGCAGGGTGGGGCTCTCGGAACTCTGCGATGCGCTCATGGTGCATCCACCGTATCCGGCACCCAGTGCCTCGCGCCCGTGTGGTCCGACTGGCGGACGCGGAACAGTAGGCGTCGGGCGGGTGTCGGGAATCTTTCACCCCTGGTCGTTCGGCAGCTCCCGGTCGTTGGGCTGCTCCCGGTCGTTCGGCCACTTCCGGTCGTTCGGCCACTTCCGGTCGTTGGGCTTCCTCGGTACCCGGGGCGGTTCCGGAGGCAGCGGTGGCGACGGAGGGGGTCCCTCGCGCTCCGGTGCACGCCGAGGGGAGTCGAGCGGCCGGGCCATGGTGAGAGCGCCGTGGACATCGCCGGCCGACGGCGGACCGTCGTGCACATCGCCCGCCGCCGGAGGACCGTCGTGCGGCTCACGCATCTCGTCCGGGATCCGGAGGTACGGATTCGTGGCGGGGTCGGGCGGCCGGTACGGCGTACCGGGGGCATAGGGACCTGCCTGCCCGGAGCCGTCGGCACGACCGGCGCGTTCCCGATGTCCGGCAGCGGCTCCGGCACCGTCTCCCGCGTCACTCAGTGCCACCGTCAGTGCCACAGACAGTGCAGGCGGCGCGGCCCGTGACCCCGCGGCCCCGCTCGCCCATGCCGCCAACGCCCCGACGGCACCCGCGCCCGCGCCCCAGACCGCACCGAGAAGCAACGCCATACCGAGACGGCCGTGCAGCTTGATTCCCGCGCCGAACGCGTCGAAGCCCAGCACGGACAGCGAGGCGTGCACGGACACGTCCGTCAGCCGGGCGAGCAGGGGCAGCGCGAGCGCGGTCGCGCACCCCAGCCGCAGCGCGCACCGCCCGGCGAGGACGAGGGCGCCCGGACGATGCGCCGTCACCGGCGTCCGCGCGGCCGTCAGCACCCCGGCCAGCAGCATCGTCACCGCCGCAGCCACCGCGAGCAGCCACACGCGCCCGTCCAGGCCGGCCAGCCGCCCCAGCGTCACCGGCTGGTCGGACCGCACGCTCAGGAGTCGGTCGAAGGGGTCGGGCAGCAGCTTGGCCAGTGCGCCCGTGGCCGTGCCGTGCCAGGGCACGAACAGGCCGAGGGGGATGCCGAGCCACACGCCGTTCGGCGCGCCGAGCAGGGCCGCCCCGGCGATGCGCTTCGGATGGGCGTCGCCGATCGCCGCGTACGCCGCCGCCGCGAGCCCGGCGGCGACGGCCAGGAGCAGCACGGTGACGAGGGCCGAGACCGCCGGCCGTACCACCCGGTGCACCGCCGCCCAGCCGCGCGGCAGGGGAGCGCGGCGCGAGGCGAGGAGGGAGATCAGGAGGATGCCCGTGGACCAGCCGAGCCCGCCGAGGAGCGTCGGCACGGTGTCCACGGTGAAGCCGATGGCCGCCTTCGCATGGACGAGGTCGCCGATCCGGTCGGGCAGCAGCCCGCCGACGTCCCCGAGATCGCCGACGCCGGGGACGTCGATTCCGTCGCCCCCGCCCGGCAGCTTGCCCGCCGGCTTGTCGAGCCCGAGCGAGCCCCCGTCGATCGTGATGACGTCGTGCCCGGCCCGGGCGAGGCCGCCCAGCATCGCCACGAACAGCAGGATCACCGTGCCCGCGCGCGCGAGGAGTTCGGACGGCGCGATCACGGCTCCGGCCGCGCGCAGGGACCGTAGGAAGAACCACGACAACAGCAGGGCGCCGACCAGGCTGACGCCCAACGGCGTGAGCGTGATGGCCGTGTCGGCCTCGGCGCCCTTCAGCCCGAAGACGGACATGTCGCCGGACGGCGCGACCGATCCGCCCGCTCCGAGCGCCACAACGACCGCCGTCATGCGGCCCAGTGAGCCCGCCGCGTCCGCCTCCAGCAGGTGCAGTCCGAGCGCGGCGGTGGCCGTCATCCCCGCCAGCGCCCAGCTCACGGCGGCGATCGCGGACAGCAGGATGTCGCCCCACGGCAGCCTCGTGCCCTGCCGCGCGGTCCCGACTCCCGTGGCAGCGCTCATGGAAGACCCCCCGATCCGCGGCGCGGCCGACCGCCGCGCATGTCCCCCTCGCGGGGATTACCACTCTCCGGTCCGGTTTCCACCCCGTCAACGGCGTGAGTTAGCACGCTCGTTTGCGCGCCGCGCACGGTCGGGCGCCGGGCCGGGGGGCGGAGGCCGAAACAGTTCCCCGCACTGTTCGGCATCCCTAGACTCCCTGTATCGGGGGCGATTCGGGGGGCAACTCATGGCGCACGCGGTGCCGGCACTCGTACTGGAAACGAACGGACGGACCTGGACACTCGACCCTTCCAGGCCCTACGCGCTCGGGCGCGATCCACGCGGTGACATCGTGTTCGACGACGCCAGGGTCTCCTGGCGCCACGCCACGGTCCGCTTCGACGGCCGCGGTTGGGTCATCGAGGACCAGGGCAGCACCAACGGCACCTTCGTGCAGGGGCGGCGGGTCCACCGGACGGAGATCGGCCCCGGCTCGGACGTGCACCTCGGCAACGCGACCGACGGGCCGCGTCTGAATCTGTCCGGCGCCGCGGCCGCCGTCGCACATCCCCGGCAGCAGCCGTACGCCGCCCAGGGCACGGGCTCCGGATGGGCGCAACAGGCACCGCACGCACCGTCGATCCCGCACCAGCAGGGCCCCGGCGCCGGGGGCACGGGTACGCAGCCGGTGTACGGCGACCGCAGCCCGACCACGTTCCACCAGCTCGCCCTCGGCCGGGTGATGCGCATCGGGCGTGCCCTGGAGAACGACCTGGTCGTCTCCGACCTCCAGGTCTCCCGGCAGCACGCCGAGTTCCACGCGACGCCGGGCGGACGCATGGAGATCCGCGACCTCGGCTCGCACAACGGCACCTACGTCAACGGCCAGCCGATCGCCAAGGGAGGCTCGGCGCTGCTCGGTCCGAGCGACATCGTCGGCGTCGGGCACTCCACGTTCCGCGTCGTCGGGGACCACTTGGAGGAGTTCGTCGACACCGGTGAGGTCACCTTCTCCGCGCGCCGTCTGACCGTCACGGTCGACGGCGGCAAGCAGATCCTGAGGGACGTCTCCTTCGGCGTCCCGGAGAAGTCGCTGATCGCGGTCATCGGCCCGTCCGGCTCGGGCAAGTCGACCCTGCTGAAGGCGCTCACCGGCTACCGCCCCGCCAACCAGGGCGAGGTGCTCTACGACAGCCGCAACCTCTACAAGCAGTTCGCCGAGCTGCGCCAGCGCATCGGCCTGGTCCCGCAGGACGACATCCTGCACAAGGAGCTGACCGTCAGGACGGCCCTCAAGTACGCGGCCAAGCTGCGCTTCCCGGCCGACACCACGGCCGCCGAGCGCGAGTCACGCATCGACGAGGTGCTGCGCGAGCTGAAGCTGGACGTCCACAAGGAGAAGAAGGTCACCTCCCTCTCCGGCGGCCAGCGCAAGCGCGTCTCCGTGGCCCTGGAGCTGCTCACCAAGCCGTCGCTGATCTTCCTGGACGAGCCGACCTCGGGCCTCGACCCGGGCATGGACCGCGATGTCATGCAGTTGCTGCGCGGCCTCGCCGACGACGGCCGTACGGTCCTCGTCGTCACCCACTCCGTGGCCGAACTGGCGCTGTGCGACAGGCTCCTCGTGATGGCTCCGGGCGGTGCGGTCGCCTACTTCGGGCCGCCGGAGGAGGCGCTGAACTTCTTCGGATACGCCACCTGGGCCGATGTGTTCTCCGCCTTCGAGGACTACCGCGACTACGACTGGGCGGGCCGCTGGAAGGGCTCGCAGCACTACCAGAGGTACGCGGCGGACATCGACGCGGTCGCGCCGCAGTCCGTACAACTGCCGCCGATGCAGGCGATGAAGCCGCCGAAGCCGCAGGGCTGGACGGCGCAGTTCGGCACGCTGGTGCGCCGCTACGTCTCCGTGATCGCCTCCGACCGCGGCTTCCTGGCGCTGATGGTGATCCTGCCGGCCGTCCTCGGTGTGATGAGTCTGCTGATCGACCCGGACCAGGGGCTGCTGCCCAACCCGGCGAATCCGCGAAGTGGCCGGATCGTTCCGAACGGCACGGCCACCACGGTCCTGCTGATCCTCGCGGCGGGCGCCTGTTTCGCGGGGGCCGCCAACTCCGTCCGCGAGCTGATCAAGGAACGGGTCATCTACGAGCGGGAGCGCGCGACGGGCCTGTCCCGCTCGGCGTACCTGATGTCGAAGGTGTGCGTGCTCGGCATGATCACCGTGCTGCAGGGCCTGCTGATCGGCGTGATCGGCTTCTCGAGCCGGGAGATTCCGAAACGGGGCCTGGTCCTCGGGGGAGCCACCCTGCTCGAACTCTCGCTTCCGATCATGGCGTTGGGCTTCACCTCGATGATGTTCGGACTGATCATCTCCTCGCTGGTGAAGACGGCCGAGAAGACCATGCCGCTGCTGGTGATGTGCGCGATCGTCCAGGTGGTGTTCACGGGCTGTCTGTTCACCCTGAACGGCTCGATCGGCGTCGACGAGTTCTCGTATCTGATCCCGTCGCGCTGGGCCGTCGCCGCCGCGGGGGCGACGCTGGACTTCAACAGGATCAGCCCGCCGGAGAAGGGCGCGGACACCGATCCGCTGTGGGACCACACCGTCGGTGCCTGGGGCCTGGACATGGCCGCCCTGCTCGCCCTCAGCGTGGTCTGCGGCTTCTTCGTGGCCCGCTTCCTGCGGCGCCACGAGCCCGAGGTGATGCGCAAGTGAGGCCGCGTCCTCGGACCTGACCGGGCCGAAGGTGACCCGGGACCGGGTCCGGATGTGAACGGAGGGCGGCTCCCGATGACCGGGTACCGCCCTCGGCGTTCACGCCTGAGGCCCGCGCCTACCTCAGTACGCGCTGTTGACGTTGTCGATCGAACCGTACTTGTCGGCCGCGTAGTTGGCGGCGGCAGTGATGTTCGCGACCGGGTCGTAGATGTTCCAGGACGTACCGGTGACGTGGTACGCCTTGAAGGTCGGGGGGATCACCTGGAGCAGGCCCTTGGACGGGATGCCGTTGATGGCGTTGATGTCCCAGTCGTTGATGGCCATCGGGTTGCCCGAGGACTCCCGCATGATGTTGCGGTGCAGCCCGCTGTAGCTACCCGGGATGCCCTTGGCGTGCATGATGTCCAGGGCGTGGGTGATCCAGCCGTTCAGGTTGTCCGTGTAGGTCTTCGCGGCCATCGGCTGGACCTGCAGACGCTGCGTGGACCGGCTGACGGCCTCCTTCACGGAGCGCTCCTGGGCGGCCTTCTTGGTCGCCGCGGCGGCAGCCTTCTGCTGGGCCTCGGCCTGGGCCTTCGTCTTCGCAGCGATCCCCTGGAGCTTCACGTTCTCCGTGGCGAGCTGGTCGGCGACGGTGCCCTGGACGTTCTGGACCTTGTCGGAGCTGTACGCCACGTGGGTCATGGCGGGGGATGCGGTGTGAGCCGTTGTCGCGCTGCTGGGAATCGCGGAGAAGGCGACGGCAGCGGCACCGAGGGTGGTGACGCCGGCGATCGCGATCTTGTGCTGCTTGGTCAGCTGTCGACCGCGAGCACGAGTGTTCATGTTCTTGGGCATGGCAGATGGACCTCTTCGAATAGCGCGGATGTCGCTCGTCGTCCGGCGGGGGATTCGGTTCCGCCCCGCACGAACGCCGCGAGTGGAAACCCGCGGCGCCGAGCGACTGCAGCAATTCTTAGCGGTCGCAAAATATCCTGGCAAAGGTGTGACGTACGACCCTAGATAGTGGATCAGTAGGGCAAAACGGGACAGACTGGGAATGTCTGCCCCGTTCGGGACGTACCTCTTTGTCTCCTATGTACCTTCGTACGTGATCTGCGCCCTATGCGCGGGCTCACATGGGCGACCCCTCGGTCTCACCGATAGTTGCTGAAGCAATGCTCTGTGTGAGGGGGTTTTCGACGGAGTTGTACGGCCCCTCGTGCGGCAGCACCAGGTGCACGTCCCCGAACTCGTGCCACAGGTAGGAGCCGCGCAGCGCCGCGTCGTAGCCACGGTCCACCGCGGCGCGTCCGGCGATCGCCTCCAACATCAGCAGATGCGAGGCCTGCGGCTCGTGCAGCCCGGTCAGCAGCCCGTCGACGGCCCGCACCCCGCGCGCGGGCGTGACCACGAGATCGGTCCACCCCTCGGCCGCCCGCACCACTCCGTCCGGCCCCTTGGCCGACTCCACGGCACGTACGGCCGTCGTCCCGACCGCGACGACCCGCCCGCGTGTACCCCTCTCCGGCGCCCCGCGCCCCCTTCGGCCGGCCCTGGCCGCGTTGATCAGCCGCGCCGAGGCCTCCGGCACCGCGAACCGCTCCGGATACGGCGGCTCGTGCGACTGCGTCGAGGCCACTCCGGTGTGCAGCGTGACCGGCGCGAACTGCACGCCCCGGCTCACCAGTTCCGCCACCAGCCGCGGGGTGAAGGGCCGCGCCGCGCTCGGCATCTCCGCACTGCCCGACCCGTCGGGCGACGGCAGCGCGAACACCGTCTGGTACACCGACAACGGCTGGTCCCTGTCCGTATAGGAGTAGCGGATGGGCCGCCCGTGCTCCCGCAGCAGCGCGGTGACATCCGCCCCCGGCACCCGCGCCCACCACAGCCGCTCGCCCCGCGCGCTCAGCGGCTCCTCCAGGACCAGCCGTACGCCCCCGGGCAGTCCCACCTCTGTACCCGCGGGGCCGCCCGCCCGCGCGCGCGTGGTACCGCGCTCGTCGGGGTTCCGCAGCTCGACCGCCCACCGCCCGTCGTCCCCGCGGGTGGAGAAGTGCACCACCACGCGCGCGTGCCCGATCAGCCCGTCCACCGCGGCGGCCAGCGTCGGCGACGTGTTCACGACCAGCAGGTCCCCGGCCCGCAGCAGCCGCGGCAGCTCCCGGAAGGTGTGATGCGTCACCTCGGTGCCCCGCGACACCAGCAGCCGTACGGCATCCCGGCCCAGACCGGGCCCGCGCTGCTCGGCCGGCACCCGCGCCAGCAGCTCCTCCGGTATCTCTCCCCAGGCGCGCACGTGTGCGCGTGCCACTCCCGTCGCCGCTGTCACCGGGACTCCAGCAGGGAGGCGGCCCGGTAGCGCCCGCTGACCGGATGCTCCCGAAGGAGTCGGAGAAACGCCGGCACCACGTCGGCCGGCGCGGGCCGCGGATCGTCGTCGTCCGGTACGGCCGCCGCGTACAGGTCCGTCGCCATGTCCCCGGGGTCGACCGCCCACACCCGCAGCCCCGGCTCCTCCTCGCCCAGCACCGCGGCCAGCCGGTCCAGGGCCGCCTTCGACGCCCCGTAGCCGCCCCATGTCGCGTAGGCCTCGGTCGCCGCGTCCGAGCTGACCGCGATCACCGTGCCCACCGCCGACTTCCGCAGCAGCGGCAGCGCCTCCTGGACCAGGCCCAGTGCGGCCACCACGTTCACCTCCAGCGCCCGTCGCAGCCCCGCCACGGACAGCTCCTCCAGCCGCACCAGCGGCTCGGCTCCCAGTGCGCTCGCGTTGTGCACCAGCAGGTCGACGCCGCCCAGGTCGCGCGCCGCGGCCACCAGGGACGACCGGTGCTCCGGGTCCGTCACGTCCCCGGGCAGCGCCGCCACCCGCCCGCCGTGCGCGGCGACGGCCCCGGCCGCCTCGGCGAGGGGCACCGCGCCCCGCGCGTCGAGCACCAGATCCCAGCCGCGCGCGGCCAGCGCCTCGGCGAGCGCCAGCCCCAGCCCCTTCGAGGCCCCCGTGATGATCGCTACCGGCATGACAACCGTCCCCTTGTCCCACAGCGTGCCGCTTCCCCGCCGTCTCGTGATCGACGGTGCGTTCACCGTAGGAACGGCGCCGCCCCGGTCGCCTCGGCCGTCGGCCGCAATCCGACGGGACCCTTCGCCCTACGCCGCCCGCCCGGGGCCCCGGTCCTAGACCACCGGCCCTACGCCCACCGGACCAGACCCCGCCGTCACCGGTCCGATCCGCACTGTCACACCCCGCCGGTACCGTGAGGTCATGAGTCAAGGCCCCAGGTCCGGCCTCGCCGCGGTGAGTTCCGCGCTGCTGGCCATGAGCAGGCACCTCGAGGTGCGCGACGTCCTCAAGACGATCGTCGCCTCGGCCCGCGAACTGCTCGACGCGCAGTACGCCGCCCTCGGCGTCCCGGACGACCACGGCGGCTTCGCCCAGTTCGTGGTCGACGGCGTCAGCGAGGAGCAGTGGAAGGCCATCGGCCCGCTCCCGCGCCAGCACGGCATCCTCGCCGCGATGCTGCACGAGGCCCGCCGCGAGCGCCTCGCCGACGTCCGCAAGGACCCGCGCTTCGAGGGCTGGCCGGCCGCCCACCCCGACATGTCCGACTTCCTGGGCGTGCCGATCCGCGACGGCGACGAGGTCATCGGCGCGCTGTTCCTCGCGAACAAGCTGCGTGCGGCGCAGGAGCACGACGGCTGCGGCTTCACCGAGGAGGACGAGGACCTGCTGTCGATCCTCGCCCAGCACGCCGCGATCGCCCTCACCAACGCCCGCCTCTACGAACGCAGCCGCGAGCTGACCATCGCCGAGGAACGCTCACGCCTCGCCAACGAGCTGCACGACGCGGTCAGCCAGAAGCTCTTCTCCCTGCGCCTGACCGCGCAGGCCGCGACGGCCCTGGTCGACCGGGACCCCGCCCGCGCCAAGGGCGAACTGCAGCAGGTGGCCGCGCTCGCCGCCGAAGCCGTGGACGAACTGCGCGCCGCCGTCGTGGAGTTGCGCCCCGCCGCCCTCGACGAGGACGGCCTGATCGCCACCCTCCGCACCCAGATACAGGTCCTCGACCGCGCCCACACCGCGCGCGTGACCTTCGCCGGCACCGGCTTTCGCGCGCTGCCCGCGGCACAGGAGGAAGCCCTGCTGCGCGTCGCGCAGGAGGCCCTGCACAACGCCCTGCGCCACTCCGGGGCCGCGCACGTGGACGTCATGGTCGACCGCCGTGCCTGCGGTGCCGTCCTGCGCGTCGCCGACGACGGCAAGGGCTTCGACCCGCAGTCGGTCCGCAGCGCGGGACGTCATCTGGGCCTTGTCTCCATGCGGGACCGGGCGAACGGGGTGGGCGGCACGCTGACCGTGGAATCGGCGCCCGGCCAGGGCACCACGATCGAGATGGAGGTCCCCGGTGGCTGACGCAATCAAGGTGCTGCTCGTCGACGACCACCAGGTGGTCCGCCGGGGCCTGCGCACCTTCCTGGAGGTGCAGGACGACATCGAGGTCGTGGGCGAGGCGTCCGACGGCGCCGAAGGAGTCGCGCGCGCCGAGGAGTTGCGGCCCGACGTCGTCCTCATGGACGTCAAGATGCCGGGCACGGACGGCATCGACGCGCTGCGCAGGCTCCGCGAACTCGACAACCCCGCACGTGTGTTGATCGTCACCAGCTTCACCGAGCAGCGCACGGTGGTCCCGGCCCTGCGCGCGGGCGCCGCGGGGTACGTCTACAAGGACGTGGACCCCGACGCGCTCGCCGCCGCCATCCGCTCGGTCCACGCCGGCCACGTCCTGCTCCAGCCCGAGGTGGCCGGCGCGCTCCTCTCCCAGGAGGAGGTCAACGCGGGCCAGGGCAGAGGGGGTTCGCTCACCGAGCGGGAGCGTGAGGTGCTGGGCCTGATAGCGAACGGCCGCTCCAACCGCGAGATCGCCCGCGCCCTGGTGCTGTCAGAGAAGACCGTCAAGACGCACGTCTCCAACATCCTGATGAAACTCGACCTCGCGGACCGCACCCAGGCCGCGCTGTGGGCCGTACGGCACGGCGTGGCCGGCTGACCGGCGCCCGCTGCCATCGCGTGACACGGCGCGCTGCAATACAGAGGGTCCCGTTCCGGACTGAGATTCATACCGTCGTGGGAATGTCACCCGGACGGCGCACCCTCCGTGGATCTCCGGCGTTCTCCAGTGCGTGCTGCGGCGACTGCCGCGGCGATCGCCAAGGAGGCTCGGAAGTGAAGAACCTGAAGAAGGCAGCGGCCGTCACGATGGTGGCCGGCGGTCTGGTCGCGGCCTGCGCGGGCATGGCCTCCGCCACGAACGGCGGCGCTTGGGCCGGCGGCGAGGCCGAGTACTCCCCGGGCGTCGTCTCGGGCAACGTCGTCCAGGCCCCGGTGCACGTCCCCGTGAACGCGGTCGGCAACACCGTGAACGTCATCGGCGCCCTGAACCCCGTCTTCGGCAACCTGGGCCTCAATCGTTGAGACACCGCACGCTGCCCTCCGGCCTCAGTGAGAGGACGGAGGGCAGCGCAGCCCAGGTCGGCACGGTCAGCCCGTCCGGCGTGTGAGGGCGAGGCCGTTCAGGCCGAAGCGGGGGTCTGTTGAGCGGCAGCACCAGGGGACGGTCACACCAACACCCTCGGCCACGCAACCGACGTTCAGCGCGCCCCCCGTTCCCGCGCCTCCACAACGGAGTTGTACGCCGCGACCTGCGCCCGCCGAGCCGTCCGCTCCACCGGCCGCAGCGCCGCCGACCGGGCCGCCATCTCCGACGCGCTCACCGCACCACCGTGACCGTTGTCATAGGCGAGGGAGATCAGCAGCCCCACCCGCCGCGCCAGCTCCCACACCCGCACCGCCCGCGACGGATACCCCGGCGCCAGCACGTCCTGCTCCGGTTCGGCCCGCGCCCGGTACGCGTCGATCGCCGCCTCCGCCACCGGCCCCGACCCGGCGACGTCCATCCGCGAGAGCACCTCGGTCGCCTCACGCAGCGCCTCCGCCAGCTCCCGCTCCGCCTCACCGAGCGACGGCACGTCGGCCGGCGGCGCCTCCCGCACCGGCAGGCAGTGCCAGACCACCTCGGCGTGCACATCACCGTGCGGCCCCGCCTCGTACACCTCGGGCACCAACCCGAACGCGGCGCCGTAACAGATCACCGCTTCCCCGGCCTCCAGGGCCCGCGCGTTGAATTCCGGCGGTCCGCTCAGCCCCAGCGGATGCCCCGGCGCCGGCAGCGCCATCCGCAGCCCGGTCGTCCCGAGCCCGCGCAGCCGGCCCAGCGCGAGCGTGAGGCCGACCGGCGCCGACTCGCCCGGCAGCCCCTCCACCCGGTGCACCGCGTCCTCGCCGACGATGGCGAGCGCGGCGTCATCCGGCGCGACAAGTCCGACCAAAAGGGCATTTCCCCATGCGGTGAGGCGTCCTGATCGTGGTTCGGAGAGCATGCCCCCACCCTAAGGACCGGACCGAGGGAATGGACCTCGGCACCGGTGGCGTAGATTTCGTGTGGGGGCTGCGCCCACCGGGCGCGGCGGACCGAGCCCACAGGCGTATGCGAGAGCCGAGACCGGCCACACTGCAAGGGGAGACAACGCGCTCATGAGCGATGTTCTGGAGCTTCAGGACGTATCCGTGGTCCGGGAGGGCCGAGCCCTCGTGGACCAGGTGTCCTGGTCGGTCAAGGAGGGCGAGCGCTGGGTCATCCTCGGCCCCAACGGCGCCGGCAAGACGACGCTCCTCAACGTCGGCTCCAGCTACGTCTTCCCCAGCACGGGCACCGCCACCATCCTCGGCGAGACCCTCGGCAAGCCCGGCACCGACGTCAACGAGCTGCGCCCCCGCGTCGGCCTGGCCGGCATCGCGCTCGCCGAGAAGCTCCCCAAGGCCCAGACCGTCCTCGAGACCGTGCTCACCGCCGCGTACGGCATGACCGCGCACTGGCACGAGGACTACGAGGACATCGACGAGCAGCGCGCCCGCGCCTTCCTCGACCGCCTCGGCATGAGCGAGTACCTGGACCGGAAGTTCGGCACGCTCTCCGAGGGCGAGCGCAAGCGCACCCTCATCGCCCGCGCCCTGATGGCCGACCCCGAGCTGCTGCTCCTCGACGAGCCCGCCGCCGGCCTCGACCTCGGCGGCCGCGAGGACCTGGTGCGGCGCCTCGGCCGCCTCGCCCGCGACCCGATCGCCCCTTCGATGATCATGGTCACGCACCACGTCGAGGAGATCGCCCCCGGCTTCACGCACGTCCTCATGATCCGCCAGGGCAAGGTGCTGGCCGCGGGCCCGCTGGAGCTCGAACTGACCTCCCGCAACCTCTCCCTCTGCTTCGGCCTCCCGCTCGTCGTCGAGCAGGTCGGCGAGCGCTGGACCGCCCACGGCCTTCCGCTGTCCTGAGCGTCCCCCTTCGTACCCTGTCCGCGGCGTGACCGCGGTCCTACCATGACCATGTGAACGACATCGACGCATGGGTGTGGTGGCTCGTCGGCGCGGTGGCGCTGGGAATCCCCCTCGTGGTGACCGCGATGCCGGAGTTCGGCATGTTCGCGGTCGGCGCTCTGGCCGCCGCGGGCATCGCAGGCCTCGGCTTCGATGTCGTGGCCCAGGTGCTCACCTTCGTGGCCGTCTCGGTCGCCCTCATCGCCGTCGTACGGCCCATCGCGTCCCGGCACCGCACCCAGCGGCCCCAATTCGCCACAGGCGTCGACGCGTTGAAGGGCAGACAGGCCCTCGTACTGGAGCGCGTCGACGGCGCCGGCGGACGCATCAAGCTCGCCGGCGAGGTCTGGTCCGCGCGGGCCCTCGACACCGATCGCGCCTACGACGTGGGCCAGGAAGTGGACGTCGTGGACATCGAGGGGGCCACCGCGATCGTGATGTGACCTCGCGCGTGATGTGACCTCGTACGGATCACGTGACCTCGTACGAATCAACTGGGCCGAAGACTCCCCGAGTTGTACGACGGTCTGTCAGACTCGACCAGCAAGATCTTCGACAACCATAAGATCTGCCGAAGCGCCGAGGCGGAGAGGGGTACGGGGAACGACGATGGAACCGGTCATCATCGTCCTGATCATTCTGGTGGTGTTGGTCTTCATCGCCCTGATCAAGACAATCCAGGTCATCCCACAGGCCAGCGCCGCCATCGTCGAGCGCTTCGGCCGCTACACGCGGACACTCAACGCGGGCCTCAACATCGTGGTCCCCTTCATAGACACCATCCGCAACCGCATCGACCTGCGCGAACAGGTCGTCCCGTTCCCGCCGCAGCCGGTGATCACCCAGGACAACCTGGTGGTCAACATCGACACCGTCATCTACTACCAGGTGACCGACGCGCGGGCCGCCACCTACGAGGTCGCCAGCTACATCCAGGCCATCGAGCAGCTCACCGTCACCACGCTCCGCAACATCATCGGCGGCATGGACCTGGAGCGGACCCTGACCTCCCGCGAGGAGATCAACGCGGCGCTGCGCGGCGTCCTCGACGAGGCCACCGGCAAGTGGGGCATCCGCGTCAACCGCGTCGAGCTCAAGGCCATCGAGCCGCCCACCTCCATCCAGGACTCGATGGAGAAGCAGATGCGCGCCGACCGTGACAAGCGCGCCGCGATCCTCCAGGCCGAAGGTGTCCGGCAGTCGGAGATCCTCCGTGCCGAGGGCGAGAAGCAGTCCCAGATCCTGCGCGCCGAAGGTGAGGCCAAGGCCGCGGCCCTGCGCGCCGAGGGCGAGGCCCAGGCCGTCCGTACGGTCTTCGAGGCGATCCACGCCGGCGACCCCGACCAGAAGCTGCTCAGCTACCAGTACCTCCAGATGCTCCCGAAGATCGCCGAAGGCGACGCCAACAAGCTCTGGATCGTCCCCAGCGAGATCGGCGACGCCCTCAAGGGCCTGTCCGGAGCCATGGGCAACTTCGGCCCGCTCAACGGGGGTTCGGGCGGCAGCGGTTCCTCCGGCAACGGTGGCGGGGCGCCCGCGGAACGCCGCGAGAAGCCGTCGCTCGACTGACGCCCTCGCTATACGAGAGAGGCTCATACGAGAGGGGCTCGCCTTCCCGCTCCGGAAGGCGAGCCCCTCTCGTGTGTACTGGTTATGTCCTCGTACGCCGTGCTAGGCAGCAGTCCGCGCCAGCCACATCGGCAGTGTCGCCAGCTCCTCCTGCCCCAGCGCCAGCAGCATCGCGTCCTGCGGCGTCGGCTCGAACGGCTGGCGCAACAGCGGCATGCCCGCCTGCTCGGGCGTCCGGTCGGCCTTGCGGTGATTGTCCTCGGCGCACGAGGCCACCGTGTTCAGCCACGAGTCGCGGCCACCCTGCGCCCGCGGCACCACGTGGTCCACGGTCGTCGCCCGCCGCCCGCAGTACGCGCACCGGTGCTGGTCCCGGACCAGCACGCCCCGCCTCGACCACGGGGCTTGTCTTCGAAACGGCACCCGTACGTACCTGCACAGCCGGATCACCCGGGGCGCGGGTATGTCCACAGCGGCGCCCCGCATACGCAGTACGGGGTGGGCCTGCTCGACGACGGCCTTGTCCTGCAGCACCAGAACGACGGCTCGGTTCAGCGTCACCGTCGACAGCGGCTCGAAGCTCGCGTTCAGTACCAGCGTGTCCCGCATCCAGCCCACCTCCCGTATGCATCACCCACCCCCGGCGGGCGTGGATCAACTCTGGACGGGCGCGCCGAGATGGACAACGCAATAAAAAATGCCCGCCCCTGATCAATTCCAAGACCAGGGGCGGGCAAACGTTCCATGAACGCTCGGCTGATTCGGTGCGCCGCGTCAGCCCTTCGCGGGGTTCTCGTACTCGCCGATCAGCTGGCCGCGCGCGATCGTGTGGAAGCGCAAATTGAAGCCGACGACGGCGGGAGAGGCGTCGGAGTCCACGCCGAGCTTCTCCTTGTCCACCGCGTACACCGTGAAGACGTACCGGTGCGGACCGTCCCCGGGCGGCGGTGCGGCACCGCCGAAGTCCTTCGTCCCGTAGTCGTTCCGCACCTGGACCGCCCCCTTGGGGAGCCCCTTGAACGAGCCGCTTCCCGCACCCGCCGGCAGTTCGGTCACCGACGCCGGGATGTCGAACACCACCCAGTGCCAGAACCCGCTGCCCGTCGGGGCGTCCGGGTCGTAGCACGTCACGGCGAAGCTCTTCGTCTCCGGCGGGAAGCCCTCCCAGCTCAGCTCCGGCGAGATGTTGCCGCCCGCGTGGACCTGAGCGTCCTTGAGGGTCGCCCCCTCCTCGATGTCCTCGCTCGTCACCGTGAACGACGGCACGGGCGGATGGAAGTCATGGGGGAGTGGCCGCCGCTTGAGCTCGGTCACCTCGGTACCTCCTTGATCGCTACGTCCAGATGGACCCGAGCCTAGGACCTGCCCGGCGGACCATGCCGCAGACGCCGGGCTGAACCCCGTCGCTTTCCTGTGACCCGGTCCGCCGGACAGGCTCTAGAACCAGTTGCGCTTGCTGCCGACCTCGGACAGCCACTGGTTGAGGTACGCCGCCCAGTCGGTCGCGTGGAAGTCGTGCAGGCCCACCTGGAACGAGCGGAAGGTGTCGCTGCCCTCGCTGAACAGCCCCGGCTTCTTGTCCATCTCGAGGACGACGTCCATGGCGTTGCCGTCGGCCACGAAGCTCAGCTCGACCTGGTTCAGACCCCGGTACTGCGCCGGCGGGAAGAACTCGATCTCCTGGTAGAAGGGCAGCGTCTGCCGGGTGCCCCGGATGTTGCCGCGCTCCATGTCCGCGTGCTTGAAGTGGAAGCCCAGCTGGATGAAGGCGTCCAGGATCGCCTTCTGCGCCGGCAGCGGGTGCACGTTGATCGGGTCCAGGTCACCGGAGTCCACCGCGCGGTCGATCGCCAGCTCGGTCGTCACCCCGATGTGCATCCCGCGCAGCGGCTGCCCGTCGATCATCGTGATCGGGGTCTCCCACGGGATCTCCAGACCGAACGGCACGGCGTGCACGGCGCCCGCCTGGAGCTCGAAGGTCCCGCCGAGCTGCACCTTGATGAACTCGATGTTCTGCTTGTACTCCTGGTCGCCGCCCTCCGTCTCGACTTGCGCCTGCAGACCGACGGAGAGCCCCTCGATGGCCTGGTTCACGGACCCGCCCTGGATCCGCACCTCACCCTGGACGACGCCACCCGGAACGACGTTGATCTCGGTGAGCACCGTCTCCACCGAAGCCCCGCCGGCCCCCAGACTCGCGAGCAGCCTCTTGAACCCCATGTCTCTCCCTCTAGGTACGGCCCTAGTGCGTATGGACCACGTATGGGCCCTTGATCCCTACAAACGCGAACCGGGCGCGGCCGGTTCCGTGTCCCACCCTGACAAGCGAGGGAAACCCTTGACCACCCCTTGACGCAGACCCGTCTGGACTACGCTCGGACGCCATGATCGCGCCCCCGGACCGTACGCCACTCCCACACGCCTACCGCGGTTGCACCCCTCGAAACGCGGTGATGTTCGGCCTGCCCGGACACGTGTACGTCTGCTTCGCCTACGGCATGTCAAGGCGGTCAGCATGAACGTTGCTCTCCTTGCTCGCCCTGCTGAAGAAGTCGCCCCCGAGCTGCTCGGTGCCGTCCTCACCCACCAGACCCCCGAGGGAACCGTGAGCATCGCCATCACGGAGACCGAGGCGTACTCCGGTACGGCCGACCCCGCCTCCCACGCCTACCGGGGCAGGACACCCCGCAACGCCGTCATGTTCGGGCCCGCGGGACATCTGTACGTCTACCGGTCCCACGGCCTCCACTGGTGCGCCAACATCGTCACCGGGACAGACGGCATCGCCTCGGCCGTCCTCATCCGCGCAGGCAGGGTCATCGAAGGGGAAGACCTGGCACGCAAGCGGCGAGGGGCGAAGGTCGAGCCCCCACGCCTTGCGCGGGGTCCGGGGAACTTCTGCCAGGCGCTCGGCATCACGGCACAGCACAACGGCACAGACCTGTTGACGGGCGCCTCGCTCGCGCTGTCAGAGGGCGGGCCAGTACCCGCTGCGCTCATCCGGGTCGGCCCTCGGGTGGGCGTGAGCAGAGCCCACGACTGGCAGCACCGCTTCTATCTCGCCGGTGATCCCACAGTCTCGGCGTACCGCCTGAGCCCGAGAGCCAAGCCGCCCCGCGGAGCCTGAGCCGCTGTGCGCCGGCGAGATCATCGAGGGCGCCGAGCTCGCGCGCACCCGTCGACTCTCGGCCCGAAACGCCAAGAAACTGGCCAAAGGCCCGGCCCGTCTGACTACGGCCCTGGGGGTGGACCGCGCGCTCGACGGCGCGGACGGGTGTGCCCTCATGGGCAGCCCGCTGCAGATCCTGACAGGTACCCCCATCCCCTCCGACCAGGTACGCGACGGCCCTCGGACCGACGTCTCCGGCGACGGGGGCGTCTGCCCCTGGCGCTTCTGGATCGCCGCCGACCCGACGGTGAGCCGCTACCGGGCCCATGGTCCGCGACGCAGCTCACGTTGACTCTCGTCTCCGAAGTGCGTAATGTTCTCCGAGCCGCTTGAACCGGGTACGGCGATCGCCTGCAGCCGGAAGCGGCCAACCCACTACCTACGACCTCCCTTCAGCGGGGATGGATTCGGCATGTCCGCATGCCCGAATTTCGAATCCCTGGGACTCGATTATGAGTCGGCGAAGGAATCGGTTAACGTAGTGAATGTCGAAAGGCCGAGGAGCGAAAGCCCGAAGCCCGAGACAAATCCCGCCGACAGGGAATCGGGTCAGAAAAGATCTGATAGAGTCGGAAACACCGAAGGGAAGCGCCCGGAGGAAAGCCCGAGAGGGTGAGTACAAAGGAAGCGTCCGTTCCTTGAGAACTC